>CAZVYD010000001.1:0-29487 GCA_964631575.1 uncultured Candidatus Bathyarchaeia archaeon
GGGGGATTTGAACCCCCGAAGGCCTGTGCCACAGGGTCCTGAACCCTGCCCCTCTAGTCGAGGCTTATCTCTTAGACCTGGCTTGGGAACTCCCGCAGGTCAAGGATGATCGGGAATAATGCGGAGGTAACCTAGAAAACCTTTCGCCGAGAAAAATAGAGCAGAAGACCTTTGCAGGTGTTGGATTGTTCAGTTCAGGTCTGGATTGGACCAGTCCCTCATTATATGCCTGTTCCAACTCGGGAGGACTCCTCACATTAGCCTCCTCAGGTTGCTGTGAGCTTCCTGTATGCGGGTAGGCCCAGCTTGGCGATCAGCTCGTCCACGTTCTTCCAATTCAGATGAGCGACTGGCAGGGATTTTTGACATAGATAGCCCAAACAGGTTTCTGGCGATGTGTTGTGAACGACACATTCGTGGTACGGTTTGGCTGCGACTCTTCTGAGAAAGGGGCACCCCTTCCCCTTAGCGGATCTCCTTTCAATCTGCTTGATACCTAAACGACAATCTGCACATATGGAGTTCTTGGAGACTCGTTGTGCGCAATAGCCCTTTTTTCTAAAACACCAAACATGCCCGAGTATGTCTCCCCTTCCTTCTCTTATCCATCTCTCGATTTCTTCATCGCAAATCTTGATTGGGGGCACGTAGTACCTGCAACAGCTCCCGCACTGCAGGCATCGGAAGTTTGCAAAGAAGAAGTGTTTTGGAAAGCGGGAGTTGAAGGTCGGAACAAGCGTAGTGAAAAGACAGCTGAGGCTTCCCACAAAGATACAGAGACCATGCCCGAAAAGCCTAGATCCGGAACTACACTTCTCAAAAGATGTTTTGTCGATCCTAGACTTCACTACTACGAGGAAAGTATCAGTTCACGGGATGCTAGTACTCCCTCCAGTCGACACTCCTGTGGTTTTCACCAGGTTCGGAAGTTTGCTGATGAACTTCGCCGCCCGCATGGTAGATCTTGGGGCAGATAATAAAGGGAAGGGCAGGGTTGGACTTGACGCAACCTTGCACAGCGCAGGTTCTACTCACTCGCCTCGATGAATTGCTCAAGCCGAGTTGCGATGAGTTGCTGCAGAAGCTTCTTTGCTTTGGTCGTGAGTTCGAATTGTGGAGCACCGCTCGGAGACCAAGTATTAGAGGGGGACCTTTGAACGATGCCATCCTCCTCAAGCTGCCTTAGAAGTTCGCGTGGATTGTCTATTCCAGTCTTCTGAGATATGTAGCCGATAGGGGCTGGACCCTTGGCCTGATCTAATGCAAGTATCACTTTGACCTTGTTCTCTTCGATCTCTGACATTCATTCCTCACCTCCATTCCGTATGAGTGGAAGTCTAGGCCATCGCCTCGGCGACACGGTCCATGGCGATGTCCATTGCAACAAACCTCGGCATAGTCCCCGTCTGAAGAGATCGGTCGAGCACTAACGTAGTGTTCTTTCTGATCTTCGAGTCGATCAGCGAAAAGGCTTCGTCAATGGTTTGCCCTTTGTATTCTGCATACGATCCAATCACGCCACCCGCATTCACCAGAATGTCAGGTAGCACCGGAATTCCTTTCTTGTGAAGGAACTTCTCAGCTTCACTAGTTGTAGGGTTATTTGCTGCTTCGACGATTGCTTTCGTCCTAAGTCTAGGAACCGTTTCCATTGTTACTACGTTACCCACAGCTGCAGGAACAAATATGTCACACTCTATGTCGAAGATGCTGTCTCGAGGGATCTTCTTTGCTTCCTTGTAGTTTGCTATCGATTGAGCCTCATTCTTGGCATAAGCGAATTTCGCGATTCTTGTGATATCGATGCCTTTCTCGTCGTGTATCGCTGACCAGTAGTCGCATAGGGCTATCACTTTGGCACCTTTCGCGTGTAGGAACTTGGCGAGTTCAGAGCCCACGTTTCCAAAGCCCTGAATGACTACCTTCACTTCTCTCAAGGATTTTGGTAGAGGTATCTCGCCTTTGACACGTTCCAGCATGGCTTCGATAGCTGCGGCCACGCCGAATCCCGTTGTGCCAGTTTCATGTGGGATGCCCCCAAGATGCTCGGGCTTCCCTGTGGCCGCCCTCAGGTCGCCTACTTCGTTGACGAAAGCTTCTATCTCTTTCTCGCCAACGTTCATGTCGGGCGCGCTGATCCATTGGCTTGGAACATATGGGGCCACCGCCCTAGCGAACGTCCGTACCTGCATTATCCGGTCAGTCTTGAATGGGTCAGCTCTCATTCCAGCCTTGGCACCACCGAACGGAAGATCTGCCAAGGCACATTTCCAAGTCATTGTTCTGGCCAAGCCGAACACCAGCCGCGCATTCACGTCGGGTGCGATTCGCATGCCGCCCTTGCCAGGGCCTCTCGCTGTGTTATCGATGACTAGGACACCGCGGACTCCGGTCTTCGGATCGTATGTGTGAACTACCTTCTCCGGCCCCCATCTGTCGGGAAAGGTCGACGCATCTACCTGTCCAAGTAGTTCCTGAACCCTGTGTTCTGCTACATCTTGCAGAACCACCTTCATCTTGCTCAACGTCACCCTATCTCCTTGCGCACCTCATTCTCATTGCTGCCGTACCCATAAACCCCAATTACAGAAAGTAGCGGAAAAATGTGCACAATGCACATCCTGAGGCGCTTTGTTTACTCGGTCTTTGCCAGTGGCTCCAGTTGGGAGCATAACATTATCTTTATCAGATTGTTGAAAGAATGTTAATAGTGGTATAGCGAGCGCGGCCCGGATGTCAGTTGTGTCTACGACAGTCAGACCTGCCTCATCAAACTTGTTAGATGATGAGACAACTCTCCTCTTGCTCAGAAGCTTAGTGTCGGGGGAGTCAGTAAGTGTCAATATCAACGCGTTGGCAAGGTTGCTGAAGAGGCATCGGAACACCATCAGAAATGAGGTTCTTCAACTATTGGAGCGCAAGGTTGTCAATCCACCGGTCTGTCCCTTCATGGGACTCTACAGGGAGTATCCTCTGTTAGTCGTTGTCCGAGCAGACCTACCTTATGAGAAGCCCATCTATGATTGGGTCGCCAGAGACAAGCACATATTCGCCGCCTACTGGTCTAGGCACGCGGAGTACAACACGCTCCTCTTCATATACCACAGCGATGTCTTGGCATACCAACTCTGGAGAGAGGCGCTTACCGAAGAACGCAAGATACCGCCGAGAGAAACGCGGTTTCCATCTAGTTCCATTTATGTTTCCAACCAGTTGATGTTGAAGTATGATCCAAGTGCCGCAATCGGTCTAATGGAGTCTGAGCTTAACCGAAAGGGAAAAATCGAAGTCAACGGACTAGCGCTCCAACAATTCCAATTCAGTATTCTCAAGCATCTGGTATCTGGAGGTGTCTTCAAGTTAAACGAGAACCTCCTCAGTAGAGAACTCGGAATCCATAGGAAAACCGTAACAAAACGTATTGACCTCTTGCTAAGGGAGGGGTGGATACTTGAGCCCGTGTGCAGATTCCCTGACCTGCTCTGTCCACCGAACTATGTCTTAACGTACGCCATGGCTGAGATAAGAAAGGCCCGAGACAGAGTGACCCATGCATTTCAAAGCGACCCACACGTATCTATGGCTCTGAGAATCAGCATAGGCGGTTACAACGCGCTTCTTTTCAGTGCTCACCCAGACATTTCAGAACATATGGAGTGGGAACAGTCATTAACCAGACGCTTTCCTGGATGCATGGGACATGTGGACATCGCCTACCTCTCTCCAAGAACCAAGATCCTAATAGATCAGCAAAAAGTCTCGCTCGGAATAATTGACGGCAGACTCGCACGTGTGAGAGGAAAGAAACTGAGAAGGCCACTAGAAACCGTGGACTAAACACATTGTTCCGAATAAATAGTCTAGGTGTCCGCAGGGCTTCTAGCTTTGAAAGAACTCCATTCTCCAATCAGATCTTCTTCGCAAGGAGATATCGAGCCTTGAACACTTCGTATATACGCCGTAGCTCTACCACGGGATCTTGGTGTTCATCCACGCGTAGATCAATCCAAGGCCTAAGGCTGTCCTGCTCGAGTCGCTTCATGACGAGAAGTGCTGCCGAGACTTTGCCTCGCTTATCTCCGCCCGCTTTCTGTCCAGCTTCGAGCACATTCATCAATCTTTCCTCCAGTGGCTCCTCAGTAGAGTCAAACGCCTTTGCCATGACTTCGATTACCCGCGATCCCACGAGCATGTTTCCTGCAGTTGCATAGTTCTTCCCCGTGAGATGCCCGCTCCACTCGACCGTTTCTCTTCCAGTAAAGGTTGAGGTCCTGCCATTCTTGTCAATCATTATCACCTGTCTAACCTCCCTCTTCTCATCCTCCCGAAGCAGAGCTTCCAGAGCGCTAGTCGGTGACAACCCCAGCTTGATGAGTTGAAGCCCCTTAACACCATACATCACGTTTGAGGTGGCTTGGGTCGCAATCGCCGCTACATCAAGCTCGGCATGTGGAACTATTGAGCCCACAGCCGGAACTGCCGTTGAAACGCAGACGCCCAGTTCACCTGTTCTCTCACACCGTGCAACCATCGAAAAAGTTCCAAGTGATTCAGTCTTCATCGACTTCACCCAGGAACCTCGAAACCAGCCGCTCTTCAATGATCCAATTCCCATAAGATCATTGTATATGCCTTTCTCAGTTCGACGACTCACCCTTTGGGTGATGAAGACCTTCTGACGAAAGTCTATTCGCTCCTCTGGAATTGGGACCGTCTACGTGCAGAGGGACCTGTTTAGACTTGGCAGGAATCCCGTAGCAAACTATTCTGAACGGCCCTCCTTGTAATTAACGCGGAGAAAAGCCTGAACCATGGCTACGTTTCAGATCGCTTCATGGCAGAAAGACTCTTAACGGGTATGTGACGACATACGTAACTGAGGTTACGAAAAGATATGCCTCTAAACTGGCTGAGCGCTTTCAAAAGGGCGCTGATCTACTTTCTCTGGCTTGTTGTTTGGGGAATACTCGGTGGAGTCATGATGGCCATTGGCCTCGTACTTGCTACAGTACCCCTTACGAACGCTCTTACCGACCTACTCAATCGAAGACCCGTGGTGTTGGAGACAGAAGCTCTCGCCGGAATCACTGTGGCCCTCTTGGGCTACATCATTCTATTGCTCGGCTCCACAGCAACCATGATCCGCTTAATCTACCAACTATCGTACGAAGCAACTCAAGAGGTAATGACCAAAGGAAAAGGGCCTGCTCCCTCACCCTCGACGGCGCCTGCGCCGGCAGCGCGAGTTCAACCAACACCGTCTATGCCAGGTCAACCTACGCAACCAGCACATCCAGTCGTTCAGCCACCCTCACCTCAGATTCCGCCACAACCCGTGGCGCCGGTTTCGGCACCGGCGCAATTGAAGTATTGTGCCTTCTGCGGAAAGGCCATACCGGTGGCGACAAGGTTCTGCCCCTTCTGTCAGCGGGCGCAACCCTGATCTTGGTTCCTATGAACGCTTCAGAACTTTACCAGCCAACGCGCCAGTATGCTTGCCTCTGCTAAGCGTGAGAACACCGTTCACGAGTACATACTCTATTCCTTTCGGGTATCTCTTCGGGTTGGCATATGTTGCCACATCGATCACTGTCTTCGGATTGAAGACCACTAGGTCAGCCCATGCGCCAGGCCGAATTACTCCCCTGTTCCTTAGGCCAAGTTTCTGCGCAGGCAGTGAGGTCATCTTGCGCACTGCATCAGGCATCGTGATAATTCCGCGCTCCCTTGCGTAGTAACCAAGTACCCGTGGGAAGGTTCCGAAGTTCCTCGGGTGAGGATTTCCCTTTCCAAGCCGTCCATACGTGGCAAGTGCCGAGCCGTCACTTCCAATCATTGCACCGGGATAGCGGGTAACGTACTCGACATCGTCTTCGCACATGCCGAACCGAACCACTCTTACAGCCAACTTCTCATCAATCAATAGATTGAAGACAAACTCGAAAGGATCTTCTCGTCTTGTTCTTGCGATATCTGCCACGAACTTGCCCTGATACTCTCCATGTTTTGGGCAGCGGGCTATCATTGTTCTGTTCCAATGTGCTGAACTGAGCGCACCCTTCAACATGTCGCGTCTTATTCGCCTATTCGCTTCAGGATCCTTCAGTCGCTGAATGGTTTTCTCTGCACCGCCCTCATGTGCCCATTGAGGAAGCATATCAACCAAGCCAAAGCTTGAGGCAATGTAAGGGTACACATCGCATGTCACGTCTGTTCCACGCTCCCGGGCTTTCTCCATCATTCGAATCGTCTGCTTGACCTTTCCCCAATTCCTTCTTCCACCCGCCTTGTGATGAGATATCTGAACCGGGATCTTAGCCTTCTCACCAATCGTGATCGCCTCCTTCACGGCCTTCAGAAGTCTGTTGCCTTCATTTCGAATGTGAGATGTGTATATCCCTCCGAAGGATGAGGCGACCTTTGCCAGTTCTATGATCTCAGTTGTCTTGGAGTAGCTTCCCGGAGGGTAGATGAGGCCCGTTGACATTCCGAATGCGCCTTGCCTCATGGCCTCAGCGAGAGTGTTTTTCATTCTCTGCAGCTCCCTTGCAGTTGGAGGGCAATTCTCGTATCCTATAACCATCTTCCTGAGGTTGCCGTGTCCGACCAACGGTGCTACGTTAACGGATATTCCCTGTCTCTCCAATTTTCTCACATATTCTTGTAGAGTAGAGTAGTCAATTTCTACTCCCGCTGAGATGAGCAAGGCCCCCGTTTCTTTCATCTCCTTTCTAATCGTCTGATTGATTGGGGCTCCTGAATCTCCGCAGTTGCCGATCACTTCGGTAGTTACCCCCTGACGTATCTTGCTTTCCGCCTTGGGATTGACGAGTAGGGGATCGTCTGAGTGAGAATGCATGTCAATGAAGCCGGGGGACACTGTGAGGCCCTGTGCATTGACTGAAGTGTTTGCGTTCTGCACGAAACGACCAACGCTTACTATCTTCCCATTCTTGACTCCGATGTCCGCCCTGAACCAAGAGTTACCTGTTCCGTCAAGCACGTATCCATTCCTTATTGCCAGATCTAACATATGTTCAGCACCTTCTGCAATTGAATGTTCAAGAATACTTGCGGGACTCCTCCTTTGAGACTTTCGAAGCGGTAGATCCTAAGAGAAGCCTGCAGTCACAAAGCGATAACTGTCTGATAAAGGAAAGAATCGGCCACTAGCAAATCACGGACGCCAAACTCTGGCGAATCTCATAGATCTCCGGTTTTGATAACGTCTATGGCTATCACTGGAAGTCGGTCAAGAAAAGAGTGAAAAAAGGGGGAAGTAGAGGTTTTGCAGTCGCTATTTCGGTTGTTTCGGCTTAGGCCATGGCCGCTTCTGAGCAGGAATCATGGCGTACACCAATAGTATCAACACTACTGGCATGGCAACCATGCCTCCTGGAAGCGGTAGCCATTCGGACATCAGAAAGTCGAGTCTTCCGAAGATCATGTTGAACCTTGAGAGGACCGTGTTGGCGAAAGAGTAACCGAATGCAGCCATCATTCCGTACCGCGCGATCTTCGAGATTATTCCTAGATTGCCTTTGTGCATGCCCGGAAACGTGAATATGAAGAAATAGACCACTGTCAGCGTGATGATTATGAAGAGCAGGTTGCTGAAGGCTGTCCATGCGTCAACTCCAAGAAGCTTCATTGCGGCTGTTGATTGAATTTGTGCGATGAACTCCGCCGTGACTGTAGCTCTCATAGATAGCCCGATGCCTATGCCGACCATTACCGCGAGCGGAAACCTACTGATCCAGAAGTACTTCTTGTGGTATCTTGTGTAGAGAAGCAATCCAAGGAGGAAAACAACAGCGTATAACACGCCTCCCTTCAAGAACGGAGCCCAACCGTAGCGGAGCACGTTATCAACTCCGTATACGATGCCGTGCCCTGCTGCAACCCCAACGAACGTGTGTTCAGCGAACTTGAAGAACACGTTGTCCCTAAAGGCGATGCTGTATATCCAGATCGTGAATAGCGCTGCAATCCATATTTGGATGACGGACCCTAAGTCTACTGCCATTGGCTTAGCCTCCTCGCGCACGTTCTGAAGCTTTTCTTCCGTAGTGTGCGATGTTTCCCAGTACGACGAACGCAAAGACGAGCAAATGAGTCAGGGTGATCACGTCAGCAGATTTTATTCCGCGTGCAGGCATGCCAACGAGCAGTTCCATTTCACCCGCCTGTGCGCCCGCTAACAGTGAGACTATTTGACCTGCCTTCTGATATGGCAACATTGTCGGCACCATCATAGCTATCACGGAGCAGAGATAGGGTGTTTTGTACGGTGTGTTCCACTGCCGCACCCAGCCCTCTGACTGGTCGCCTCCTGTTGTGTAGCATATCAGCAGCTTGAAGCTACTCGCATCCTTGATGCCCTGCATGATCGGAAACTGATCTAGGGAGGCACCATGGTAATCCGTGTTTGTCGTTGCTCTCAGATCCTTTCCAACTGCTGCCATCGCTGTTTCCGTCCCTGCTATGTAGCCGATGTGGATGTAATCGACGCCATACTTCCGGCCGTACTTTTCAGGGTTAACCTCTGCAATGACCTTGTCCCAAAGCAGAGTTCCGTCTATTGATGTTGACATGGTAATCGGTTTCAGCCCTCCCTTTCTGAAGATGTGATGGTACACTGCAGCGGCCATCGGACCCAGCTCCGGCTCTCCTCCACCTGAGTATCCGAAGTCTATCATGATCGCCGATCCGGCAGGCAGCGCGTCGATTGTGGCATACCATTTCTTAGCTGCATCCGATATCGGCACAGGAAAGCCCATCGGGTTGAGCATAGGTATGATGAAGACGATCAGAAGGATGGCGTATAGAACCTCCCTGGGCACGTCTTCGAGCCTTGCCCAGAATCCTTTTCCTTTGCTCAAGTTCCACCCCTCCTCTCGGCCTCGGTTAGCCGGCCGAGGAACCCTGTCTCTCTCCCGATCATTGTTCGTACTCCAAGTGCGATCGCTCCAAGAGCCGCTCCGATCATGATTCCACGCTGTGCTGAGGTTGTAGGAACCGCACTGAGCCACGCTTCCATAGGTATGATAATGGGTACGCCCACAGCGATTGCTGGTGCGTTCCTAAGTAGAGCTATTGCTCCCACAACTAGGAGAAGTGCTGCTTCCACGTTCCGTGCTCTCAGAGCTCGATAGCAGCCAGTAGTCATGTAGAACCCTAGTGAGGAGTAGACGGTCGCGCTAAGCGCGAAATATGTCGAGTTATACCACCACGAGTATGCTTTCCCAGTCGCTCCCGTTGCAACACCGATGACTGCGGTCACCACGATCATCACGAGTATCCAGATGCTGAACGGCCACTGTCCTGGAGTGCGTCGCGAGATGTGTCTTGTGTGAAGGTAGAACAGGTTGACGGCGCCGAAGCCCAAGGTGAACGCCGTGAGTATGATTCCCCAGTTCTGCAATTGTACGACAGCTGGTCCTGTTCCCGGGATCTTCAGGAAGTAGTCCACCATCACCAGCACGGCTGCAACGAACACTATCAAAATAGGTATCTGCCTTCTGACGAGTAAAGTAGACACTCTTATCACCTATGTCTTCAGAAGATTAATGATGATGGGGCTGCCGGCCGCTGTTGCGAGCACACCGACGAACATTAGGATCCAACCGATAACTTTGCCTATATCTTGGCCCTGTATGCTGCCACACTGTACGGGATCCTTGGATAGATACGCGCCTGCAGCGTAGATCTCCTCGCCTATCAGCAGGTAGTCGCACACGACGGCGAAGAACGGGATCTGGTATCCTCTTGCCGTTCCAGCCAACTGGATAGCGCCGATTCTGAAGAATGTCTCCGAGAACATCATCGACTCTGCGTAGAAGGGACCGATCATTATGTTTGCCGCTGGCCGCTCTCTCTCGGCGATGCCCTGCACGGCAGTGGCATACGCGAACTGTTCGCCTGATAAGTATCTGATCTGCTCTTCGGCGTTGAACGCGTCAGGCTTGCCTGCCCTTACGTATGCTTCTCTCATCAGCTCAGTTGCGATCGGCATCACTTGGGCCTGGTAGACTGAGTAGATGACTTTGACGCCATACTTGGCAGCCAACTCCGAAACGTATCCAAGAACAGCCAATCCTGCGACGAGTTGAGGTGCGACGGTGCCAGTCAGCTCACCGAGGCCCGTCGTGTAGTGTATAGGCCTATTCATCTCAGCTGCTCTACCCACCATTTCCGGCAGTGCATCAAGCCCTGAAAGCTTTCGAAACGTAGGAAGTTTCTTCTTCGCCATTTCCATAGCGCCGACGATGAAGATCCATAGAGCTATCAGCATTCCAAGTGCGAAAATTCTCCCTGATACAAGCATTGGTTTCACCTATATTTTCTGGGCTCACTATCTCGAAACTCGTTATAACGTTTTTCGATAGGTGAGGTGTTGAAACATTGGTGTGTTAGTCATGAAACAACAATGTGAGATATCAAACGAGGCGGTCTCTGAGTGTTCTGTACCAACTCTTTCGCTTATTCCCTTCTGCTTCCTTCACCTTCTTCCGAGCCTCCTCTTCCTCTTTCATGAGCTCTTCTATTCTGCTGATCAAACGCCCCATGTTCTCTCGGGACCGGGTTGATTCGGCGAATAGTCCTGCATATTCATACACCTTCACTCCCAACAAATCAAGAGTCATGAACAGGGGGGAACCAACAACCATGCCAACCTGAGTGCCAATGAACGATAGAGGAGCGATGGATTGCAAGGTCAATAGCGCCATCGTACCTAGACCTGAATCCACTATCCGCCTCGCTAACTTTTCGATGATTTCCTTCTCTCTCTCAGGTGGCAAGCCGGCGATGGACTCCAAAGATATCACTGTACAATCTTTCTTGTCCTGCGATCCTTAAGTCTTCTCGGTAAGATCAGCTCGGTGAAGGATCTTCGCAAAGAGGCCGCCTAGAAATCCTCCCCCCATAAAGCTCGCCAGATAGATTGCTACTCCCCAAAGAGCTTCCCCCAGTTCAAAGATGATCAGGCGGAATACCATGTTCGTCATCCAAGCTCCAAACCCAACTCGTACTCCAACATAGATGTGTTTCACCAGCATTCTGCGTGTCAAGCCAAAAGCGCCCAAAAGCGCAGCTTCCAAGTAGACAAACGCGGAGAGAAGCGTCAAATTCAATGCTGTTCGCCCAGGAAAGTAGATTGACGAAACATAATCCCAGAACCAAGCTATTCCGCAAGTGAACAGCGCGGCTCCGAAGTAACTCTCAAACCTTGGTAAGGCTTCTTCTTTCATCTGCCTCTCCTCGAACGCCCTTTATAGTACACTGGAACGTAACGTGGACATCGTCACAATAAATGTCTATGACTGGACGATCAGCCCTCATATGAAACAACCTATGTCGCAAGTTTCCGTACAAAGAAACGGAACTACACCCGTATCATCACCCCCCATCATCGACGAGGCGCAACCCCGTTGTCCGTGTCCTTGGCCACCATTTTTCGCCTGAGAAGAACTCAGATAACCCACCAGCGATAACAAGGTCTGTAAGGGAAAGCCCGTATGAGAGCGGCAATCAGGACTACAAGTCAATTCCAAGGCCTCATGAGGAGGACATACCTCCGCCGGGACAGGGAGAGAGGGGTGCTTGGCACTTTGCTATGGATGATCTCGGAGACTGGAGAGTTCGCCGGCGCGGTCTTGAAGGAAGAACAGATGAAAATGGCAGACGAGGCCGCGGATGTCTACGCTTGGCTCTGTAGCACTTGTAATCTACTTGGGATCAACTTGGAAAAGGTCTCATTCGAGAAGTATGGAAAAGGCTGTCCACGATGCCACCATTCACCTTGCGAATGCAAAGACAAGTAAGGTCAGCTTCAGGGTTTTCGCTTTGCCGCTCCAGAAATCCGTCGCAGGTATTCCAGCGCGCAGTTTAGGTTAGGAAAGCTGCTCATTCCACATTCAGGCCCGGCGAAAGGAACTCTTTCTTCTCCGAACAATTCTACGATTCGCCTCAGTCTGCTCTCCACTTCTTCCTGAGTTTCTAGGTAGGTGATTGGGTCTACCTTGCCTTTCTTAATCAGGGTCCAAGTGTCCGCGACGGATTGGCCGATCGATGTTTCGTTCAGGTTCGGGGTTGATGCTGTGATTTGCCGCCGGATCAGGCTGTCAAAGTTCGTAATTGCAATGCTGGCTTTCAGAGATTTGTCGAACTTCTCGCATAACTGCTTTGCTCTTGTGGACTCGTACAAGTGGTTATCTACGTGTGATTCGACTAGGTCAAGGTTCTTTGCGCTCCAAAAGAGGTCATCCACTGTACTGTGGAGATGAATAAGCGTCTTGGCGCCTCCGATCTTCGCTTTATAACAAATCTCCTCCCACGCCTTGAGCAGCATCTCTCGTCCCGGCATGCCTCGATCCAGCAAGGGGTCACTCATAATACCAAAAGACGGCTCATCGACAGCGACAAGGGCGATCTCCACATTCTTCTGTGCAACAACGCCGGCTTCAACTATCTGTTGAAGCACCCCACTGAACTCCCCAAACATGTCGGCCGTTCTATTGACAAACAGAGAAGATAGGGTGTACGGGCCGGTTATGCATATCTTTAGTGCGATTCGATGCCCGACGGCGTTTCTGATTCTTGACGCGTTTCGTCTGATGGCCTCTAACTCGGGCAAAGCTTTCCTTTCAGAGCTAAGCTTTAGCCGATCGGTAAATTCGTACCCACTCTTTGTCTTCCTTACGCCCTCAATAGGTTGAAGGAACATCTCGTTCATATCTCTGAACTGAGGAAAATTGGGAATGTCTACTCCTGCCCCAAGCTTACCCAGAAGCCCCTCTACGATTTTTTCCTCAAAATGCCGGCATGGTTCAGATATAGAGGGATCCTTGGGGTGAAGCAACTCTAGAAGAGAGTTGTAGAGATCAGCGCCTTTCAGAAAACTCTCAAGATCCCCGCTGAAAGGGAGGCTACCGACATCACAGGTCAGCAGTGGTTCATTCAAGCTTCAGTCATTACTGTTTCGTATCGCGACGGGCTTAAAAGGGCCTCTCTTCACCTATGACTGCAGCTTCTGCTGACCGAACTCAGTCAGCGTCCATGTGTACCCGCGTCTTTCGCCCGACCGAACGGTTATCTTCTCCCTTCTAAGAAGGTGGAGGTGATGTGTCACGCATGCATAGCTGAGAACGGATCGCTTAGAAATCTCGGTTACGGTCTTCGCGCCATCCTCCATCGAGGATATTATCTTCGTTCGAGATGTGAGTCCTGCCTTCACGTTTCTCGTCGTCGTCAGGTATGCCTTACGGTGAAAAAGGGTCCTTGGCATGATTCACCACTACATGAACTCGCCCAGCACCTTTTGCTTCTTCCTGTCCTCCTCAACGAACAGAGATTCTATTTCATCTTCAATGAGTTGGAGGCGTTCCTCATGATACTTTCCGAGGTCATATCGCTTTATGATGTCCCGCGCCACTTCCACGTATTTCTCTATTGTCCCCCTATGCACTGTAAGCACCAACTTCCCTCCGCACCGCTGGCATACTCCTTTCAGTGGGATGCGTCGGAACTTGGTGTTGCATTTCGTGCACCTGACTTTCTGGGTTGAAAACGCCTTCAGGTTGCCAGTAACATCACGCATCAAATGCGTTGAGAGCACCCGCTTGGCGACATCCGAGGCTTTCACCGCAACGATCGACTCCGCAAGCTCCAGCTGCTCCTGAACCTTTTCGAACATGGTTCCCAGCCTCTTGTACAGACTTTCCAGATTTCCAGTGTTCAAATCGCTTACAAAATGAGTAAAGCCGAAGCCCTTAAGCACCGCTTCACTTCCCAATCCTCCAATCTCAAGGCGCTGTGCTACTGTCTCAATGATATCTAGGACCAGTTTGGGATCGGCTTGTCGAGCCGCTTGCTCAAAAAACTCCAATGGGAAAGTTTCAACAACCTCCATGTTGAACGCCTGTCTGGCAACTTCGGCAGGATTCAATACGACCGTGAGCAGGAGAGGTGCATCCATCAATCCTCCGATCCTGCCGGGCAGGTACGACCTTGAGAAGTTGAGCAGAACATCCAGCGCAAGCATTATCGCGTCCTCGTCTCCATCGCAGTCTCTTCTCTTGGCAGCATGCCATAGAGGGTGAGCCAAGCAAGCACTGGCCTTAGTGAACCCGACTATTCTTCCCACGACGCCAACGGATGTGTGAGGTGACATTCCAAGTATGAGGTGCCCCAACAGATCCTCCTTTGTTCTTACGTTATAGTATGAAGGTAAACCGTACAGCGTTACCAAGGACTCGTCCACAAATCTCGCTACGCACATTAAATAGTCCGCGCAATGCTCCGGAACCACGACATCCTGCAATTGGAGTTCGCACAGTTGATCTCCGTCAACTAACGGTCTTTGCTTGAAGTCTACATCGTAGCCGAGTCCTCTAAGCTTCTCAACACCGATACCAACCTCGTTACTCTTGAAGTGCGTGAGAGGTGCATCTGTAGCGTCAAATCTGACGGTTCCGTCCTTGAACGTTGAGAGGCCAAACTTTGCCCTCAAAATTCCTTTCTCAATAGGTTCCGGAGTTTTCGCCTCACTTGTAAGCCCCTTCACACCCTTCACAAGGTCGGGTGTTCGATCGACGCCCAGCCGTGTGCACGCGGATTGGAAAAGCGCTCCAACGTCAATTGGCCTAGTATCATAACGCACTGCGCTAGTCCTGCATGAGGAGCATTTGTCACTAGGAACCGGTCTCGCGCACCTAGGACAGACATATTCGACAACAGTTCGACTCCCACATTTGCTGCAGATGTTCTGATGCGTCACCTCTCTGCAGGCGGGGCACCTTCGCTTCGCTATCTCAACTGCGATCAATCTCTTCGTTCGAGCTGCTTCAGTTATGTTGCGGCGAGGCCCACCGTGCAGACCAACAGGGAAGAGACAATGGACAGGGGGCTTCATCTCTCTTCTCTTTGCCTTCTCTGGCCTGCCCATCCTCGCGCCAATGTACCATCCAGCCTTCTTGGACACTCTTAGCCCTGATATTCTGAAAATGTTCTCCAACACAGAGCGTTCAGGATCCAGTGGAACGGTTAGATTGCCAAGGCCTAGGCAACACCTCAGAACCGACGCATATGGTTCCTGCAACTCTGGAGAACCATCCTTCACCATGTGTGGAACAGCAAGAGTCTCAAGTATTCCCTTGAGTCTCGAAGCATTAGGCAGGATGGTCGCCCCCTCCTTGGTGCGGGATTGAGCCTCACCACACGAAAAAATCTCGCGCAAATAGCCTAGGTCTTCAAAAGAAAGCGCCTCCCAGAAATATGTAAAGCGCGGATGTAAGGGAACGCCAAGAAGCCTCGATATAGCGAGAGCCTCCTTGTCCGAAGGAATCTGACGCAAAGGATCAGCGAGAATCTCGCGCATTCGTTCATGTGACAATCCAGCCTGCACAAGCGCGGATGTGTCAACATCATTCCGACAAAGCTCTTTCTCAAGGAGCCTTGCCCACCATTCCTCGACAAACCCAGAAGGGAGAAGGGGTCTGTTGTTCTCCAAGAATTCGCCGAACGCTACAAGTAAGTCACCCACAAACAGCACGGATTGAATCGATTTTGCCAGTTCAGCCGCCTGTTGTAGGCTCTCGACGCGAACAACTGATCCGTCCTTCAACTTAACAATCGGAGGCTCGATCGACTCTACAGGAGCCACGACCCCGGCTTTACCTGGCGCCTCTACTCGAAGCTGCGTCCCCGTAGCGACAAAATCCCTTAGAACTTTCATCGTGGCCGGATGCATTCCAAGTGCGGCAAGCCCTGTATTTCTACATCGCCCATACCGAAGCCTGAAGCCTCCTTGAGCATTGGGAAAGCAGAAGATTGGACGTCCTGCGATAACATCGTCCATGAACATGGAGTTGCGTGTTTCCTCTTCCTCGATTGGGGCACTGCGGATTTCCTTCAGCCAGTCCCACCCGGTTATTCCTATCTTCTCAATAATCCTGGTGACTTTCTGGCTTCGGCCGATCAGTCCGTCATTGACAACCCTCAGCGCGCCTCCTCTAACTCTATTTGTCTCAATACGCGGTAGATTCCTGAATGAGACGACTTCAACGGGATCGGTCTCAACTCCGGTCGCCTCTACCGGGAGACGTATGAATACACTCAACAGCTCTGAGTCTGACACTCTGAATTGGAAACGAGTCAGCTCGCGCTCATGCAGCCTGACTTCTTCAAGAAACCTCCTCGCCTCCTCCTCCGTGGCCTTGTACCGATCCAGACCCATCATCCTTCGGACAAAGTCCGACACTACGAGTGTGAGCCCCATCTCGGTCCCTCCAGCAGACCTGATTGGCCCCGCGAAGTACACCGCCAAGTAGTTAGATCGGTCTGGGTTCGCCTTTACTTTGATTCCTGTTACTCCTTGAATTGGAGCCACAGTTCTTCCTTCATCAAGAATTGACAGCGCAGTGCGAATCGCGTTTTCTCCAGCTTCTTCTCCGCCAATGCCAAACTTCCCGAGAACTATCTCTTCAGCTATCTTGAACGCGACCTCTTCCCGAGGCATGGTCTGAGTAAGCTCTCGGATGCGGCTTGCGACTCCTTCAGGCCCAACAGACTTTTCGACTCTTTCTGCCACATCGCTCGTGACGACCGATTCAGGCTTGAGAGAGGGATCGATGCCTCTGGATCTCGCCTGTTCTGCGAGCGAGTATATCTCTCCAAATCTACGCTGAATCTCGCAAACGTATGACGTATCATTCAATTAGGCATCAACTAGGAGGTCACGCTTGAAACTACTAGCTCGTGTGGGAGTTATAATTCTGATTGAGAACCTAGGTAGGGGATTCCTCGGTCTGTAGGTCTTCGCTTGCCGTTGACTCGTTTCCCTCAGCCGATTCCTCCGACGCTTCACTCGGTTCAAGCTTTCCTTCAGGTGGAGCTGAGCTCGGTTTTAGCGACGACTCCTCTTCAACCGGTGTTTCTGTGGCGGCCTCTTCAGGCGCACGCCCATGTTTAGGTAGGTGACCCTCTCCGACACTATAGAACCTGTCGGTAAACTTGCAGTAGGCATCAACCAGTTGATCTGCCGGGGAAGCCTCGACTTCCTCCTTGAGCCCGCACGCCGCACATTGAATGGTTGCGTGGTGAGCGCTTCTGCTCATCACTACTTTGATAGCTTCCTCTCCGCAACTCGGGCATGAAAAAACCGTCGGTAGCTTCTTCTTGACGATCTTCACTATGCGCCGGCGTCGGCGTCCCACGTATTGCACCTTCGATGATTGGCGCAATCTTGCTAGCCGTTCTATTTCAACCTTCTATGATCAGCGTTCAAATTCTCCTTCTAGATGTGGTGCGGAAGACGCAAGTCGTGGCCCACCGATCGGTAGCTCAGCTTCACAGAGAGCGGGAGCCTCCGCTTATGCTCTGACCCTAGCCACCGCTTCTCAACTCGTTTCACAACTTCCACGGGAAGAGCCACATCTCGGGCAACTTCCTCCACGGTCATGAAGTGCTCCAGTCCGAAGAGCATCAGGTCTAACTGGTCATAGCCCAAACCCAGTTCTTCTTCTGCCGTCTGGCCGGGCCAAAGGTTTGGAGTCGGTGACTTTTCAACCAGTTTCGCCGGAAGTTTCAAGTGAACGGCAAGCTGGCGGACTTGGCTCTTGTACAAGTCGGCGAGCGGTGAGATATCTGCGCAGTAGTCACCCCATTTAGTGAAGTATCCCAACATGACCTCGCTCTTATCCGATGAGCCGACAACCAAGCGCTTCGTCCTATTCGCATAGTAGTAGAGTACAACCACCCTCATGCGCGCCTTGGCATTTCCGCTAGCGAGATGGTCTTTGAGATCTAGGGCTGGAACGTTTTCAAGAAACGTTTTGATCATCTCTGAGATATCAACGATCTCTAGACGTATTCCGAACATGTCAGCAACAAGCTGTGCTTCTTGGATATCTTCATCATTCCTTGTCTCAGCCTCAGGCATATTCACACCAAGAACTCTTGCGCCACCAATAGCCTTAGCACAGATCGCAGCGCTAGTTGCGCTGTCAATTCCGCCACTAATTCCAATAACGACTCCTGGCGCCTCTACTTGGGCAACGTAATCGCTTACGAAACGTGCGACTCTGTTCTCCACTTGGACTGGATCTATCTTGAGAACTTCAGAGGTCAACTTCACAGCTGTTCCCTGAGAACTGCTCTGCCTTCATTCATAAAGGTGCTTCCTTTCACACGACTCTGCCGCATTCAATAACACATTTATGTTCGAGGTGGCTTTCGCAGAATTGGAGAACGAAGGAAAACATGGCCAAGATTTCGGTCGCCCTAGCGCAATTCTCTCCCAAGCAGTGCGACAAGGATCACAACATCAAAACTATGAGGGAGTGGGGTGAGAGGGCCAAGGACCGTGAGGCAGACCTAGTGATCTTCCCTGAACTCTCCCTCACAGGATATGTCTGCAGGGATTTGTTCTACAATCTCGCGGAGCCCATCGATGGACCTTCCGTCAAAGCCATTGAGAAGGTTGCGCGGGATAACAACATTCACGTCATCTTCGGTATGCCAGAGCAGGCGAGAACTGAAGGAGTCATATACAATTCATGTGCCTTGGTAGGCCCCAACGGACTCCTTGGTCATTACAGGAAGATGTATCTCCCGACAGCCACTGTTTTCGAAGAGAAGAGGTACTTCCGGCCAGGATACGAGCCTACTGTCGTCAGCACGCCCCTCGGCCGAATCGGCCTGACCATCTGCTACGATTTGTTCTTCCCGGAAATCGTTCGTATTCTAGTAGTGGAGGGAGCACAACTCGTAGTCTGCATCTCGGTTTCTCCCGGGATCCGTAGAGATTATTTTGAAACTTTCACAAAGGCACGTGCAATGGAGAACTCGGTCTTCCTTGCATATGTGAACAGGGTCGGGATTGAGGATGGACTACAATTTTGGGGCGGAAGCCACCTTTTGACCCCCAATGGAGAAGTGTTGGCGAAGGCGAAGTACGATCTTGAGGATCTTGTCGTTGCGCAGGTTGACTACGATGATCTCAGACGAGTACGTACGTTCCTCCCAACGCTCCGTGACCTCAGACCGGATTTACTCGAAAGACTTTCTGAGAAAGCGAGAGCCATCTAGGGATCTGGGAAGCGCATCTTAAGCGTCTGCTCATCCCTGACTTAACCGTTGCCACAGTTCCGGATACTTCTGTTTGACAGCATCTTCAACCATTTCCGCTGCCATCTTTGAGATACTAATATCCGGCACTGTCTTGCGCAGGTAGACTAAGACTGCCTTGACTTTGTTGTTGACGAAGGTTATGCGCGGTTCCTCTTGAGCAATTCTAATGGCTTCCATCCAGACTTGGGCGTCACTTGTCGGCTGGATTGGCTGAGCCTGTGTCGGCTTCTGCCGGTCTGTAGGCTCCGCACCAAATAGACTCTTGGCGACACGCCCTAGCCGCTCTCTCTCACTTCCCAAGCCTCAAGATCTCCTCCCCGACGAGCGTCCGGTAGGCTATACTTGCAGGCGACTCCGGAGCATAAAGCGTGACCGGCTTTCCATGCGAAGGTGCTTCAGCAACCTTCACGGCTCGCGGAATGACTGTCCTGAAGACTAGGTCTTTGAAGTTTTGACGTATCATGTCTGCGACCTCTGAGCTTAGCTTAGTTCTGACATCGAACTTCGTCAAGAGAAACCTCGTCTCTAGGCTGTGGCCGAGCCTAGTTGTGACCAGATCCCGTAGCTGCAACATCATCTTGACACCGGCCATTGGATAGAACTCTGTTTCGATCGGAATGATCAGATGCGTTGAAGCGGCCAGGCCGTTGATCGTTAGTATCCCCAATGATGGGGGTAAGTCCAAGAGAATGAAGTCATAATCTTTGGCAATGGGCAAAATCTTCTGCTTGAATATCTCTTCACGCCTAAGAGCTGAGATCAGTTCGAACTCGGCGGCCGCTAGCTCTATGTTGGCCGGCAAGAGCCATAGGTTAGATATTTCTGTCGGAGTTATGGCGTCGCGTATATTGCCATCTTTGCAGAGTACATCATACATGGTATGCCCGAGACCGTAGCTGTCAATGCCAAGCCCTAAGCTGCAACTTCCTTGTGGATCCAAGTCACAAATCAGCGTTTTGTGGCCTTCGGCAGCCAAACACGGACCTATGTTGATCGTCGAGGTGGTTTTCGCGGTCCCACCCTTCTGGTTTCCGAACGCGATAATGGGTGTGGTTGCTTGAACGGCCATTTGTTTCATCCGTATATCTTATACGATATAATCGCCCATATATGGTATACGGTACACGTTGTTCCAGAAGACTTCGCGCCAAGGTTGAGCGAACCGCTCTTTCGAAAATTGTGAAGAAGGCCATTCATAGGGGAGCTTTGCATCTATGTCGGAAAGTCCGCGATTGAGACATCTTTAAGTTCCAGTGAATACGAATCTGTATTCAGGGATAGGTTCTCCTTGACCCAACCTCAGATGAACTTTACGCGACCACTCAACGGCACCTTCCAAGATCCAATTGTTCAAACTCTGCTCAAAAATTCGAATTTGACAACGATACAGTTCGAAAGTCTTCTAATCTCCCTCTTGGGCGAAGAATTGGCGGGCAAGCGCCTCTCAGGACTCGAAAAGACGAGACTCCGCCGCGAAAAGGTTAATCTCACGAGAGGGTCGTTCAACAGAACTGTGGCTCAAGCCAGAAGCAATGTCGTAGCGTCAGTCTACACGATCCTTCTCCTCGGCTATGTTGGCCTCTTTGACACTCCTGAACTGATCCCTTTCTTGGAGATAGCCAGCCGAATCAAGACCTATGTGGAACAGCGAAGAACTCCCCCTCAGGCGGTGACAGAAGAGGAATTGAGAGTCACGAGGATCATTGCGGAGGAGCTTCAAAGAGGAATCGCAGAACTGGTGCGGGGAACTGGACGGAGAGATCTGTGACGTCACAGCATCACAATCTCGAAGCCCCTACAACGGCCTGCCCTAGCGACATACCCCCATCGCCCGGAGGCACCTGCCTATGCTGAAGGAAGATTAAACCCTCCCTTTCGACACATTGGCGGGTTGTCTCCACTATCGCCGTGTTCACAGCAACCCCGCCCGTCATGCCGACGCGATTAATCCCTCTCTTCCCAGCGACTTCGATCGCGATGTCAGCCAAAGCCCTGGCAAGAGCGTATTGAAATGACGCACAGGCATCCGAAAGAGAGATCCTCCCGATAGCTAACAATGCTTCGAGCAACAATCTAGCTGTGTCCACAGTCAAGACATCTCCTCGGCGAACTATCAAGTCACGCACAGGAAGTAACGTGACAACGTTTCCTTGGGCAGCGGCA
The DNA here is from genome assembly GCA_964631575.1 of uncultured Candidatus Bathyarchaeia archaeon. Lineage (GTDB taxonomy): Archaea > Thermoproteota > Bathyarchaeia > 40CM-2-53-6 > JALHTG01 > JALHTG01. The sequence goes on from CAZVYD010000001.1 coordinate 21,295, forward strand.
GCCTCCAACCTCATCGCAGGTTCCCCTTCATAGGTCCTCTCAAGACAGATTCCTGCCCCGGCCGCCATCGCATCGAGCGCCCTTCCTGCGCTCGAGGCCCAGCTCGTCGCTACGCCGTTCCCAAGTTGCGCCTCCATTCTGTCTAGGTCAGCCTCCCCCAAGCTTCCGCGGCCCTTCTTGGAAAGAAGGATCGATCTCACTTTGCTATCGTCAAGGTATTTCGCGAGCATCGCAGCGCACATCCTCAGCGGCAAAATTGTGCAGATGTCGCCTCCGGGCATGGGTTGCCTGGCAAGATGCCCCACCCGCTCGAAGTCTCTATACGAAGCGACCAAGACTTCTCCGCCCCACACATCACCATCCGTGCCGTACCCTACTCCGTCAGCCACAATTGCAACTATGCACTCTTCTACCTGCGTCGCGTTATCGGCCATTAAGGATGCCGCGTGAGCGTGGTGGTGCTGAACTGGCATTGTTCTGCTGTTCCATTTCTCAGACAGATCTCTTGCCAATCTTGATGTCAAGTACTTTGGATGTGCATCGTGAACGATCGCGAGGCCCTCGTGGGATAATCCCATCAAAGTCAACATATGTTGAAGGGCGTCTTCAAGGAAAATCATCGTTTCCAAATTATCAACATCGCCAATGTGCTGTGTTAGGAAACATTGACTCCGGTGGAGAATACTTCCAACAGTTCTCAATTCAGCTCCTACACCGATCACATTACTTCTGGCCACCAAGGGAACTTCAATCGGTATTGGAACGAATCCTCTTGATCGGCGAACGAAGGTTGGATCCTTTCCCAAAACTTTAATGACGGAATCGTCACAGCGCGACACTATGGCCCTGTCGTGAAGCAGAAAGTAGTCGACAACGTCTGAGAGTTGTTGTATTCCTTGATTGTTGATTATCGCCATAGGTAATCCTGAAACGTTACCGCTTGTCATCACGAGAGCCGGGGTTTGGCAGTAGTAAGTGAGGAGAAGGTGTATTCCGGTGTACGGCAACATGACGCCTACCGTATCAAGGCCGGGCGCCACTTGGTGAGATAGAATGTTATCCGGTAACTTCCTGAGGCAGACTATTGGCCTTCGCCAATCCTGCAGAAGTTGCGCCTCAAGATCTGAAACACAGGCGAACTCACGCGCCTTCTTTACATCCCGTGACATCAGGGCGAACGGTTGGAAAGACTTCCTCTTTCGAGTACGGATCTTGAGAAGGGGTTTGTCTTGAGTCGCGGACGCTGCGATGTGGATCCCACCGATTCCTTTCACTCCTAAGACTGCGCCTTCATCGAGAAGGCGTGCTGCTTCCCTGAGTGGTTGGCTCTCCTCGACGATGACTCCTGTCCTATCGTGGAGGGCCACCTTTGGGCCGCAGGTAGGGCAACAGATTCCTTGCGCATGAAACCTTCGATCTGTAGGATCTTCGTACTCTTTTCGACAGTCTGGGCATAGTGCATAGTTCGTCATGTTAGTTCGGTCTCGATCGTATGGAAGATCGAGTGTCGCGGTGAATCTTGGGCCGCAAGAGGCACAGCATGTGAATGGATACAGGTACCACCGCGACGCTCTGTCGAGTATGTCATCTGCACATTGTTCACAGATTCCTATGTCGGGTGGAATTGTCGAGCCAGAGGACGCGCGCCGCCGATCGCTAGGGTAGATCGTGAACTCATGAAAGCTTCCAGAGGGTTTCGTCAATTCAATCTGTAGGTCCGCCACCTGACATATTGGCAGGGATCCTGTTCTCAGCTCGTTAATGAACTCGTTCACTCTTGGGTCATCTCCCTCGACGTGAACCTCGACGCCGGCATCACCCATGTTGCGGGCATAACCAACTATCTTGTGCCGCACTGCCAAATTGTAGAGAAGCGGTCTAAAGCCAACTCCCTGCACGATTCCCTTGAAACGTAAGTTCGCTCCCGTCTTCTCCAATGCTTGCCCCTACCATGGGGAAGTGAGAAGAATCAAAGTCGCTGTTAAAAACGTAGATATACGGTCTAGTCAAGCGTCATGTCAGGGTGGAAGCTACAATTGGCGAGCCCACTGCGAAAGCATAGTGAGCCTCCCTCATCGCGTTTCGGGGAATGGACAGTTATGGGAATCGTTAAGCGCCTTGACGACCAGAAACGGATGATTGATGCGGTCCGTCGCGAGTTAGAGGAGTTGAGGGGGATCGGAGCGGAAAACACTTCTGTGGAGACTCGAGTTCCGCAGCTCAATCAACTGGCACGAAACATCGAAACGGCGCTCGTAGCCAACAAGCAGCTTACAGACAGCATGATCAAGATCAGAAAGATGATTTCGCGCCTGACGATGGAGAACGAAAGACTGAAGGAAGACATCGAAGTGGTCAAGGCAGGCGCGCTGCTAGGAGTTGCTCGCGTAGGCCATGGGCCCAAACTTTCTGACGCGCATCTCAGAATACTGCGGGCAATCAGTATTGAAGTCAAGTCTTCCACTGAGGTATCTCGTATCTTGGGCAAAAGTAGAGAGCACACGAGCAGGATGATGAGCAGAATGGTTGAGACGGGGTTGATTGAGAAAACGAGTGAGGGGTACATACCGAAGTATGGCGCGACGGCGGCGGGAAAGGCGCTTCTGAAGACGTATATGGGTGCCTCACTTCGAGAGGACGCTGTCCCATGAAAACGTTCCAGGCGGCTTCAGGGTATACAGCCATTCGGCCGACGAGCCCGAGCGTAACACGACACCCCTGTCCACGAATCTGGATAGGTAAGTCGAAACCGTACTCAAGGCGATTGACTCCCCATGTCTCTGCTCGTACGCCTGTTGAATATCGGTTGACCTGAAAGCTCTCCCTTGAAACTGCGAGAGAAGGTCGCGAATCTTCTCGAACTTCTGATGAGCCGGGTGGAAGGGGTCACCAAGCTTGGTGGTCGGCAGTCTACCCATCAGCTCCACGTAATCGAGGAGTCGGGTGATCTTCTCCTTCGTGATAGCTCCTTCAATTGTGATGGTGTGCTTCGTGCCAACATCGTCAAAGAACTCAATCTTCAGTTTGCGGGCCGGCACTGTTCCACCAACAAGGTCGCAGCGAGCCTCACTCTCCCGTTCACAAGTTAATACATTTTTTGGTGAACCGGTGCCCTCTCAGTTCACTGCAAAACCTCCGGCCAAACAAGTCGGGGTCGAAAGGACGGCGTTTCGTCCAGTCAGAATCAACATTGGTGATATTCACCAAAAGTGAACGTAATATCGTACCGAACGGGCACCAGCGGTCGGCAACACCTGTTCGCCACGAAGCATCTACAGGGGTCGACTGAGAGGTTTCCACTCCACCGGAGCCCGTTGGTTTCCACTGGACCACTGCATCTGGCAAGTGACGGCAGAAGGCAGACTAACAGGCGAGTGCTGAAACTACAGAGAAGTATATCGAAACTGTTTAAGAAACGGACGGACCAAGACCGTTTGGAGTCTGTTTGTAAACCACCCCCAACCACCCACACCGGCGGAGTCTACAAGTTCCAGTGGAAGCCAAGGGGTGGCGGCCTGCAGACGGTGACTGTAGAAATCTATTGTTGTAAGTCGGTTTTCATGAACAAGAACTGTTAATATTTCGCGTCGAACTCAGCGCCGTGTGGAGGCTTCTTAGCTGAGCTCCGGCGCAATCTTGGATCAGGTCTTCGACAAGTTCCTCTCTGGCAGCAAGATCTTTGCTAACAGAGATGTGCTTCGTCACGATTACATGCCGGACGCGCTACCACACAGGGACGAACACATACACAAACTCGGCGCTATCGTGGCCCCTGCGCTTAACGGCTCCAAGATCTCGAACACATTCATTTATGGGAAGACGGGCACGGGAAAGACTGCCGTGGCCAAACTCGTTCTCTCACACCTCGAACGGAAGGCAGCTGAGACAGGCGCCCCCATCCGGATATCTTACGTGAACTGTCGTCTCGCCGGAACTAACTACCGAGTCCTTGCGGAGCTGTGTCACGCGATATCGATCAACATCCCATTTACAGGATTGGCGTCGGGTGAGGTTTTTGATCGATTCCGTAGTTCACTTGCATCCGTGAGGCAGTGCATGATCGTGGTCCTTGATGAGGTTGATGCTCTGGTGAAGCGTCAGAACGATGACAGCCTCCTATATGAGATGACGAGGATAAACGAATCCTTGAAAGGAAGTTGGATAGGGATTGTCGGCATATCGAACGACCTTCACTTCAAGGACTTCCTTGATCCAAGGGTCCTGAGTTCACTGAGCGAGGAAGAACTCGTCTTTCGCCCCTATCTAGCGGACGAGCTCTATGACATATTACTTGCGCGGGCGAGGCTCGCATTCGTTGAGAACGCGCTTCCGGAGCCGTCCCTTCGCCTATGCTCCGCTCTGGCGGCGGGAGAGCATGGAGACGCTCGAAGGGCCCTAGACCTCCTACGTGTCGCCGGTGAGCTCGCAGAGAGAGAAGGCGCGAATACTGTAGATGAGAGTCATGTGAAGCTAGCGCAACGCAAGATCGAAGACGACAGGGTTGCTGAGGTATTGAGGTCGCTGCCACTTCATTCGAAAGTAGTTCTTGCGGCGACATATCTCATAAACAGCCGGATGGATGGAGGGGCAGTCACTGGCGATGTCTATAATGTGTACGAGGAACTGTGCGGAATAACGAACGTGGAGCCTCTAACGCAGAGGCGAGTGAGCGGACTGCTCAACGAACTTGACATAATGGGGATCCTGAACGCTCGCGTTGTCAGTCTTGGTCGGTACGGCAGGACGAAGAAGATACGATTGGGAATTTCTCCCAAGACGCTATTGGACATATTTTCTGATGAGGCTTTGGTTTCGCGCTTAACGTCGTACTCCCCACGTTATCTTGAGAGGAGACGTAGAACTTAGCGCGCGTGCGATGATCCTTGCAATTCGCAGGGGCTCTGGCTTCTTTCCAAAGCGAATAAGGCTGCGCAGCATGGTCCGGGTCCTTGTCGCTGAAAGTCCCACCGCATAGAAGTACAGCACACCTTCACGTGGAACCCGGAAGATTCCGGGCGAGCCCATTAGCTTGAAGACACGGATCCTCCGTTTCCAATCAGGGAAATGTCGCTTGAGCGCTTCGTGGATGGCTTCTAGCCGAGGCCTCTCCGGGTTGGCTACGACAACAGGCACCTTGAGTTTCCTGTGGAGTTCGTGCGGGTCGATCACATTGAATCCGGCGAGTGAAACAGAGGGCAACATTATTAGACCAACGCCTTTGGAACGGTTCACAAACGACATAACCGTTTTCGTGCCGTCTGTCCCATCGATATGTATCCGGTCAAGAAGGACTCGCTCGATCGAATTGCAGGTGACTACGACACCTACTACAAGACAGTATCTGTCGGCTTTGGAGAAGGACCCGTCCTCAATCGCCAAGACTTTCAAGGATGACTTCTTATCCCTTTGTGAAGTCAACTTGGCTTACCTGCAGAGTTTGCAGATTGAGGACCGGGAGTATTCCAGGGGTTGGGATTAAGCCCATCTTTCGCTGGTATTCTGTCTGGTCTTGCCAAGCCCCGGAATTCACGATAACTGTGCCTCGGTAGTCTTTGTGCTTTAGGACATGGACATGGCCGGAGTGAAAGACATCCGGTACATCACATATGACGAGCCTGTCCTCCTTTTCTGGGACGATAGAGGTTCTCTTTCCGTACTCGGGCGCCAAATGGCGGCATCTCAGAAGGTGCTCCATGGCCTTGTCAGACGTTTGGAATGTGACCCCCGGGACTGTTGCCACAATATCGTCAAGTGAACGGCCGTGGTAGACTAGAAAATTCACTCCATGCAACTGAAGTCTCGCAGGGTTTCCTAGTGCATTGATGCTTCTTGCGTCATACACAGGCTCAGCGAATTCCTTGGCCACTGCGGGTTGTGGAAGTGCCTGTCTAGTGGCGTCGTGATTTCCAGGGATGAAGATCACTTCGATGTAATCAGGTATCTGTTCCATGAATTGAGCAGCGAGCCTGTACTGAGCGTAGACATCGGGGATCGCGAGTTCGCGATCTTGGTCAGGGTAAACACCTACGCCATCAACCAAGTCACCGGCGATCACCACATATTTCACACGGCCCGCAAGTTCCCGTTGAGCAGGTGTGCCGACTTTTCCATTGAGCCAGAGGATGAATCTAGTAAATTCGTCGCGCAGGAAAGTCTTGCTTCCAACATGAATGTCCGACAGTAGCGCGGCAAGCACGGGCTCGTCTGATCGATTGGGCCGATGTTCAGGAATGTCTGGAAGATTCAGCCTTTCGCAAATAAAGATCTCTCCCTTTCCTCGAATGGCTTCAATGTAAACGACTTGGTCCAGAGGTGCACTTTGAGCCGTTGCGAAGGCGTCGACATTGTTCTTCTGCACCACTAGGACAGCTGAATTCTGGTCATCCTCCACGTTAAGATAGATGTGAGACGTTCTGTTTCTCCTGTCCATGATCATGGCAACGAATCTCACTCTCTCATTGAGTCGAGCGCCCAACGCATCGCCGATTGTGCCGGCGCCGCGGGCATCCAATCTTTCGTTAAAGATCTCTCGAAGCTTTCTGAACCTAGTCCGGAAATAACGGCAGAAGTCGTCCACGGTTGCTTTTGATCCCATCTCCGGGCCTTGAGCGTCCAGAATCTCCATTCGGGCCTTCACCTCTTTGGCGTAGGGAACAGTTGTAGCAACTCCGTTTGGGAGAGTCGGCGTTGGGCTAGCACTTTCTGGGCTGATTTTGAGGGCGACCCTTTCGAGGAAGGCCTTATCGATTATGGGCGGCGAAAGCTTGGCCTTGTTTGCCTCATCCACGATCAGTGTCGTGAGTTGCTCAAGGTCAAGTCTTCCCTCAAGGAGGCGCAATAGGTCGAGGCAGTCTTTGTCGAACTGGTAGCCGGCGGCCACGACGGACTTCAGAGCCGCCCTGATTCTCTCAGACGTTCACGCCTCGCCTCTCATGCTTCTCAATTGATCTTGGCCTTTCTTGAATCTTTCATCTGAGCCGCAGTCACTGAGTCTGGGTCCTGCTTGATGGTTGTCGAGGCGCTTGGTAAGGAGAGTCTCGTTAAAATGCGGAACCCTCTATATTCATTAGGCGTGAGAAGGGATGAAGAAAGCCGAGCTTGCTCGAATGGTGGATCACACCAACCTGAGGCCAGACGCAACAGACGACGACATAGTTCGTCTCTGCACGGAGGCAAGAACCTACAGATTCAAAGCGGCCGTCGTGAACCCGGTGAATGTTGGGCTTGCGGCGAAGCTTCTCCATGGCTCTGAGGTCGCTGTATGTTCGGTCGTGGGATTTCCTCTAGGAGCGACCACCTCCGAAGCGAAGAAGCTTGAGGCAGAAGAGGCGATCCGTAACGGTGCCTCAGAGATAGATATGGTCGCAAACATCGGGGCTCTGAAGTCCGGACGCCTTAACGATGTCAAGACAGACATAGAGTCTGTGAGGGCAGTCGTGAAGGGGCAGGGCATGATTCTCAAAGTCATTATCGAGGCCTGCTACTTGACCGAACGAGAGAAGATCGAAATATGTCTCCTAGCGCAAGATGTTGGAGCTGACTTTGTGAAGTCTTCAACCGGATTCGCTGGAGGAGCAAGAGTTGAGGACATTCGGCTTATGCGAAAGACTGTGGAGAACTCTTTAGGTGTCAAGGCGGCAGGTGGAATAAGATCCTGCCCCGATGCAATCAAGATGATTGAAGCCGGCGCATCGCGAATTGGGACCTCCTCCGGAGTGAAAATCATGGAGGAGTGCCCGGAGTGATGAAGGATTTTCGCTACCGTCAGACGTGAAACGCGGAACGAACAAGCCTCCGGTAAACCCAATAGATACTGAATCCAGCAGTTGTGAGCAGGCCCAATATTAGTACAACGAAAGCTCCAATGTCAACAGCGCCTCTTGGATACAGAAAGGATAGTGGAAGCAGTGTGTCCGTGAACGCGTGAACTATGATGAGTGGGAGGATAGACCCCATCTTCACATACGCTACGCCGAACAAGATGCCCGTGAGAAACACGTCCAAGTGCTGCCATATCCCGGTGGATCCCAATGTGGGTAGGTACCAAAGATGCAATGAACTCCACATAAGCGCGCTCGCCACGATGGCAAACACCCGGCCCCTCCTTAACAGCCGGCTCAGAACATATCCTCTAAACGTTACCTCTTCCCCGAAACCGGCGTAGACGACCGCGGCGAAGATCATGTACCAGTA
>CAZVYD010000001.1:29587-102415 GCA_964631575.1 uncultured Candidatus Bathyarchaeia archaeon
TTACCTCTTCCCCGAAACCGGCGTAGACGACCGCGGCGAAGATCATGTACCAGTATGCTGCTCTTGGAAGACCTTGAAAAGTCGTCTGGACGGCCCCGGGATCGTATCGCGCTCCTTCCGGCAGTTTTGGTGTTAGATATTTCCCTACCGAGAACAATGATGCACTCAGAAGATATGACAAGAAGTTCAATATGACCGTGAAGATCATGATCTTCGCCCAAGGGATCTTTACGAATCCTGTGGACGACCAAAAGTCCTCACTGTCAAGCACCTTGACACAGAACATGACTATGAGAAGTGGTATGGCGAAAACCAGCATCTGGAGCGCGACGTAAGAGAGGAATGTACCGACAACCTGACCGGCAGCTTGATTGAGGATCAGGGAGGCCAAGGATCCCACGTATACCGTCGCAGGACCTAGCCACCACTTTCTCGATCCTTGAACGGATGATTCAGCTTGCGTTTGATATCTCTCCCTCGATCTATTCTTGAGCTATTATGTGTCCATAATGCTCGCGAAGCCACTTGACCTTCTCGGCCATAAGTTCCAGTATGGGGAGCTGGTAGGGGCATTTCGATTCACATTGTCGACACTGCTGGCACTTTGCGTGTTTCTTTACAGCGTCGCGGTTTCTCCGATACCAACTGTCCCAACCCATACGTTTGATGAACGTGTCCACTCGTAGAATGGACGATATGGGGATGCCCTCGGGACACGGTTGACAGTACTCGCACGCCCTGCAGAAGAGGCGTCCCAAAACCTTTGCCTGCTCTTCTAGACGGCCCTTTGCTTCTTTACTCAGTACCAGCGGCTTGCTTCCAACTGCCGCATCCTGTTCCACTTCCTCGATCGAGCATACTCCTGGCACAACTGTTGAGATCTGCTGCTTAAGCACGAATACTAGAGCCTCCACAGCATTCGTGAAGGCTCCGCCTCCAAGCGGCTTCATTACAATCGTTCCTATATTCCGCTCGTTCGCGAGCGGGATGAGTTCTCGAAGCGGCGTGCGCTCCACATAATTCAGTGGAACCATTACTGTGTCAAACTTGCCGCTGTTTATTGCCTGGACGAGAACGCTCGGCCGATGGCTCGTTATTCCGATGAAATCGATTTTTCCTTTTCGCTGAGCAGCTTTGACGGCGTCTAGGACGCCCCCTCGCTTCATAGCATTCTTGAGGGCTTCATCACTATTTACATTATGGAGCTGGTACAAGTCGACGCTTGACGTTCCGAGTAGCGAAAGACTTGTGCGAAGGTCCTTCTCTGCCTGCTTAGCAGTCCGTGCAACTGTTTTGGTCGCAATTACGCATTTGCCTCGTTGTCCTTTGATCGCCTTCCCAATCCTCTCCTCGCTTGTCGTATAGGCTCGGGCCGTATCTAGGAAATTGACTCCAAGCCCCAAGGCTCGTCTGACGACGGCCACGGCCTGTCTCTGGCTAACAGTCTGTATAGGGATGCCGCCGAACCCCACTTCTGAAACCTTGAGTCTAGTCCTACCGAGGGTTCTATATCGCATCCGACATCACCAGTGTACAGTTTAGGGTGCTTTCAGGTTTTCACGCACTCCTTTAAGGCACTCGGTCCATGAGGAAAGTCAGCGAGGTTAACATGATGAGCTCAGATGAGGAGATTCGAAGAATACTCTCAAGCTACAAGACTGTAGCCGTTGTAGGCATGTCAAAGGATCCCCATAAGGACAGTCGAAGAGTCGCGGCATACCTTAAGGGAAATGGCTATCGAATTATTCCGGTAAATCCAACTGCCGCATCAATCATGGGGATGATCGCCTATCCCAGCTTGGACGAGATTCCTGACGAGTCGGCTAGAGAAATAGAGATTGTTGACGTCTTTCGGAGATCCGAAGATGTTTCTCCCGTGATAGATCAGGCAATTAGACTAAGGCAAAGGTTTGGAAAGTTAAGAGTCGTGTGGATGCAGCTCGGGATAGTGAACATTGATGCTGCCGCGGTGGCATCGAGAGCGGGTCTGACGGTCGTGATGGATCGTTGCATGGCTAAAGAACACCGTCGGTTGATGGGACGGAGCTCCGCGACCAATGCTAGTTGATACCCACGCGCATCTGCAATGGCCGTCGTTCGACCCGGACAGGATCGAGGTTATTGAGCGCGCGAAGATGAAAGATGTCAAGGTAATAGTGAATGTAGGATACGACTTGGCGGCCTGCAAGCATACCGTTGACATCGCCGAGCAACATCAAGAAGTGGTTGCAACAGTAGGTGTTCACCCACACAACGCTAACTCATTCACTGAGAGTACGGAAAGGGCTCTTCGTAACCTAGCCAAAAGGAGCAAAGTTGTCGCGATCGGCGAGATAGGCTTAGACTTCTACCGTAATCTTTCACCAAGAGATCAGCAGATGAGAGCGTTCGAACAGCAACTGGCTTTGGCCCAAGAGCTGTCTCTCCCCGTCGTCATTCACCAAAGAAACGCAGAACAAGAGACGCTCAAGGCTCTGCGTGGGTTCTCCGGGAAGAGGATTCTCATGCATTGCTGGTCTGGGAGTCTGGACATGGCGTTAGTATATGTGCAGCTAGGATGCATGATCTCCCTGGCCGGACCAGTCACTTTTCCTAGCGCTCGTCGTCTGCACGAAGTCGCAAAGGCTATTCCTGCGCGCAGTCTTGTTCTTGAAACGGATTCGCCTTGGCTCGCTCCACAACCACACAGGGGAGCGCGAAATGAACCGGCCTTTCTCGTGTCGATCGCTGATACTGTCGCTAGGCTGAGAGGAGTTGACACGAAAGCGATAGCCGATGTTACGACAGAGAATGCTAGGCGGTTCTTCTCAATCTAGAGAGGGGCCGGTTGCGCTCGATTCCATTTGTCCATTCGACGGAAAAGCTTCGAAGAAAGTGGCAGGTTAGTGGCAGCCACGACATTTCGCATAAGGCTCTTGACGACCTGCAGCCATCTGGAGCAGGAAGACTCACATCAGTGCCGATGACTGTTGAACTCTACTGATCGGAGCGGGTTGGTTCTTGGCTGATTGCTCTGACTGTTCGATTTGATCTTTGACCATATTTATGATGCTTCTAACGGTATCACTAACAGTTGGATCTTGTCTGCGGTCTCGCAGAGCCTCTAGGAAGCCCCAATGTGTCTTTGGTAGACTGAGGCTTCGGCTCTCGTACCTTGGTCTGGGTGAAGTGTACGTCGGTGGCCTGCCTACTCGTTTGTCCGCCCTTAGGATTTCTTCCATCGAGATCACCTCAAATCTCCAATCTATCTGGCCTCGGATGAAATCAGCTTTCGATGTAGCATGTGCGCCAAGAAGCTCTCGGAAAAATCCTCTCAGGCGCAGACAACGATGTTGAAAAAACCGATTTGCTTCTTCTTATGAGTAGAGTTGACAGGAACGTGTGCACTACCAGTGTACGATCAAATTCGTTTCTGCTGTAGCATCGGTTGCCTAGGTGACTACTTCTTTGTTGGTCTTTGGAGTTTTACGACTATGGTTCCCTTTTTCTGTAGATACAGCAATACTGCGACAACTGAAATGCCCACAACAAGGCAGTATACTGCGACTCTCGTTACAGCAAGGGTTTGGGTAAGGTTCTCGTTCTCTGTGAGTAGCTTTTGGTGCTCCTCGTTCAGTCTGCTATAGCGCGTATTTAATGTGGAGTAGTCTGAAGAAAGCTTGTTGTAGTCCGAGGTCAACTTGTCGTAGTCGGCCTTTAGCTGTATGTATTCCGGCGTTGTAGCCAACACGTATGTGAGTGGCCCAGTCTCTTTGTCCACTGTATCCATGTAGGTCCTCCAGCTGTAGTATACCGGGTACCACCACCACCAGTAGCGAGACGTGTTATACAGCCACCAGTATGAGTAATACGAATAGTAGTAGGAGTAGGTGTAGCTGTAGGTTCTGACAGTTTCTGACGCAACTGCCATCAGGAAACTTCGTGGCGCATCTGTCGGAATAGTGTATGCTGCGCTCTTTTGGAAGGAGTTTCCCGAAGCCACACTGACCTGCTTAGCGATCGATGTACTTCCAATAGATCTGGGGTCTCCAGTGGTGGAGTACACGAAAAACTCAACGGATAGATCTTGGACCTCGCAGTCCTTCTTTGCGACCGCAGCTATAGAAACCGTGATTGTTTCTCCAGGCTTTCCGCTAGTAGGGTAGGTAACATCAACATCAAAATACGCCAATGAAAATCTCCTTTGATCAGGGGCTGCGCTCACCGATGCAGCGTTCGCTAGGAAGACGCCTAACACGAATAGGCTAACTATCACGGACAGCTTCTTCAACCGGCTCACCGATATGAACCAGTTTCTTGGTCTATATGGAGGTTTCTCCAAATTCTACCAGAAAGCTGTCAGACATGCCCTCTGGATTTAGTGGGCAGGTTATTAGGTCACCTTGTCAGCCTATGACCTTCTTGAAGACACGCAGGAAGTTGCCTCCAAGTATCTTCAGGACATCGTCTTCCTTGTAACCTCTCCTCACGAGTCCCTCAGTGAAACAGGGCATCTTGGTCACATCTTCCAACCCTTTGGGAGTGGTTTCAATGCCGTCAAAATCGGAGCCAAGGCCCACATAGTCAACTCCCACAAGCTTCACGACATGATCAACGTGGTCAAGGACTCTTTCCAAGGTTGCGTTTTCCTTCTTCTCATCAACGAAGGCAGGTGCAAAGTTCATTCCCATGACTCCTCCATTATCCGCGAGCAACTTGATCATTTCATCAGTAAGGTTTCGTCGATGATTGCATACGGCGCGACAGTTCGAATGAGAGGCGATTATTGGACTCCTTGTTGTTTGCATTACGTCAAAGAACCCGGCATCGCTCAAGTGGGAAACATCTACAACCATATCGATCTTGTTCATCTCGCCTACAACTTCTACACCGAAGTTCGTTAGGCCGCCTTTGGTCCGTCCCTCCGCTGCCCCGTCCGCAATCTGGTTTCTTTCATTCCAAGTCAACGTGATCGCCCTAACACCCAGCCGATGCAACATTCTAAGGATACCTAGATCCGCTTCGACAGCCTCTCCTCCTTCAATCGAGAGCATGGCGGCTATCTTGGCTTTCCTTTCGGCCTCGTAGACATCACTGACCTTGGTGAATAGCGTCATCTTATCCTTATGTGCGTCGAGCATCTGATAGAATCTGTCGGCCAGTTGCATAACTCGGTGAAGGGCCCGCTCAATCTTGTATTCAGGCTGGATGTACGCAGCAAAGACCTGTAAATCAACTCCGCTCTCTAACAGGCGCGGTAGGTCAACATGTCCTCTCTCCGATCGTTCTCCAAAGTTCCGTGGAGTTGGAAGTTTCACTGGTCTAGCGGGTGGAGCCATTATTTCGAGTAATGTATCGATGTGGGCGTCTACAACAGTGGCACGTTTATGCAGCTCCAGAACTGCTTGATCCATTTCTCGTTCTAACCTCTGTTCTGAATTACGCGCCATATAGTGGGACTATGTCGCCATTTATTGCTATGTCTGAATAAGCAGAGTCGAGAATCTACAGATAGACCGAAGAACCTTTCCAAAACACTGCTCGGAAGGTCAGCGTTCACACGGTCGGATGGTTGACACAAAGAGACCATATATCTGTCCGATGATTCCTAGTGGGCTGTGGCGATTTGAGATGCGGATAGTCGATCTGAGAAGTGACACCGTTACTCTTCCCACCGAAGAGATGCTAGAGGCGATTAGAGTCGCTGAGCTTGGCGACGATGTCTACGGGGAAGATTCGACAGTTAACCGGTTGGAGGAACTCGCCGCCAAGAAGATGGGTAAGGACGCCGCGCTTTTGACAACGAGTGGAACACAGGCGAACCTTGTGAGCGTGATGAGTCAAACGAAGAGGGGAGACGAGGTCATCTTGGAGGCGGACGCTCACATGTACTACTATGAGGTTGGAGCCTTCTCGGCTCTGGGCGGATTAATACCGCGCCTCGTGAAGGGGCACATGGGAGTGATGGCTCCGGAAGATATTGAGGAGGCGCTGAGGCCTCCCAACATTCACTTTCCCCCTACGAGCCTGATCTGTATCGAGAACACCCACAACCGCGCCGGCGGAACGATATGGTCGCCATCCCAGATCAAAGCAGTTTCCGACCTTGCCAAGAGTCGAGGCTTGAGAGTTCACATGGACGGTGCGAGGATATTCAATGCCGCCGTGGCATTGGAACTTGACGTACAGGAGTTTACGCGACACGTTGACACGTTGATGTTCTGCCTCTCCAAGGGTCTAAGCGCGCCCATCGGATCGCTGGTAGTAGGAGAGCGGGAATTTATCGGCCGTGCGAGGAAATACCGGAAGATGCTGGGAGGTGGCATGAGGCAGGCAGGGGTGATCGCCGCACCAGGAATAATCGCGATCGAGAAGATGGTTGAACGCCTCAAGGATGATCATGACAATGCCCAACTGTTAGCCGCAGGTCTTTCAAAGATCGAGGGAATCGCTGTAGATCTGTCGCGGGTACAGACAAATATCGTCCTTTACGACGTGAGTGGCCTCGGAGTCGACGGAAAGATCTGGGTCACCGAACTCAATAAGCATGGAGTAAAAGCTGGCGCACAAGAGCTGGGACGCGTGAGGATGGTCACTCACAGAGGTATCGAGAGGGAAGACATCGAACATGCATTGGTCGTAGTGGAGAAAGTAGCTAAGGAAATCCGTCACAAACGGTAGCCGGGGGGAGACCATGAGTAGCCCACCCGTCAACTCTTAGTGCTATATCTCGGTTCCACAGTGAACTATGTGAGGTAAAGCCATGTTCGTCAAGAGGATCAACGGCAAGGACTACACTTTCAGAATGTACTGGGACGCAGCTACTCCTGGATCTTACTACTGGATGATTGTTGAAGCGACACTTAAGCCGGAGATAGACCGAGCTTCGGAGGCGATACCAGAAGAAGTGGTCAACAGGATCCATCAATTGCTTGAGAAGCATGCAGGTTTTCCAAACGTGCCCGCTCCAGCCTACGAGGAGGAGAGAAAGATTATGCGTTTCAAGATTCGCTTGAGAAGGACGCCTGACGGCGCACGTCCCCGTAAAGCTTCTGATTGGATAAAGAACCTAGAGAGGGCTATTCAAGTCGAACTCTAGAGCGAGGCGCCCTCAGCATCTAGGAAGCTTCTAATGTCATAGTTTTCCTCTAGGAGTCTGCATAGTGAAAGGGCAATTTCTCAAATATGTCAAGCGATAAGTACTCAAATACTCTTGTGAGATCTTTGGAGCTGTGGTTCAGATGAGGTTTGTCGTTGGGATGCTGAGCCATGAAACGAACACGTTCAGCTCAGTAAAGACAGAGCTTCGCCACTTTCAGGAACGCTCACTTTTCTACGGGAAGGATATGTTCGAGGAGTTCAGGGGCACTAAGACATCTATCGGAGGCGCCATGGACGCAGCGGCATCGAACAATATTGAGCTAATACCGACTGTTGCCGCAAATGCGATGCCATCGGGGATAGTCACCGCTGACACGTACCGCATCCTAAAGGAAAGGATCCTTAACGACACCAAGAAAGTCGGAAAGGTTGACGGCGTAGTTGCGTTGCTTCACGGGTCCATGGTAGCAGAAGGAGTAGGGAACGCTGAAGGGGACCTCTTGCATTCGGTTCGAGAAGTTGTTGGGCCGACAGTGCCGATCGCTTGTACGCTCGACCTTCATGCAACGATTACGAACTTGTTGGTGGAATCATCTGACCTGCTTTTCGGCCATAACACGAACCCTCACGTCGATTCTTATGAGCGAGCTGTTGAGGCGTGCAACGCCGTGGTCGCTATGGTCAAGGGAAAGATCAAACCTGTGAAGGCTTTGCGTAAGCCTCCTATGATGCCGCCCACAATCAACATGAGAACGACCGAGGGTCCGATGGTGAAGATCTTTGAGAGGGCTTACGCCATGGAGCGGAATCCGGCTGTCATCAATGTCAATGTGGCTGGAGGCTTTCCGTTTGCGGACACTGAGGACTCGGGATTCAGCGTAGTAGTCATAACGAATGATGACCGAGATTTGGCTGAGAAATACGCGCAGGAACTCTCAGACTTCGCTTGGAATCTTCGAAAGGAATTCCTGAAACCACTGACCCCTGTCCCTGAGGCCGTTAGAAGAGCCATTGAGGCAAAGGAGGGGCCCGTGATTCTAGCAGATGTCGCGGACAACCCGGGTGGCGGCGGCTCAGGCGATGGAACGGTAGTGCTCAAGACTTTGATTGAAATGGGTGCGAGAAACGTGGGATTCGCACTGATCAAGGATCCTGAAGTAGTAGCCAAAGCCATCGAAGCAGGCGTAGGGGCAACGGTCACCATGAAAGTCGGCGGAAAGACCGACAGCCTTCATGGACCACCAGTCGAAGTCACTGGCCAAGTCAAGACGATCACTGATGGAGTATTCGTGCATAAGGGTCCCATGTCAACTGGTTCGAAGGGCGAAGTCGGTCGAAGCGTCGTCTTGGAGATTGACGGCATCGACCTGATCATGTCCGAGCGAAAGATGGCGCCAAACGATCCTGAGATATTCAGAAGGCATGGCATCGAACCGACGGAAAAGAAGATTCTAGTCGTAAAGTCGAGAGGACATTTCAGAGCAGCATACGAGCCCTTCGCCAAGGAGATAATTGAAGTTGACGCACCGGGCGTAGCCAGCCCTAACCTCAAGCAGTTTCCATACAAACATGTTAGGCGGCCAATCTTCCCGCTCGACGATATCTAATCGAACGCGCCATTTCGTGAGAGGGAATCAGAACCTAAATTCAATCGCCTTATTCGTTCCCTCACGGGAGAAGGGAGACCTCGCCTGAGGAAATCCTTCGCCAGCCTCAGTAGCGCAGTTTCCAACCGGACAAGGTTCAGTCCACTCCGCCTAGCGTAAAGCTTCAGGTCTTTGATTCCTAAGCTCTTTTGAGCTTGCCTGACTAGAGGAGTGGGTTTGGGATCTGCCTTCAGCCATATCACTCGCATGTCTCTAAGGAAGATCGATGTGGTCGCCGGGCCTATGCCCTTTCCAAGCGCCATTATTCTGACTTCCAAGTCTCTGCTGTCAAGTGCTACTTCATGAAGTCTATTCAAGTCGCCTCCGTACATTTTCATCAGGCCCTGTGCGATATTCAGCAGCTTTGTTGCCGTGCTGAAATCATACCGTGTGTAGCCCCCTTCATCAAGGACCGAAACGAGTCCATCCCACCCTGTCTTGAGAATCTTGTCAGGGGTGAGAATTCTCCGCTTCTCAAAGCATCTGTAGGTCTTCGTTGCGGAGGATTCTCTAATGGGTTTACCGTAAAGCATTGATGCTAAGAACCACTTGAAGGCCTCGCCTGATCTGCCGCTCTCCAAATCTATGCCGAGAAGCTTTGAATATGGTTTCCCGTAGCGGCGAACGAATTCCTTCAAGTTCAACTATCGCGCGCCTTCCTAGACCCTGGCAATATCAAAGATAGACCCAGTATTGGATATGAGTCGCCTCGGCGTTAAGAGGAGTTTCCCGAAATCGAGTTGCCGATCTGACTGCTATGTGAAGGAGCATGTTATCTCCCATCTTGAATAGGTTCATTTAGAAGATGACGACTTACTCTCTAAAGGATTGATTCAATTCGCATTGAGTTGTGAGACTATGCCGTTCAAGGTTCGGGATCTAAGTTTGGCTGACGCCGGCAGATTGAAGATCGAATGGGCAACTACGCGAATGCCGGTTCTCGCAAGGCTACGAGATGAGTACTCCTCCAAGAGGCCGCTTAACGGTCTTCGCATCTCTGGCTGTCTTCACATTACGAAAGAGACCGCGGTTCTAGTTGAGGCGTTGAGAGCGGCTGGCGCGGAAACGGCGTGGAGTGGGTGCAACCCTCTCTCTACTCAGGACGATGTCGCCGCTGCCCTAGCTAAGGAAGGCGTAAGCGTCTACGGTTGGCGCGGTCTGAGCACAGAGGAGTACTACTGGTGTATCGATCAAACGATCGAGTTCAAGCCTAATTTGACCTTGGATGATGGAGCGGACTTGGTCATGAGGCTCCACGAGAAGGGCACTGACCAACTCAGGGAGGTGGTAGGCGGCACTGAGGAGACCACCACAGGGGTACATCGTCTTAGAGCTATGCATGAGGCGGGCCAACTCAGATATCCAATAATTGCTGTCAACGATGCCGAGACCAAGTGGGACTTTGATAACGTCTGGGGGACAGGCCAGTCCTCGATTGACGGCATCGTGAGAGCAACGAACGTTCTCATTGCAGGAAAGAACTTCGTGGTCGCAGGCTATGGGCACTGCGGACGAGGAGTAGCGATGAGGGCAGCAGGACTCGGCGCCCGACCGATCATATGTGAGGTTGACCCGTTGAAGGCTCTGAAAGCCGCGATGGAAGGATTCGAGGTTACAACAATGATGGAAGCCGCCAAGATAGGAGACATATTCATCACCGCAACCGGATGCAAAGATGTGATCACGAGTGATCACATGGAGAGGATGAAGGATGGAGCCATCCTTTGCAATACAGGGCACTTCAATGTCGAAGTTTCAGTTCAAGACCTAGAGCAAATAACCGTCAAGAAGCAAGAGATAAGGCCGAACAATGTTGAGTACACGCTCCGCGACGGTAGGAGGGTCTACCTTCTGGCTGAAGGCCGCCTAGTAAACTTGGCAGCGGCAGAGGGACACCCTTCAGAGATAATGGACATGAGCTTCGCAAACCAGTTTCTATCACTTCTCCGCCTAGCCAAGGAGGGGAGAACGATGAAGCCTGGGGTCTACAACGTTTCGAGGGAACAAGATCAAGAAGTGGCGAGGACAAAGCTGGAAACTATGGGAATTCGAGTCGATACACTAACCTCTGAGCAGGAAAGATACCTCAAATCCTTCAAGGAAGGAACGTGAATCACAGCGCAACTCACTACCGGAAAACAAGCGTAATGGTAAGCTCCACCGACTTCTCTTCTACTGAGATTCCTTTCTGGGGCGAGTGAACGTTTTCGAGTTGCTCGAAAGAATCGATGACATGGCCGACATCGCAAAGGATGCTTCCATGGCCGCGACTGAAATCAACATTCACGCGCTGGTTTTCCATCCCCTTCTGGAAGATCAAGATTCGTTGTATGATATGATCGATGAGGTGACCAAGTCAGCCAAGGCCTTCAACGCAGCAAGCAAGCTAGGACCTAGATGCTGAGACTTGCCCCATCTGATTCCTGAATGATCTGGATAGGCGTACGCCATCGGTTTCGTACTTGAGCCCTAGGTACCGATACTCGGCGCGGCTCCGTTCTATTATCTTCTGCACTGACCTGATCAGAGGTTTAGCTCCTTCGTATAGCTTTACGATGTTCAGGAGGTTTGTGGCCTTCCAGTCTGAGTACATCAGGAGCGATATAGTGTCAATCCTATCCTTCATCCCCTTCTCCGATGTCCATCGGTCCTCGGCGACTTGGGCCTTCAGAAGTAGAAGCGGTTCTGGGAGAGCCACATCGAACCCTTCGATATCGGTGAACCATCTGTACTTGTAGAATGCGCTACAAGGCAGAATCAGGTTTGACATGAAGGGAGTGTATATGTCCACATCAACGCCAGCAACAACCGCCTCCATTTTCCTCAAGCGCGGATTCTTCTTCACGAGGATGTTTTGTCTTTGGAGTTCTTGCTGGAGTCTGTAGAAGTTATTCTGGTCGATGCAGATGTCTACATCTCGGCTCTTCAGCCTCCTAGCCCAGAAGTAAACTGCCCAACCGCCAATGACTATGAAATCTGCCAGCTTTCTTACATCTTTGAGGGCGTTCCAAGACTTCTCCGTTAATTCTTCGTGCCACATGAGCTTTCACTACCAGATGCTGAACTGAGGATAGCTTTCGATGATGTCCCGGAGGTAGGGAGTCGCGGGAGGGCCGTCCACTGAGTATATGTCCACGTAGACTTGGGGTACGCAGGCAACCGAGTTCACTGCCGTTTCCGTGAGGTGTTTGTCTCCGGTTATGAGTGCGAAAATGTTGGGGTTCGTGCTTCGCCTTTGTGGCTCTCTGAACCTGACCCAATCTTTGAATCTAGCTTGGTCTATGACGTAGAAGTATAACCTATCATACTCTGCTGGGGCTTTTCCGGAGAGAGATTTCCAAGCAGAAAAGGCGGTCATGACAACACCCGATGGTAGCGATCTCTCCGTTTCTCTCAAGTCGTCAAGCCTGAAGGAGTCCAAGAGGTCTTTGTCAACGTTTCTTTCAGTTGCCCATAGATTTAGCACTCTACCGGGCGAGAGAACTCTGACTCCTTGGGAGGTAGCCTCGACAGCAAGCGTCAACGAAAGCTTTCTTATGGTTTTGTTGACGAGGCCGAGTGAAACATTGCATCTGCGAGCCAACTCTTCTTGGGTAACCCTATCCGTTCCCATCATGGACGAGAGTAGGAGTTGGCGGTATATCGATTCAAATTTGTACATTGCGTTTTCACTCTTGCGTCTGGTGCTTTTATATACCTTTCGCTGAACAGTGAAAGAGGAAGCAACCCCCCTCTTGCTGCCATTGAGCACGGCTAGCCTTGTGGATAGGCGCCAAGAACCTCCAATTCCAAGCGAACGGCATGAGGCAAACCGGTCAACGATTGTGAGGTCCCCTATCAGCACAGCGTGCAGATCTTCACTTCCTTTGCCAAACTAGGCCGAAACGGGGAGTGACCGCTTGGAGGCTGTGTGAAAGAGGTTCCAACAAGAAGTCGAACAGTTTTCACACTCAGGGGTGATTCAGGGTTGTGAGTCAAGCCCAGCAATATGCCTAGTCTCTTTGGAAGATCGCCGGATCTCCCCGGTCATTTCGCTCTTTCAAGTCTGAATACGACAGGTCTCAGTCCATCTGTGCAGCATGAGTACGCAACACCCGGCTCCTGCATCCATGGGTAGCTTCCACCGAATCGAAGGTGCGCTATATCTCGTTGGATGTCTGCGAACGCCCATCCACAGAAGCCCTGAGGGCACATGCCCTTTTCTGATATGAAGGTGTCGCCTTCTTTGAGTCTTGGACAGACCGGATCGACCTCTTGTGAGATCTTTGGAGGCGATGATCCGAATACATCTTTCACAGAAAGCTTCTTGGCCACCGTTATCTTCACATCGTACTGTTCCATCGTTCTCACCGACCCGACATATCGTATCCGGACTCTTAACGCTTCCCAGAGACAGATAGCCTCCTGTGACTCACGACTGCCTTATGAAAACATTCACACATCCAAGGAGCGCACGGATTGAGGTTAACAAACTTTGTCTAATGTCAAACGATGACTCCTTGGACTTCTGAACGATCCAAGATTCTTCTAATGTCCTCGAAAACTTTGAGCCACACTCGCCATTTCAGTCGTCCTGTTTGGGTGTTCTGCCTGCTTGGATGATATGATACAGCGAGGAGGGGCGTGTCTTCAGCAAGCGTATGTATGGAGCCATGCCTAAACTTCAGTCTTCGACCTCTTTCAGTCTTAGCGACTCGGACGTAGGTGTCGAACGCTATCCTTCCTAATGTCAGCACAACTCTCACATTTTTCAGTAGTTCCAACTCCCCAACCAAGTACTCGGAGCAATTCAGGATCTCTTGTTTGGTCGGCTTGTTCTTAGGCGGAGCGCAGCGGACTATCGCCGTTATATACGCCGATGTGAGCTCCAATCCGTTGTTTCTACTCACACTGCAGGATTGATTTGCGAATTTCGTCTCGTAAAGAGCCCTTATGAGCCAGTCACCTGAAGCGTCACCAGTGAACATCCTGCCAGTCCTATTGCCGCCGTGCGCGGCCGGCGCCAGACCGACGACCAAGAGTTGGGCGTGTGGGTCTCCGAAGCTTGGCAGAGGCTTTCCCCAATATTTCCAATCTTTGTATCTAGGAACCTTCAGCCTTGCTACGGCTGAGATGTGGCGTATTAATCTCGAGCATCTCCTACAGGAGACAACCTTCTCTTGAAGGTCTCTAAGATCTGCCTCAACTTTGGCTTCCATGTCAATCACCAGTCCGCTGACCAACCACTCCACACGAGCATAAGAGATACGGCTAGATAGTCTATTTCACTTGGTACTTGACGAGGCTGGCAACAATAGTCAAGGGAGAGCCCCTGTTTTCGTCTTTAGTGGGCCGGGCGGGATTTGGACCTACCTAGTTGAATTTTCTGGGTCGGGAAATCCTAATTGGATGCGTTGCTTAGCTCTCATGAATAGCTGATGATTAACGAGCGGTTGCTGCAGAGAGGAATCGTATGGGGAGCTATGTTGCCGTAGCGAGAGGAAAGGCCAAGGACGCCACCATTGAAGCTCTCAAGAGACTGCGTCCAAGGCTCACGGGCTCTAAGATACTCATAAAGCCCAACTTGGCCTCCTACGTGAGAGACAGGGGAGAAAACACTGACGTTCGAGTTGTCGAGGGCATAGTTGAATACTTTCACGACAAAGGGGACATAACCATAGCTGAAGGCTGTTGTGGTTCCCTTGGTCTGAAGCCCAAGTCCACCAAGAGACTATTTGATTTTGCAGGTTATTCGAGACTCGAACAGAAGTATGGAGTGAAGCTATTTGATCTGAACACGGATGTCTTTGAAGGGGTCAAGCTCTATGATAAGATGTTTGGCGTGGCAAAAGCGGTGTTGGATACGGACTACTTAGTCACCGCGCCAGCCCTAAAGACCCACGAATATACCACGATATCGGCATGTGTAAAGAACCTGATGGGATGCCTAGAGCCTAGACCAGCGCGTGGCCATGAAACAGCAACAAAGTGGGAGATCCATGCTGAGCTCTCAGAAGCAGACCTGTCAGAAGGCCTTTCTCAATACAGGTCAGCGCTCGGCAAGTTTGAACGTCGGCTCGTCGATCTCTATGTGAAATTGTCGCCAAAGCTCGGGGTCATAGATGCAATCACTGCAGGCGAGGGAGATGCACCTACTCACGGAACTCCAATACATATGGGCATAGTGTTAGCCTCCGAGAATCCAGTAAGCTGCGACGCTGTCGCGACCTACTTGATAGGAGTAGACCCGAGCACTGTCGGTCACCTGCGGCTGGCCAAGAATCAACATCTGGGAGAGATTGACATCAAGGAAATCGAGACAAACGTAGATCTTCGACATCACAAGAGAAAATTCAGACTGCCCTCATCCATAGTCTGTTTGCGCAAATCATGGCCTAGCCATTGAGATTGCTAAGTAGACTCCTGGGATTCCGAGTAAGAGTAAAGGAGAGAAGCATCCTCCCTAGTTCATGTTCGACATTCATCCAATGTTCTTCGCTATCTTCTCTCGAACTTGCTGAGCGAGAAGGCCACGTTAGGTCCGGGAATAACGAGTGGCATTGAAAGACAGGCGGGTCTTGGAAACCCTGTTTTCTTATTGGATTTTGGGAATGGGTCTGAAGGTCTTATGCTGTCTTGATCGCCTTCACCTTTTCGAGGCCCAGTTCCTTCACTGCTATCTCTTTCATTTTAAATTTCTGGATCTTTCCTGTGACTGTCATTGGGAATTCTTCTGTGAACTTGATGTATTTCGGTATCTTGTAGTATGAGATCTTATCACGGCAGAATTCCCGTATCTCCTCTTCAGTTGCTGTTGCGTTTTCTCTCAGCTGGATCCAAGCCATAACCTCTTCACCATATTTCTCGCTTGGAACTCCAATCACTTGAGCATCGCTTATCTTCGGGTGAGTGTGGAGGAGTTCCTCTATTTCTCGCGGATAGATGTTCTCTCCTCCACGGATGATCATATCCTTGAGCCTGCCCACAATGTTGACATATCCGTCTGGTCGCATGGTTCCAATGTCTCCCGTGCGCATCCAGCGTGCCTGATCGATCACTTCTTTTGTCGCCTCGGGATTGTTCCAGTAACCCAACATGACGAGGTAGCCTCGAACACAGATCTCTCCCGCAACACCATGCGGCACAGTCTGATTTGTGGCCGGGTCTATGATCTTGATCTCGACATGAGGAATGGCGCGGCCGACAGTGGTAACTCGCTTGTCAACAGGGTCATCTGCTGATGTCTGTAGAGATAC
Source organism: uncultured Candidatus Bathyarchaeia archaeon (assembly GCA_964631575.1). Taxonomy (GTDB): domain Archaea; phylum Thermoproteota; class Bathyarchaeia; order 40CM-2-53-6; family JALHTG01; genus JALHTG01. The sequence goes on from CAZVYD010000001.1 coordinate 45,549, forward strand.
TGGAGATGTTTCGGTCATTCCGTAGGCGATTGTGATCTGTCTGATCCCCATCAGGTTCATGACTCTTCTCATGACCTCGATCGGGCAGGGAGCTCCTGCCATGATTCCTGTCCGTAGGGACGATAAGTCATATTTCGAAAAGTCCGGGTGATCCAGCTCGGCTATGAACATGGTTGGCACGCCGTGGACTGCTGTGCACCTCTCTTGCTCTACGGTTTCAAGCACCTTTCCTGCGTCAAAGGCCTCCGAAGGCAGAACCATTGTGGCGCCATGAGTCGCACACAACAGGTTTGAAAGAACCATCCCGAAGCAATGATAGAAGGGAACAGGGATGCATAGCCTGTCCTTCTCAGTGAACCTCAGCATTTCTCCTACGAAGAATCCATTGTTGAGAATGTTGAAGTGGCTTAGAGTGGCGCCTTTCGGGAAGCCTGTAGTTCCTGATGTATATTGGATGTTAATGGCGTCGTCGAATTCGAGGCTTCTTTGGCGTTCAGCAACCAAGGGTTCAGAAGCGTCCTTGCCCAGACCCATAATGTCTGTCCATCGGTGCATTCCAGGTTGCCGTTCCTCCTCCATTAGGATTAGAGATCTCAGGGCAGGAAGTTTGGCCGAGTCGATGACTAGGCTACCTGCTTTTTTCGCTTCCGGGACAAGTTCGTATATTATCGAAACGTAGTCAGATCTCTTGAATTTGGTCGCCGATATGAGGTACTTGACTCCTGATTGCTTCAGGGCGTACTCCAACTCGAATATTCGGTACGATGGGTTGATGTTGACAAGTATCGCACCAATCTTTGCCGTAGCGAACTGGGTGATCACCCACTCCATGTTGTTGGGTGACCATATACCGACACGCTCTCCTTTTCTAACTCCCAGCTGAATGAGGCCTCTCGCGAATTGATCCACAACTCTCTTGAGATCCAAGTAGCTGTATCTGATCCCCTGATGCCGAACGACTACTGCGTCTCTCTCCGGGTATCTTGCCGCAATCTTGTCGAAGTAATCGCCAATCGTTTCCCCTATGAGAGGCGTCCCTGAAGAGCCGTGCGAGTAGCTCAAACCCGTGCTGCTCAATTCTGCCTCTTAGCCTCCAGGGAACCAAGGATCAGCTTTTCCGGGCGTTCCAAGCCTATCGCATTACGCGGTATAAAAGCTGCGCGCGCTTCAGTAGTGAACCGGCCTGGACTCACATCTGTCTCCATGGAAAAGAATGTCTAGTGAAGCGTCCAGTTATGAACGAATGAACAAACATGGAACCTTTGAAAAGCCACTCGTATTACATAGGTGGTTGAATGAGGAGAAAATAAGACAGGCAAGGATTAACGAGGTATTCTAGGATGAGAAGAATCAGAAAGAAGCAATATGCAAGTCTTTCCGCCATCGCAGATTGCACGCTTGGCCCTCTCAACAAGCCAATCGCCACTGTAAGCCCCGGCGAAACGGTTCAGATCGAGACGTTTGACTGCTTCAGCGACATCATCAAACCCGGTAAGGATCTAGCCAAAGCGCTGAAGGAACACGTAGACATCTTTCACAATGTAGCTACAGGCCCGATCTACATTGAAGGAGCCGAAGCAGGCGACACTCTGCTAGTGGAGATCGTGGAGTTTGAGTTGCCCAGTTACGGTGTGACAACGACTGTTCCAGGGTTCGGAGCACTTGAGGGATGGCTTACGGAAACGCTGGCCCTAACGAGGTTCTCCAAGATACATGGTGGCAAGATCACTTTCGGAATAGGTGAGAACAGACATGTCGCAATCGAGGCTCACCCGTTCGTTGGAACGATCGGTGTTGCCCCCGCATCCGAAAGCATTCCAACAACCACACCGGGAAAGCACGGTGGTAACATGGATGTTCCCGATGTCTGCGAAGGAAACACGCTCAAGCTTCCGGTCGCAGTGAAGGGTGCGCTCTTTGGGTTGGGAGATGTCCACGCAGTGCAAGGCGACGGTGAAATTTGTGGAACCGCAGTCGAGGTTCCGGCCGTCGTGACAGTCAGGTTCGATCTGGAGAAAGGTCGGAAAATAGAATGGCCGAGAATCGAGTCACCTGACGAAGTCATGACTGTCTGCAGCGCGAGGCCTCTGGAAGATGCGGCCCGATTGGCTTTCCGAGAGATGGTGAGATGGCTTGAGACAGACTACGGCGTCAACCAATACGACGCATACATGCTATTGAGCCTGACCGCAACCGCGAGAATCGCCCAGATTGTGGACCCGCTCTACACGGTCGTTGTCAAGCTCCAGAAGAAGTACCTGAAACAGCTCAAGCAAGAGAAGGCGTAAACCGTCTTGCTTAATGAAGGGTATCGTGGAGGGAGTGTGGACAAGGTAGCCCGTTTCTGCCGGATCTGTAGGTTACGCTCGCTCATTTGTTCTTCTGGGTAACCTGTCCGTTAGAGCGCTTTTGACCTGTACTCTTTCTCCACAACTGTGCTATGCCGAACACAGCAGCAACCAGAATTGCGCCGACAACCGCACCAGCTATTTTTCCGTTCAACCGCTTTCACCTCCACAAAATCCTTCGCCTGAACCATTTTGCTCGCTACAACGATAATTGTTGAAGGAGCATGATTCCCTAAAAACCGCAGACTCAGCAACCTCGACTCAACCGCTTTTGAGTCAAACGCAAAGGCAATCGGCTGAGAAGCTCCATGAAAACACAACGTCTCAAGACAGTAAAAGACTTAAATGCTCCATTAGCTGCGGCAACCGATTATCGATGCTACTGACAGGCGAGAACAATGGTAGATGTAAAACGTCTTCTTGAGTACAATCGCGAAATCAGGCACAGGTACTTCGATGCTCTGGCCCGTCTTCCATGGGAGGAGTTGACAAAGAACCGAGAAGCCAGCTGGCACTCCCTTAGGAACATATTCCTGCACACCCTCGGCGCTATAGAACATTGGCTCGATGTTTTAGAGAATAAGGAGAAAATCAAACGCCGAGGCTTCGACGAATACACTAACACTGAAGATATCCGGCGATACATGGAGGGAGTGGAAGGCCGGCTGCACAAATATCTCAACGGCCTGCCCCAATCCGAATTGGAGAAGAAGTTCAACATGAAAAATGACGAAGGAAAAGATGTTGAGCCGACCGCGGAGGACATATTGATTCACGTCTTTGAGGAGGAGGTCCATCACCGCGGCGAGTTGATCGCCCTTCTCTGGCAGATGGGTATCGAGCCCCCTCTGATGGGTTGGATGAGCCTCTAAAGGAGAGAGAGCTCATGGCAAAGATCCTTGGGAAGACCTCAGATTCCTTGTTCCCATTACCTGCTATGCTGATCTCATGCGCAGGCAAAAAGAGAAACAGAAACCTGATCACTCTGGCATGGGTTTCGAAGGTCTGCGCAGAGCCGCCGATGCTCGCAGTCGCTGTTCGCCCAAGTAGGCACTCATACAGCATAATCAAGGACAGCGGAGAGTTCATCGTGAATGTTCCTACAGAGAGCATCATTCGCCAAGTGGATTTCTGCGGGAACACTTCTGGGAAAACTGTTGACAAGTTCAAGGAAACAGGATTGACGCCTCAGCCAGCTTCAAAGGTTAAGGCGCCGCTTGTCAAGGAGTGCCCAGTCAACTTCGAGTGTATAGTGCGCCAGTCTGTTCGACTTGGTTCACATGATCTTATCATCGGAGAGGTCGTTGCCGTGCAAGTCGATGACTCGGTTGTTGACGCACAGGGAAAGATAGACTACACAAAGGCGAAGCCAGTCGTCTATGTAGCACCCGGATACTGGAACTTGGCAAAGCAGATCGGGACATACGGATATTCAGTCAAAACCTAGATTCGTTGTTTCTGCTACATAAGCGACGGTGGATCTTGGGAGAACCTGTATCGGCAAGTTATACGAAACATGACCATTTCATAGAGATACTTGAAAGCCATGGAACGCAGTAAGATTGTGAAAGAGTTAAAAGAGCAGAGAGCCAAATAACTATGTGACTGCAAAATGAGAACCTCCTCAATTCTAGCGGCTTCTCTGATCGTTGCAATTATCTTGGGTCGTGTAGCTGCGGTATCACTCGCCGAATCTCAATACACACTGAAGAATGCGATTTATGTCAAGATAACTTACAATCAAAAGGTGATCAACAATGGACCAGGCACCTTGTCAACACTCAATGTGTACATGCTACCTCCCGTAAATACATCTCGCCAGAAGGTGCTGAAATTCCTAAGCGAGCGACCTGCCGACTCAATTGTGGAGGATGAGTGGGGTCAAAGGATATTCAATCACTCATTCCAAAACGTTCAGGCTGGGCAGACCATAAGTGTCACATGGGTCGCGCTGGTAGAACTCTCCGAGATCAATTATGATGTGTCTCCGTCAAATGTCGGAACTCTTTCGGAGATACCTGCCGAAATTCTTGAATTATACACAAAGGACGATGTCATGTACGATATTAGCAACCAGATTGTGCAGAACGCTGCAAGCGACGCGGTGGGAAGCGAAACCAACCTGTATCACATGGTACTGAAGATCCACGACTATGTCATTGGTCATCTGACTTATGAGATGGACAGTCAATGGGAACCCGCACCAGCCATTTTGGCGCAGGGCAAAGGATCCTGCTCAGAATACACATGTGTCTTCATCGCGATGTGTCGGGCGAAAGGTATTCCCGCAAGATTCGGAGGAGGATCAGCTTCACGTGACCCCTATCAAACAAAAGTTGACACTGCTGGACACAGATGGCAAGAAGTCTACATACCAAAGTACGGATGGTTGCCGATTGATGTAACGTGGGATGATAGAAGCAAACAGAGTGAAAGGTACCTACACTTCCTTCGTATGCCGAACACTCATCTCACAATGGCAACTGCTGGAGGCAGTTCGAAGTACATGGAATGGAGATACAATTCAAATGTTGTCTATCAAAAAGCATCGGACACGAAAGTTACGAGATCATGGTCATGCGTCTGGGAACCAGCGACACCAAACACGCCGATCCCAGAACTCGTTCAACCAATGTCGATACTGGTCGCGGCCATGACCTTGGGATTCTTTCTGCTGAGATCTAGACAAAGCAGACGAAGCTCGTGATTCAACAGTTTTCCCACTTTCTGAACTTTAGGCCCGTCTCTCTGAGGAATCTGCTTCGCAAGAAGCAGCTCGCTGAGGCTCGCCTGATCGTTTTAGGTCGAGCATGGACTGATCATATGTATGATTCCTTCATCTGCCTTTTATCTGAGCAATATTGTTCTCCCTCGGTGGATTGAGAGGAGGTGAACATATGGCATTGGCGCAGAGAGCCGTCGGAGGATCAGCTGTCCTAGGCTTGATCATAGCTGTCGGAGGGCTTCTCGTAACGGTCGCATCTTTCTACTTGATCCTCAAAATCGCTGGGCTCGTAGACGCATTGAAAGACAAGGTCAAAGAAATGAAAGTCTAGACGGGATCACTCATCTTTTTCAGTGTAACCTCTTTTTCTATCGCACAAATCCGACCCTGTGATTAAGGTCACAATATCAAGCGGGCTAGGGACCAGGCCAAAGGCTTCAAGATTAGTCCTTTATGGCTTCAATTATGCTGACGACGTTCCACAACTTCACACGTGTATAAGGAGGCATATTTGGATCCTGAGAGATCTCATCAAGAATCGAAATGGCGTTCGATGCTCTTACGCCCAAACTGTGCTCTGCCACCTGCAAGGCATCTGCAGCCTCCTTCGCCGCACGCCGGATATTCCTAGGGGTCGTATTGTCCTGAGCCACCTCATTAAGCACGGCCAACGCCTGATTGATACGCGATTGGTACTCTTCCTTTCTCTTCGAAACCTTCTGCGCTGGCAAGTCTGATCCCCACCATTAATAAGGGAATTACGCATGAATCTAACGAACTAACTAAAATTCTTTCCTTGGAGTAGCTCAGGTTGAAGAGCGATACGCATTATCTGACGAGGGCGGCAGAGCTCCTCAGATCCGGAGCAACAATGCTAGCCCAACCCTGCCCGGCCTGTAGCACTCCCCTTTTCAAGCTTGGTGAACAGGTCGTCTGCGCCAAGTGTAACAGGCCCGTGATCATCCTGAAGGCGGCAGAAGACGAGAGCAGGATCCTTCGAGAGAGAACCCTCGCGAGCATCGAGCAGACTTTACTCGGAAAGATAAGAGAGGTGCAGTCTGCAATCGAGAAGGAACAGGATCCTGCGAAAACATCGCAACTCACAGAGAGTCTCTCAGGCTTGCTAGGTGCTTTAGAGAAGCTGAGGAAGACCGAGTGCAAGTCTTCCTAGGACTATCTACTAACCCTCCTCCTTCTTGTATTTCGCAGTTAAGATCTCACGGATCCGTTCCGAAATCTTCTCACCTATACCTTCGACTTCGCCGAGTTCCTCTCTGCTCACCGTAAACACTCTCTCCACGGTTTCAAACCTTCTCAGAAGGCTCCGGGAGCGAACTGCATCAATGCTCGGCAGGCTGGCGACTATGAACTCCTGAAGTTCCTCAACGCTAGCTGGCTTGCGTTCAGCTCTGACTCTGGGCTCGCGCCTTTCCTTAATCTGCTCGCGCCTAGCAATCGAGAACAAAAGCAACGCCGTCTCCTCCGAAGACTTGGTCCAGACAAGAGGTATCAGATAGTCTATCAGAACGCTAGCGACTGCGCCCATGAGCGCTTCCGAGCTGATCTCCCTTGCAGATGTAGCTCTCTCGCCCTCCACTAGCAAAATGGGAATTTGATACGAATTCTTCATCGCTATCAGCTGATTGAAGAGACGTCCATCCATTATTGAGTCCACTAGGTCGTCAACAGTCTTCCTCTCTACCGCAACCCTGTCCGACAGAACGAAATCTGAGGTCACCAAACTCTCCATCTTCACGGAAGCATTGAACTTGGCAAGTTCTCTCATAACTGGGGAGGCGCTCTCTCTCGAGTCGACAATGATCGTCACCCGCGGCTCCTTATGCTCTGTGACCTCTTCCTCAAACTCTTCCAATCTTGGCTGTTCCCTTGATACCTTTGTGGAAATCTCAATCTCACGTAAGGCCTGAGCCATTACACGTTCTTTTCTTCTAGCTATCCAGTAGTACGCTTCATCTCTCGTCCCAACAGCCATCAAGATTGTTGCCTTACCCGGCCCCCTCCTGCCTGTTCTTCCCCTTCGCTGAATGAACCTGATGGCGCTGGGGACATTGTCATAGAAGATAACCTCGTCGCATTCTGCTATGTCCAAACCTTCCTCACCGATCTGTGTAGCGACTAGCACATTGTAGGTGCCTTGCTTGAACTGTTCAAGGGCTGCCGCCTGTTCCTTCTGCGAAAGCCCTTTGTCTTCGCCCTTCGTGACTTGGCCAACGAGGCGCACTGCTGAAATTCCTTGCCGAGAGTTGAGTATTTCGAGAAGTTTGGTAGCTGTGGCGCGATAGTTTGTGAAAACCATGATTCTTCTTGCGCCCTTATTGAATGCCTCCTCACTCTCTTTGATCAGCTCTCCAATCTTTGGATGATCGATTCCCTCTTTCACAGCTGCGTCTATGAGTAGAAGTGATCTCTGAACCTGTTCGTGTTCCATCATCTTGCTCAACGCAGAGGATGGCCTAGCTTTCAATTTCGCCTTCAACGATTCAATGAACTGTTTGAGAGAAGAGAACCCCTGCGTTTCTAGCAGTTCTATCGCCTTGACCGCATGAATGCAAGAGTAGAGCCCTGAGGAGACCGTGCGCAACTCATCCCTCGAAACGGCAGCTGATCTTCGCAGCTCGCGAATACTCTGCCTAGCCTCAAGAATCTCCCTGAGCCTGACTCTATCAGAGGTCGTTTGCGTGAGTATTCCTATCTTCTGAGCAGCCTTGATTTGATCCCGCAAGAACTCTTGAAAGCCACTGCGCGTATCGTGGAAGATTTGAGGAAGAACTATGCTCTTCCACTCGACCTGAAGCCCTCCGATATACGGTTTCACGTCAGGGCTAGATGTGGTTCTTGCCTGCACCTGCCTGATGTGGAGGTTCCGACATACCTCCTCTATGGCTTCTCTTGTTGATCCGGGCGAGGCGGTGAGCCCCAAGATTAGGGAGTTCTCTCTTTGGGCGTACCGTGGACCTATGAACGTGTACGCATAGTCCCCAACAGCTCTATGCGCCTCATCAAAAACAAGTAAAACGATCCCGGCTAACTGCAGGCGGCCAGTGATCAGGTCATTCATGAAGACTTGGGGGGTGGAGAAGACAGTCCTCTTCTTCCACAGCTCGACCCGCTGGTCAGGCGGAGTCACACCAGTTATCGCAGCCATCGAGTCCGAATCGATCGTCAGCATCCTCGCAAGGTTCTTGTGATGTTGCAGAGTAAGTGGACGAGTGGGAGCCATGACGACGACTCTTCCTTCCGGGAACTGCAGCAACCTCTCTGCGATCACTAAGGCGGCAACTACAGTCTTTCCCAGCCCTGTTGGAAGACAGACAAGCGTGTTTGCCTTCAGGCATTCACGTGCGATTCGCTCTTGGTAGCTTCGACTCTCAACCGTACCCTTTCGTATTAGAGGATGCTCCACAAATCTCTGCGCCATCAAACTTCGCCCATAGATTCACACAATGGTCCTTAACACGGTGTTGTCGCCCACAATATCCTAACGGGCCAGAGGGCGCAACCACGTGGTCTCAAGCTTTGGGTCGTCCTACTTTTGGAGACCTGCCCTCCTCAGGGCTTGAAGCACCAATTCTAGAACCTCTCTTTTCACAACATCAAGACTCCTATTTGAATCGACTTTAACAAGCTCGCCTGACTCCGCAAGGCTTAGGTAGATCTCTCGGACCTTTCTCTCCAACTCCACTCTTTCCAACACACTTCTCCATCTCTTCCTCGCGAGCCCTGTCTCAGCTGGGACATCTAGGTACAATGCTAGGTCTGGTTTGATCGCAAAGCAGTTGACTTGACGTATCCAATCCAGCTTCAAACCTTGCGCCCCTTGGTAAGCCAGCGAGGAGTAAACGTACCTAGCTGAGATTACGATCTTGTTTGCATTGAGCATGGGAAGCACCTCAAATGTCAGATGATCAAACCTGTCTGCAGCGAATAACAGCGTCTCGACTTGCGGAGAAACTTTTGCCTCACGAAGAAACTTCTGCTCTATGAATCGTCCTATCTGAAATCTACTTGGCTCACCCGTGTAGGCCACATCATAATTGAGCCTTCGTAACTCCTCACAGAGCACCTTGGAGTGAACAGTCTTTCCGCATCCATCAATTCCTTCGAGGACTATGAAGAAACCCCTTCTGCCGGTCGACAAGGCTCTCACATCCAACGATTATGGATCGAAAGTATGTGTACAATTCAGTCGTATTAAAAGGACGAATCCTCTTTAGTGCGAGCGGTCAACAGCACGATATGCCACGGAACTAGCTGTAGCGCAGCATAACGATTTGTCATAGGTCCAACTCCAGACCAGAAGCAATATTATGCTGATCCAGCAAGGCTAGATTCGGGAAACCTTTCAGAATGCGTTTCGTCCCACCTCCTTACTGTAAGAGTTGAGGAAGAGTAAGAATGGCTGAGTATGGAACCCAATCTGCCTTCTGGGGATTCATAAAAGATCCCCTCTACGGTTACATCCGGCTGAAAGAATCCGAGAAGAACATACTAGATACGAAGGCTGTTCAGAGGCTTCGCAGAATCAAGCAGCTCAGCGGATCAGAATATGTCTATCCTGCTGCCAACCATACTCGGTTCGAGCATTCCTTAGGAGCCTTTCATCTTGCTGGAACATTAGCGTCTAGCCTGCCCGTGAAGCTGAAGTCTGAAGACGTGACGAAGCTGAAGATAGCTGCCTTACTGCACGATGTTGGACATGGGCCTTTCTCTCACTTACTTGAACCTACGATGAGACAGGTTCTAGGGAAGACGCATGAAGACTTGGGTACGTGGATAATCACGAAATCGAATCTCTCCGACACTTTGCGGAAAGAGGGAATAGACCCCAATGAGATGGGAAAGCTTGCAATCGGCAAGCTGACTGATGACGAGAGGCGGTTCATGAATCAAGTAATTCGAAGTTCAGTGGACGTAGACAAGATGGACTTCGTTGTCAGAGACTCATATCACACGGGTGCAGGATATGGGACAGTAGACATCTTTCGTCTCATCTACACCATGGACGTACTGGACGGAGATCTGGCAGTGAACTCGACAGCAATTCCGACACTGGAAACTTTCCTACTCGGTCGACTCGAATCCTTCAGAGCAATATACTTTCACCGTGCATCAAGAGCAGCACAGATAATGATACAGAAAGCACTGGAGATGGCGGAACCGGACCTGAAGCTCTTATCCTTCCGGACTCCGGATGAGTACCTTGCCCTAGACGACTACTCTGTGTGGTCTCAACTGAAGGCCTGTCACAAATCGAGGGCACTCATTGAAGATGTTGAGAGTCGGAGACTGATCAAGTGCTCCTATGAGAAGACTCTCTTCGCAAAGAATGAACTTGTTTCCAGTGTCTTCACTAATGAGGCTGTAAGGAAACAGATGGAGCAGGAGATAGCACGTAAGGCGAAAGTGGATCCCGAACAGGTGTGGATCGATGTTCCGTCCCTGCCTTCGGTACCCTACCACTACGCTATGGAAATAGAACCAATGGATATTCCGGTCTTCCAAGAAACGAGGGAAGGAAAGAAGGTGCGTGTCAGTGTGACTGAGCTTTCTCAAGTAATAGGGGTCATGAGGGTCTTCATGAACATAATCCGGGTCTACACAATCCAGAAACATCGAGACACGGTAATGAAGGCTTCTGAAGACATTTTGGGGAAGCCATCGCTCTCTTCACAAGTATCCTACTGACTCTGATTTCTCTGCTTTCGAGCAAGATCATCCAAGAGGGCAGCGGCAATTCTAATTCCTTCAGGCTCTGATATTTCTACGTTCACGGAGGCAAGGCTCATCTTCTTGAAGGAACCTGCAACCCTCTCAGCCAAGGCCCTCGCCGATAAGAGGTACTTTCCTCCAAGTAGCACGGAGGAGGTGGTGACCTGGCTGTCTCCCGGCCCTGGTAGCGCGATGGCAAGAGTTCCAAGCTTCATGTTGTCCTCGTAGAAGAAAGCTAGGAGAGCATTGCTAAGCTCAAGTATGCTAAGACGGAAAATCTTACCCTCCCTCTCCATGCTTGCCTCTTTGAACGACATCGCAACTCACGGAACTTGCTTTCAGATCAGTATTTGAACAGAGGTGGACCCAGCATCTGTTACGTCGCTTTCTTCTAGTGGTCTGGCTCTGCTAGACATGGAACTTCCTTCCCATCCTCGTTCAGTTTGACTGCGCCAAACTCAATCGTGCTTATCGGCCTTCTGAAGGAAGTATGAATCCTAAGGATTCCTTCTCTCTGCTCCACTCCCATCAATATCCCTATGCCGAGAAGGAGATCGTTGTCGTTCAAGAAACCCACTACTGAATGAAGCTTCTGAGTAGCAGCCAAGAGCCTGCCATTTCTGACCTCAGCCCCCCTCAACTTGACCTTGTCAAAATTGATTTGTCGGATAACCGCGTCGGCCAGATATTTCCTGTAGGAAAGTTCTCTCAGTCTCCGTCTCTCATCTCGAGTTCTTTTCCTCACAGCTGTTGGAGATTGAACCTTTATCACAGTGCTTCTTATCGCCTTAATCACAGGGTCAGCCTCACCGTCAGATTGGATCACCGCCACCAAGTCAGGGGAGATCTCATTGATCATTCTGGCTTTGAAGGCGCAAGCCTCGTCGTCCATGATCCATCCATCTGTGTTTATGATAGTGGGGCCATGATCTGTCGAGCATAGTTCCATGAGCTTCTTTATGCCCAGAATGACCTTGTCCGTGGCAGGAGCCGGACTAGTGTGCCCCACGAAAAACATTGAAACTGGATCGAGATCCGCCAGAGAGAGAAGGTATCCGTCGGTGACCCCAAGCCCGATAGTTGTTGGAGGGCCAATATCAGACTGCCCAACGTCTGCGTCAATCACCGAGATGTTCTGGTATTCGTTCAGCAGTATGTTGCTGAGATATGTGCACAGAGTGCTCTTTCCTGAGTCTATATCTCCTATTGCAAGTATCTTCGGGCAAGACATTTCCAAGGCTGCTTCGGCAAAGCTCTTCCACGAGCCAGGTATCGTGGTGCCCTCAATTTCCGTTAAACAAGCAGCATTCCCAAGCGAAGTCTGAATGACACTATCCGTGACTGCTTCAACTGGTATTTGCTTCTCCTCTCTTACCAGTAACTTTTCATCTCTCTCAACAGGGGCACCTAGAACCGTTGCCTCCCCCTCAATCAGTCTAAGTGACGCTGGGCCGGAAACCAGCAGAGTTCTTCCGGCAACCAAGGTCGTATTTCCCAATGGTGCGCCTCGTCCATGAACGCTCCTTACACATTTAAGCTAATCTCAGAAGCAAGATATGGCCAAGGCAAAGCTGGAACGCACTTGGAGTTTCGACCGGACACAGTGTCAACGGGATGTTCGCCTCTCGACACCATGCTCCATGGAGGGTTTTCCTTCTCCGAAGTTAGCCTAGTGTACGGAGAGGCTTCGACTGGAAAGACGACTTTGACAATTCAATGTGCAGTTGAATGTGCAAAGAAAGGCCTTAAAGTATTGTATGTTGATGCAGATAGATCGTTTTCTCAGAATCGGTTTGCCCAGCTAGCAGGTGACCAACTGGATAGGATTGCGGCTAACATTGTCCTGTTCGTGCCCGAAACCTTTTCGGAACAGACATCTCTCGTTGAAAGAATGGAAAGTTATGTTACAGGAAGTACGGGAATGATAGTCGTGGATACCGTAACGTCGCTCTATCGCTCATCACTGGGCTCGATGGAAAAAGTGTTCGCCCAGAACAGGGAACTGAATAGGCAACTGGCATACCTAGCGGAGCTGGCAGCCGTTAGACATGTCGCCATACTCCTTACAAGCCAAGTGCATGGCCTTCCTTTTCGCGTGGGGCATCAGATCGAACCTGTCGCCAGACGTATACTTACGTACTGGTCCGGGGCCATACTGAGGCTCGTTTCGACGGCAGACCCGGGAGTCAAGACAGCTATGCTTGAACGCCACTCGTCGCCTAACGTTCCGCTCACATCCTGTCTCCTCAGAATTACAGAGAAAGGTCTGGAGGGGGTTGAACCGTAAGTCCGCTTCGCCACGCTGAAACGCTTAGTATGGAGCCATACTCTTTGGAATTGGTCGTAACATTGAGCGATGCGATCTCAGCTCTCCTTTTCATTCTTCCCTCTTACGCAGCCAACTCCGTTCCCGCGATATTTGGGAGAGGAACCCCGATTGATCTTGGGAGGCGCTTTATTGATGGCGAGAGAATCTTTGGTTCTCATAAGACGATTAGAGGATTCTTAAGCGGCCTCATCGCTGGTTTCTTGGTTTCTGCTGGTATAGGTGCCGTTATTTCGATTGAACTTCTACTGTTTGGTATTCTAATCTCCATGGGTGCGTTGGGCGGTGATTTAGTCGGGGCATTCATCAAGAGGCGCATGAAGTTTCCTCCGGGATATCCATTGCCATTGTTGGATCAACTTGACTTCGTACTCGGCGGAATCCTGATTCTATACCCGTTCTACAGACTGAGTCGAGGAGCAATCTTCCTGATCCTTCTTGTAACTCCTGCAATTCACCTACTTGCGAACATGATAGCCTATCTTCTAAAAATCAAGAAGAACTTCTGGTAGAAAATCCGACTAGTAGCCTATCTTTGATGACAGGAACGAAGTGCAGTAATATACAGCGATGAGCGTTATCATGAGGCCGAGGAGGAGCATAAGATACGCCTGTCTTGGATTGTAGACTAGGCGCGTGCTTCTGAGCAGAAGGTAAAGGCCCAGTACTCCAAGAAAATACAGTAGGCCGGCCAGTATACTCTCGTTCAGAGTCTGAAGGTGGATACTGCCTCTGTAGACGAAGGTCCATCCTGATCCTTTTGGCAACAACGCAAGAGGCTTCTCCAAGATGTCAAAGACTCCGCCTGCCAAGACGAAGATCGCGAAAACCATCGTCGCAGCGACCAGTAGAGTCGTAGATGGCTTCATGGCCCTAGCTCGCGGGATTCCTGCCCCCTGGAACCTATAGCCCAGATTGACGAAGAATCTCTTGACCCTCCACGAAACCTTGCCAATCCTAGCCTTCAACACTTGCCATCCGCAGCCAAATCGCCCAGAGACTAAGGACATCGCAAACTTAAGCATATCTCACAATCCTGCTTCAATGTGGATGGTCATCGCCTTCGAAAGAACTGAGCGCTCTGAATTCATAGACAATCAAAACAAGGTTAAAATAAGTTGTTGCTTTCCGTATAGCGCTCGGACACCGTGAACAGCGTATGCCTCAAAAGATTCTATGCACAGGATGCAGCACAGTTCTCTACGATGGCTTCGACCTTGAATCGCCTCTTGAGATTATTCAGAGGAACAACGGCACATGTCCCAAGTGTGGACGTAAGCTTGGCTTCGACCCAGATGCCATCAAGATCATACCTATCAACGAAGATAGGAGTCAAACGCGATAGGGTCCACGTATTTCATGTCCCTAGCAATCAACATGAATTCTCACACGAGTGTCTCGGAGGTAGTTGTAGATGTCCCGTAGAACCCACCTATACGACTTTCATGCTCGGAACGGCCGCATAGTCGAATTCGCGGGATTCGGGATGCCTCTCTGGTACGAGGGCGTCGTTCCAGAGTGTAAAGCGGTCAGAAACGGTGCTGGAATTTTCGACACCTCTCACATGGGTAGAGTCCTGATATCGGGAGAGGACTCAACATCCTATCTGAACTATGTCACAACGAATGATGTTACAGCATTGGGGGTAGGTCGGGGCCACTTGTCGGTGATGTGCAACGAGAAAGGCGGCATTATCGATGACTTCGTCATCAGCAGACTTGCAGAGAAAGAGTACCTCGTGGTTCCCAACGCGGGAAACCGTGAAAAGGATCTCTCTTGGCTGAGAAAGCAGGCTGAGAAGTTCAGCGTTGAGATATGCGATGTCTCCGACGAGGTTTCTATGTTCGCAGTCCAAGGCCCAAACGCTCAAAAGATCCTCCAAGAGACCGGCAGAGAAGATCTCTCCCTCATCCCTCGATTTGGCGGAAGAAACGTAGACCTTGACGGTATCAAGGCAACTATCACCAGGACAGGGTACACTGGAGAGGACGGATTTGAAGTATTCACATGGGATTCTCCATTGGAGCAACCCTCAAAGGCAATTGCGGTGTGGAACGCAATACTCGATCACGGCAAAGTTTTCAACATACAACCATGTGGACTAGGGGCGCGTGATGTCTTGCGATTGGAAGCAGGAATGTGTCTTTACGGCAATGACATAAGCGAATCGATAACCCCGCTCCAAGCGAGATTAGGGTTCGTGGTCAAGCTTACCAAGAACGAGTTCATAGGACGCGACTCCTTGGCTAAAGAGAAAGCTGAAGGCGCAAAGAAGGTCAGAGTGGGACTCAAAATGCTTGAGGCCGGGATTCCTAGGGCCGAGTGCGACATTTTGAAGGATTCCCAAGTTATCGGAAAGGTGACCAGCGGAACCTTCTCGCCCACGATAAATCAAGGAATCGCCATGGGATATGTTCCAAGAGAACACTCGAAGGCCGGCGAGAAGGTGGAGATTAGAGTTCGCGCCAAGAACTTGCAAGCAGTGATCACGAGCTTTCCTTTCTACGACACATCGAAGTACGGATGGCAGCGAACTACGTGATAATCGGAGCCGGACAGGTGTCGAATCAGTAATATACTACGTAAGAGTTTCTACTGAAAGTTTGAGGAGCAGACTTTGAAAGTAAACGACTGCGAAGTCTCCGAAGAGCTATACTACACGAAAGAACATGAATGGGTCAAATTGGAGGGGAACAACTGTAGAATCGGAGTCAGCGATTACGCCCAGAAATCCCTTCATGAGGTTGTATTTGTAGATCTTCCCAAAGTTGGCTCCAAGATCACCCGCTCCCAACCGTTAGGCTCAGTTGAATCAGTCAAGGCAGTGGCCGACGTGTTCACTCCAATATCAGGCGAGGTCACAGAAGTTAACGCGAAGCTGGCAGATACCCCCGAACTTGTGAACCAGCAGCCCTACGGTAGCGGCTGGATTGCCATCATCAAACCGTCCAACCTTGAGGCAGAACTTAGGAGCCTGCTCGACGCGAAGGGCTATGCAGCCTTTCTGAAAACGCAGGCAAAGTAACCTATTCAACTTTCATGACAGTTTCTTCTCTGTAATCTGAGACCACTCTGATGTAGCCCTGCAACTGCCTATCCAAATCCTCATCCCCTGTATCTACTAGTAATCGTCTATGTGGTAAGTTCAGCAACTTTCTTCTGGTAGCAACGACTATTATGTTCTCTCGCCCTGCCTTCTTAATCACGTCTGGGCTGATCTGCTGGTTTCCTCTGCCGAAGATGTAGGCCTGTCCGCCTATTGGCGTAACCACTATCTTAACGGGGCAATTCTGAATCAACTCAAGTAGCCTTCGCTCATCAATGTCTTTCGCAAACAGCTGTTTCTTGCGAACGACATCGACTCCAAGCAACGTTTTCTCCACGCCAAGCACGTCTGCCACAGCTTTCACAGTCGTCCCCGGGCCAAGGACGTACAGTTCGTCTCCCATCTCTTCTATGACGTGTCTGGCAATCGCAAGCTGTTGCTCGATTTCATCCTCGCTCTGAACAGTGGCGGTTTTGATCCCTTGCATAAGAAGGGGCTCTTGTGGAACATTCATGTACCCGTACAGTTTCGCCGATAGGCGTCCTGCTCTGAACTGAGCTTCATCTATATCCATCACTTCCGCTTGTGCGATCGGAAGTTCGCCCAGAAGATATCGAATGGTGATCTTGGCTGCTTGAGAAGGATTTACTGCAAAGACGGAACTGTGCATCTTCACTCCGGCCGGTATTCCAAGCACAGGAACCCTGCTATCGATTGCGTCCAAGACATCTCTAGCGGTTCCATCACCTCCGGTAAAAAGCAATAGGTCAACATTTCTCTCTGCAAGAATCTCCGCCGTTTTCTTTGTGTCCTCTGCAGTAGTTCTCCTTTGAGCCGTATCGCTTACTACTTCTGGAGAAAAACCAGCGTCTCTAGCTTCCTTCTCTCCCATTACTCCTGAAGATGTCAGAATCTCAACAAGGCTTCGATGGGCCTGAAGCCCCATTAGTGCCTCAACCGTTCTTCTGGGGGCGATTGGTTTTGCTCCTCGTCTTAGAGCCTCCTCTAAGGTATCGTTGCCATCGGTCCCTTTCAACCCGACTCTGCCGCTTGACAGGCTAATGTTATGCCTCTAGTCCGGCAATCGGGTTGACAACTAGGCCAAGCTTCTTTGTTGACACTCGTTTCCTGCTCCATGGACGGCGAAGGGCTTACCTCTAATCATGCGGAAGATCTCGTGACTCTAACCAGTCCCACCTTCAGCTTCTCCCCAGAGAGTTTGTATTCGGCTATGTGAGCTCCTGCAGGCGGAGTTTCGCCTTTCATGGTGTCCGCCAAGGTCTCAGCCGCAATGTACTTCCTAAAAGTCGTGAATGCTCGAAGGTTGTTTGGTCCTCCGTCATAGTAGATGAGGATTCGATCATCAATATTGAAGCCAGCCTTCTTCCTTTGGTCTTGTATGCGGCGAACTATGTCCCTTGCAAGCCCTTCCACCATCAGCTCCTCCGGAATTGTCTTCCTGACACCAACAAGAATTTCGCCCTCCTCCGCGACCCCCCATCCCTCCCTTGGCTTCGTAGATATGCGGATCTCATCTGCGGATACAGCAACAGGTTGTCCATCTACCGTTACCTCGACCCCGGCATTCTCCTTGTGAGCTGAAACGAATATCTTTGGATCCATCTTTGATATCGACTCACGCAGTTTCGGCAGCAACTTACCATGTCTCGCTCCGGAAACTTCAGGAATCAGCTCTACAACGTACTCGAGCAACTCTTCCCTATCGCTGCTCAAATTGAGTTCCTTGACGTTCAACTCCTCTCTAATCAACTCGGAAAGATTCTGAACAACTTCGATATTCTCCGGGCTGACGACGACCTTCGCGGCCGAGAGGGGTTGCCTTAGCTTCACTCCACATTTGCTTCTTGCAGATCGTCCCAAGCCACAGATCTTGATCGCTCGGTCCATATTCGTCACAAGCTTTTGATCTATGAGGGATTTGTCTGCGACTGGCCAATCGCAATGATGTACACTTTCCTGAGCTGTGGGGTTTACACTGCGGACAAGGTTCTGGTAGATTTCCTCAGTCACAAACGGAATGAACGGTGCCAGAAGCTTCACAAGGGTCGTGAGGCACGTATACAGAGTGTAGTATCCCGCCTCCTTGTCAGTGTCAGAAGTACTCTTCCAGAATCTTCTTCTAGATCGTCTAACGTACCAAGTTGAGAGCTCGTCGACGAATGTTCCAAGTGCAGAGGAGGCGCCGGCTGGATCAAAGTTGTCCAAGCAGCTAGTGACATCCGAGATAAGCGTCTGTAGCTTTGAGAGAGCCCAACGATCAATTGATGTGAGCTGGTTTTGCTGTCTCTTCGGGGTCCATCCGTCGAGTCTTGCGTAAGTCGTGAAGAAGCTGTAGACATTCCATAGAGGGATGAGAAATCTCTTCTTTACCTCCTCTCCCTTTCCATAGCCGAATAACAGGTTTCCTTCTGGGCGAGTGATGCAGTACATCCAGCGCATCACATCTGCGCCCAGAATCTCAACCGCGTCGTCAAACCAGATGGCAGTTCCCCATGACTTATGCATCTCCCCTCCGTCTTCGGCCAGTACCAGACCATGGCCGAAACAGGCTAGGAAAGGAGTTAGTCCTTCCATGATTGTACTCATAGCCAGCATAGAATAGAACCAGTTTCGGAATTGGCCAGGCAATGACTCGCAGATGAGGTGTGCGGGAAACCACTTCAACCAATAGTCTCGACCATGACGGTAGTTAAGGGTCGAGTAGGCAACTATCCCTGCATCGAGCCAAGGATTTCCCACATCTGAGACCCTGGACATGTGCGCGTTGCATTTTGGACACTTGATCTTGATGCGATCAATCCAAGGCCTGTGCGGTGAATGCCCCTCAAACTCTTCCCATCCTTCGACAGCCCGCACTCTAAGTTCCTCTTCGCTGCCTATGACATCAAATACTCCACATCGCGGGCACTCCCATATTGGGAGAGCCAACCCCCAGTACCTCTTCTTAGAGATCATCCAGTCATCCATGTTACTAAGCCAGTCCAACTCCTGCTGCAAGCCGTACTCAGGTATCCAGCGAACTTGCTTGGCCACATCAATTATCTGATATCGAAGGTTCTCTCGCTTGTCCTCCTCCGTGAGGTCTTCCAAGGACTTGTCGAGTTTCCGCCCCATCGAAATAAACCATTCATCAACAAGCCTAAACACTAGTTCACTTTCGCATCGCCAACAAACAGGATAACGGTGACTATATTTCTCTACTCCAAAGAGCAGATTCTTCTTCTTCAAGTCGTCGATGATCGGTTCAGCTGTTTCGTAGACATGCATCCCCGTTAACCACCCGAACCCTTCCATGAAGACTCCGTACTCATCAAGGGGTGCCGGACTTGGGAGACCGTACCTGCGGCCGAGTTCAAGATCTTCTTTGCCGCAGCCTGGGGCGATGTGAACTACTCCTGTGCCCTCGGTCTCACTGACTTCGTCCCACAGGATCACTTTGTGGGCTTTGACGGCTCCAGAACGCCTTTCCGCTTCGAGTTCATCAAAGGGGCCATCGTAAGTCAAACCTTCAAGGTCTCGTCCCGACATTTCACCTACTACTTCATGTTTCTCCGAGATAGTTCTGTCAGCAGTAGCTTTTGCAAGGTAGAAGGTTTCGTCATTCTTGCGAATCTTTACGTAGACCAGATCAGGGTGAACAGCGGCAGAGACGTTGGAGGAAAGGGTCCATGGCGTAGTGGTCCATACAAGCAGAAACTCTTTCTTCCTTTCTCTTAGTGGAAACTTGATTGTAAGTGCATGGTGAGTTAGAAGGCGATATCCTTCCGTAGCTATCTCATGTTCAGAGAGGGCAGTGGAGCATCTAGGACACCAAGGCATCACATCGGTACCCTTGCGTATCCATCCTCTCTCATGACACTTTTTCAGGGCGCTCCATATTGTGTAGTTGTTCTCATCAGATAGCGTGAAGTATGATCCGCCGATCTGGGGCGTTCCCAGTTGCCCAACTAGTTGCTCAGCGGTTCCTGTGACTGAACCTGTCTTGCTGCTGATCGATGTTGTCTTGTCCGGTTCATCCAGAAGGTTGCCAAGCTTTCTTAGGAGATCGGGATCGTCCCAATCCATCCAGTATCCCAGTCTGATCGACTGTTCCACCTGGGTTGCGGCGAAATTCAGTGCTCGTTGCTTGCAACGCTTCACAAACCCTCCTACACCATACGCCTCGATCTCTCTCTTTGACTTGAACCCCAGCTCCCTTTCGACTTCTACTTCAATCCACAACCCCTGGCAATCAAATCCGTTCTGATATCGGAGGTCATGTCCTCTCATGGCTTGGTAGCGTTGGAAGAGATCCTTGTAAGTTCGTCCCCAAGCGTGGTGGACACCCATAGGGTTGTTCGCGGTTATCGGCCCATCAATGAACGACCACCTCTCTTTTCCCTTGTTGAGGCTCATGCGTTTGTCGAAGGCCTTCGTTTCTTTCCAGAACTGTAGGATCCGATGCTCCATCTTCGGAAGGTCGAGGTTACTAGCTACTTCCTTGAACGTTCATCCTCACCGCTCTTCAGGTGTTGCAGGCAACGGAATGAGAATGTACTCCTGTTCGCCTGTTAAAAGATCTCGTAGAAGGAATCGGTCTTAGCGAAGGGAATTTTCCGATCCCTCATGTCCTTCCACGCAACGCCCTCACTCTCGCGTGCCGGATATATTAGGTTTGTTCGCTTCTGTCCGCAAGGAATTGATGAAGCAAGGTCTGTCTACGGAAGTTCTCTGTACGACTTGTTATGCTTCTCATAACCAGCATTCTGAGTGCATATCATTTATAATGACCTTGTTTGAATATTGTCGGGATTCGGTCGAGGCATCAGGCATGCCATTAGTCTCGGGTATCGGTGGAACGATCAAGGACTTCCTCAGAGAGAGGTTTCGCAGAGAAGTCTTCTCATCAAGGATCCGAGCAGCCGTGGGATACCTTTCCGAAATGTCAAAAGCTCAAGTAGCCCTATTCGCTGCTTTCCTGTGCATACTCTCCGTGGCAGCGTTACTGAGGGTGTTGCCCCTGAGGTGGGGCTTTTTCCTATCTGAGTTCGATCCATACTTTCAGTATAGGATCGCTGACTACGTGGTTAAGAACGGCTATGCTGCATGGTTCCGTTGGCACGATAGCATGAGTTGGTATCCCTATGGCCGAGATGTATACACGTCAGCTTTCCCGGCGCTAGGGTTCACCGCAGCCAGCTTTTTCACATTTCTCAAGGCCATGGGCGCAACTGTCACACTGATGGACGTATGCGTAGTCTTCCCAATCATTATGGGGCTTTTGACAGTTGTCGCAATCTATCTATTCGGAAAGGATCTTTGGAGCAGAAGCGTAGGCCTCTTCGCCGCATTATTCTTGGCAATCAACGGTTCTCACATAAGCCGCACTTCACTGGGCTTCTTTGACGATGAAACCATCGGCGTCTTCTCAATGATTCTGATCTTTCTATTGTATTTGAGAGCGATATCTCCGCAGCGCACATTGAAGTCTTCGTTGACTTACGGAATCCTGTCTGGACTGATGTTGGCGTATCTTAGCTGGGGGTGGGGTGCGTTCAGGTACCCCATGGTGCTAATGTATCTCTTCACCGCGCTTATGGTTCTAATGAAGCGATACAACACCAAGATGCTTGTCGCATACGTTGCAACTTATGGAGTCCAGCTTGCAACGGTCACTCAACTCCCGTATCTCGGCACGCGCTTTCTGGGCGAATGGTCCACCTTGGCAATTTTCGGCGTGTTAGCCCTCCTTGTTTCGGTCGAGGTCGCTAGGCGCGTGACTACTGCACGGATGAGGCTGCTTGTGTTTGCGAGCGTGGGAGGGATAGTTGCAGCGGCCTTTGCCATTCTTTGGTATCAGGGTGTTGCTACGCCTCTAGTTGCGAAGTTTCTCGCGGTAATGGATCCTGCCAGAAGACTTACCATGCCTCTGGTTGAGTCGGTAGCCGAACATCGTCCGGCTACTTGGGCGTCATTCTTCCATGAATCTGGAATACTTCTCTTCCTAAGTATCTTCGGATTTGTCTTCGCAGCTCAAAGAGGAAGAGACAGCGATATCTTTCTGATGCTCTTTGGGCTGTCATCGATCTACTTTGCTGGATCTTTGGTCAGGCTCACCTTGATCCTCGCGCCGGCCATATCACTTCTAGCCGGAGTCACAATGGTTGAACTGTGCAAGCCATCAGTGGACATTGCTCGGGAAGCGGTCATATTTCCACGGAGAAAGATCAGGTTCGCAGCAAGAGTTGGAAGAGAGTTCGGAGTAGCAATACTTCTGATACTCATCTTGATCGTCTTGCCCACTTTTGCGAGGGTCACCACAGAAGCCTACTCACCTGCGACGATTGCGACATCAAGTTTTCCCACGACTCCCAAAGCAGGTGAGGAGCGGAACTATCAGGATTGGTTGGAAGCATTATCTTGGATGAAAGATAGTCTGCCCAGAGATGCAGTCGTATTCTCATGGTGGGACTACGGCTACTGGATCACTACTCTGGCAGAGAAGCGGACTCTCGCAGACAACGGAACAATCAACTCGACGCAGATTGCAATGATAGCACGTGCCTTCATACTGAACGAGACCATGGCTATACCAATCCTGAAGGAGTACAATGTCTCTCACGTGGCAGTCTACGCTGCTTGGGATAAATCACAACAGCGGCAGGTCCAGTTCTATGGTGTTGGAGAAGACAGCAAATGGTTCTGGATGGCCAAGATATGCAACGGCACGACGTTTCGAGGCCAAAAGATTGTGATCACGGAGAATAGAACCGAATCGGATACAACCTACTACAGGAAGGTCGTTCAGGAAGGTAAGGTGATATCCACAGACCTGATTGCAGACAAGCAAGGAATTAAACCGAACACATTGGTCGGCTCTCTTATATTGAAGTCTGCTGGGTTGGAATACACCGAGTCTGAGTACTTCACATCCCAATTCACCTCAAAGAAGAGCTGGGTAGCAGTTTATTCGGTAATCTACCCCGAGCCTTCAGCTTTAGATTGTTTCGTGAACCCGAAGAAGATCGTGTACAATGAGTCCATTGTCGAGTTCTCTGGACGACTTTCGACGAAAGGCAAAGGTTTGTTCAACATGACAGTAACCCTAGAGTACTCTGAAGACAAAGGCCAAACGTGGAGGGAGATAACTACAGTTCGATCTGGGACAAATGGTACATACAAGTATCAGTGGACGCCTAACGCAGGTTCCTATCTCGTCAGATCCCGTTGGGATGGAATCAGACGAAAGTTCATCGGTGCCAAGAGCCCGAGCCTAGATATGGTTGTCGATAAGGCGCGAGTCACAATGTCGGTCGAACTATCTGCAAGGGAAGTGCCAGTGAATCAGAGCATAACGTTTACTTGCAAACTGTCTAAGGCAATATCGGTGGGCACAATTACAGTAGACTACTCTTTAGACAACAAGACCTGGAATACGGCAGGCCACGGAGAAATCAAGAACGGGACCTTCACCCTCAAATGGGCACCTACGAAACCGGGCACATACTACATCCGAGTAGTGTGGGTTGGAGACCAAAACTATCTCGAAGTACCGGTGCAAAACTTCCTCATAATAGTGAAGTAGGAAAACAGGAAGAAGACACTTCAACCTATGTATATCGTTTGATCCTTTCTGAATGTGCCGGCAAGTTTCTTCTCGATTTCGCCAACCTTTCTTTCGACTTTCCGCATCTTCGCCACCTTCTTCTCTAAGCTTGAGAGGTTCAGTTTCAAGTCTAATGCGCTTGCAAGGACTTCGAGGACTCTCTGGGTAGCAACTGGATCCGGTCCGAGGCCTGTGGTCTGTCCCAAGAGGCAGATAGCATCAAGGTTCATGGTTTTGGCGAGGGCTACAAGGAGTCCTGCGATTCCAACGATTGGAATGCCAGCCTTCTCTACGCTGGCTCCGGCGGATGCTAGTTTGGACACTAGGTCGCCTCTTGTCGCAACGCCGACGACCAGATCTCCTTCCTTTTGGGGTGAAACAAATCCTCCGATGCTTATGATCTGCGAGGCCGAAAGTCTGATGGCATATTGAACTATCTTCGTGGCCACCTCGTATTGACCGTAGTTGGTTTGTGGTTGGCAATCACCGGTTATCATCACCAACTCCTTTCCATTATTGGTCGAGTAGTAGAATTCACTTCGTGGTAACCTTGCTATTCCCCGTGAATCCACAATGGCTTGGTATGGAAAATACGGAGAATAGAGTTCCGCAATCTTTCGCGCTTTCAGTTCATCGATGAGGAAGGACACGGCCAGTCCTCCCACGGATCCAAGCCCCGGCAACCCCTCGATGACCGTGGGGTTATGTGGTTTCGGTCCCCGTTCTCTAATCACGGTTTCCACTGGAACGTTCACTCCTATACTTGGCGTACTTGTCGTCAGGCGAGAACTTCGCCGGGTGGGGGATCACTGTTTCGCTTCCGCAGCTTGGGCAAGTGGTCTTCAGCGTGTAGGTTCCGCACTTTCTACATTTTCTAATTTGCCATTTCAATCGATCCGGCGCCCCTCGCCGCCCACATCTTTGATATAGGAAATCGCCTCGTCTACAGCCTCTTTCAGAATCGTTTCGGCATCCGAGTAGTCTGAGGCGACAACTTCAAGACGGTACTTGGGCGCCCCTATCGTGTAGATTCTAATATCGGTTCCCTCAGGTTTGACTTTCTCCGCGTTTAGCAATGCCGTTACTATACCTGCGATCCCATCTGGCTTGGTTGAGGTGAGCTCGATCGTGCCAGTCAACATGGTCCTCTTCACCTTGATCTTGAGCTTCGCATTCTCTGCCAGTGCTTTCGACCATTCAGGTGGCAGCCCCAACTTTGTGAAGACCTCTTCTCCTTGGTCGATCGATTTCTCCAATGCGTCGTAGACTGAGTCATATTGCTGGATTATTTTGCCTCTAACATCCTCGAGCGTATTCTCGTCAGCCGTGAGTCTTTCTGCCGTGTTCTTCAGTATGGCTTCTGCCTTCTTGTCTCTCTTCCACTGAAGCATCTTCTCGGCCTTTTCGCGTCCGGTCACTCGTCTCAACGAGAGGTCGACTTCGCCTCTTTGCCTATTGATTCTCAGAACCTTCAGAACGAGCTTTTGCCCCTCTCTTACGTGATCTCTGATGTTTTTCACCCAAGTCGTTGAGACCTCGGATATGTGTATGAGTCCCTCTCTCCCTCTATATTCGTCTAGGGCAACATATGCTCCGTAAGGAGTTGTGCTCCTAACGGTCGCGACGACTAGGTCTCCAGTTTCGGGATATGCTTCCTCGGGAGTTGCCATTTTCTCACATACCTAAGGGCTGCACTGTCTCCCCTTTGATCTTAGCTTTTCCTCCTCGAGGCTCAAGGATGACCTCCTCGCACACATCGCATTTCAATGTTGTTGAACTTCTCTCGAAAACCACCTGCTCATTCCCACATTTTTGACATTTGATCTTGAGGAATGTACTCCGAGGCTGAGGGATCAATTCTCTCCGGGGCATCGGCCGCTCAACCTCCTATCTCCATCTTTCTCAGTCTGATTCCATATCTGAAAACCGTATAACCGCAGGTCTTGCACTCAAGTTTGGCGGATTGCTTCTTAGTAGTCTTTGCAGTTCTCTTCAACTCCGGGTACTTCTGTCCACCGTAGCCATGTCGCCTTCGCTCATGTCTTCTTGCGCCCCATGCAAGTGATCGTTGCTTTCCGGCCTTGTAGAGCGAGACAGAGTGCTCTACATGCTTCTTACACTTTGGACAGTAAACGGTCATCGTTTTCGGAATCTTCAATTTTCTTCAACCTCTACTTTCACAGCCGCCCTTTGATGCATTAGGGCTCGGGCGTTTTCCGCTGGCAGCGAAGCTATGTCTTCAGGCTTGAAGGGGCCGTAAGTCTTCAAGTCAACGCCGACTATTGCGGGGATCTCACAAGCAAATCGCACTAATATTTTTTGCGGCACATCTCTCGGTGTCGATGGGGCAGCATTAACCAGCTTTCCTTCTAAGAGGTTCTTCTTCAATCGCGAACATTGGCTCGATGCTTGAAGCAACGTTTGGTAGATTTCTTCTTCTTGTCGTGTCAGGAATCCTGTTGGAATTGGTGTCTCGTTCCCGAGCAAGGAGTCAAGCATTTTTCGAAACCTACTTGCTACGATTTCAGACAGTAGTCTTCTGCTATTCTCTAGCTCCTGTCTGAGTAGTCTGGACTTCATCGTTTTGTTATCCATCATCCTCTGGCCCTCTCTCAATTTTCTTAGATGGTCTGCTGCCTTTTCATAGAAGTTCTTCGGGAAGGCCTGTAGGTCCCTAGACGATTTCTCTCGTTTCCAAGCATCGTACAATTCTTGATGCATGTCAGTCACTTGGGTGATGCCTTTCCTTTGGCTATGAGAAGCAGTGCGGCTGCGCTAGGCAGTGTAACAACTTTGTTCACATACGGCCCAAAAGTCTGATTTCCAATCCTGAACTGAGGGGCTTCTCTTACGTGCACTGTCTCCTCTCCCTTGAATGCAATAGAATCGTTAAACGGATCGAAGCTTTCAATGCTACTGATCTCTGCCGCTTTGAACCCCGTCTTTCCATTCAATGTCTCGGGTATGCGGATCAATCTATGAATATCAGTTGTGACCACAGTGTCCACTCTCGCAGACTCCCTTTCCACAGCTTTTTGAATTAGTATTCTCCATGTCGCCGGGCCAACTCCTTCAGGAAGCTTTCCCACCTTCTCTCCGATCCACATTGAAGCAAATTCCTCCCCACTCCTGGCAATAGTCCTCGCAACCCTCCGATTGATGTTCCAACTCGCCAACTCGTCTTCTGAGGCCTCAGTCAGGATCTCATATAGACCCCTAGCAACCCTCCCCCGCCAGCCCGATGCTCGGAATTGGACTTCTGGCGCCCCCCTTCTATCCAAGAGATCCTGATGAATGTCCGGGTTGAATCCGAGGCCTAGTACATAGTCAACGATCTCCTTTCGTTCGTCACCGTCAAGATTCTTGGCTTCCCCTGTTCTTACATGCACATGATATCCTCTATGTCCCGAGAAACATACAGTCATGTCATGCCTTGGGAGGCCGAAGTCTTCCATCAGGAAGTCTAGGAGTTTGATGACCTCCTCCTTGGCCCTTTCTAAGCATGCCTCGCAAAGCCAAGCCTCTTCGTCTATTCTCTCTCCTTGACATTTCGGACATCTTTCGGGGACGGGCCCTTTCCCCTGCGCGTTACAGTTCCTACACATCCAAAGATCGTGCACATACTTGCATGGAGTGTTTATGTGGTCGGCGTCCACATCGAAGGTGAGATCCGCGCCCTGCCATTTCTTTTGATCCATCTCCTCCTCCGGCTCAAGGTAATATGCGGTTGAACTGTATGCGTGTGCAGGCACCGTCGTGCTGATGAAGGCGCGGAGATCGGCTGCGTTTTTGAAAGCCCTGTGTCTTACCATCACTCCTCCTTCGAACAACAGAAACCCATATTCTCTTTTCTCCATTTCAGGGGGAGGCTTTATCTTTTCAGCATTGCCTTGATAGTACTCTTCGAACTTTCGCTTTACATACTCGTCATTTCCCGGCATACCTTCGACCTCTGGACGAAGCTCTGCGGAGTTTCATTCTATAGTAAGAGAGTGGGTGACTGATCCGTCTGCACAGCTCATCCGGGGAGATGCACAAGCCATGCGTCCTTAGAGTGGCACATTTCGGTGGCTTGTACTTGGTCTTGCCTCCTCTTGCTCCGGCGATGTGCTCAACTTGGTATCGCGTCTTCCTTTCATCGAAATCGGCCGCTGTCTTGAATAGCAGCAGAATGCTCTCTTGACTTGCGCCGGCATTGACCAAGAAGGAAGTCAAAGCGAAGCGTCCGATGTGAGGAATATGCTTGCCGGAATGCATTGAATCGTACAGGTTGCGTATGCACGGAGGCATAGCCTCGGGGATAACGGCCTGAGGCAGCTCCGAGAAAGCAGAGACGGTCCTCCTCTGTGAGACTAGTCTCCTTAGCCTTTCGATCCTGCTTCTCAGAAAATCTGGCTGTTCCGGAGGAATATCCTTCATCCTGCTGAGAATCCTGCTTTGGATTTCTTCTTGGAGAAGCCTTGTGGCTTCGTCTTTACTTACTTCAACTAATCCATGATCAAGCAGGCGGTTGGTCAGCTTCCACTTGGATTCCTTGATTCTGAGTGCATTCTTAATGTAGTTCTTGAAATTCACTCTAAGAATTGGGGTTCCCTTGTTACTCTCCTTCTCTGTAAGGTCAATCTTCCAACTAAAAGTCTTCAAGGCTACTTCGGCAACTCTGCTCGTATCCTCATTGAGCAGGAACTGGGATGCCCTCCTAGATTCAGCCAACGCAAAGCGTCTTTGGACCCAATCATCTTGGAGAATCGTCGCTAGGTAAACTGCGACAGGAAATGATAGGATTTCAATATCATCATTTTGCCATTCTGATGAAACTGCGCCATCTACTATTGCCTGTCGTAGTCTCTCCTCAGCTCTATCCAGAATTGTCGCGTAGCTCTGATCGGATAGTTCTTCTACTGTTAGCCCTCGTTGCCTTACGTATTCCACTGCCTCAGGAACGACTGGATATTTCGCCTGATCAACCTTGCTAAGCATATTGGATTGCTTATTCCGCTTCTATCCTCGGCGCAAGATAGTATTGCAATCGTCCCTGCTGCGGCATCTCGAACTGTATCCGAACCGGCATATTGGATGAGTATTCGACAGTGACAACCTCTGAGGTCGTAGCTCCAGCCTTTATGATCTCGGCCAAATAGTTAAGATTGAAGGTCGCCTTCGAAGGCTCCTTCACCTCTAGATCCAGCAGGGCTTCACTTCCTTTCTCCAACTCGATTGTGGCGCTACTCAACTCGCCGGATGAGTTAACTATGAACTTCTCTACGGTAGATTCGAGTCTCACATTGTCACTTATTGCTTGGGAGTCCTCAATCATATCTCTTAGGCTACTTGCTATCATCTTGACGCGCGCGTTGAAACTCAATTTGGGAGTAGGGACCTCTTCCTCACTGGGTTCAAGGGTTGGCATAGTGAACTTTCTCATCATCTTTCCTTTCAATGTCATCTCGATCTTCTTCGTTGCTTCGTCATAAGCGATCTCAAGACGCTCATCTGGCCCGACTCTTCTAAGCAGCTTAAGCATCGAGTTCATATTCATCCTGATCTTCAGTGGAGCGCTGCACGAGTAATTCTCGAAGGCAGAACTTGGAAGTTCAAAGTCGACCATGGCCACATGAGACGGATCCATCGACCGGAGCTTGATTGTGTCCGGCGATATCTCGAAATCAGCCTCTTCGATCAGTGTGGAGATTGCTGTGAGTAGATTCTTCCAGACTCTTGCGTCTGCGAATGCCGCTTTGAACATATACTTTCCCAACTCATACCATTGCCTTGACTTCAGCAAATAACCTTTGACTGTATCCTCAGATGCATTCTAGCCTTAAAAGACTACAGGTGTCTTAGAACAAGTCAAGCACTTTCTCGCCAAGTTGTTCCGCATCGAGTACACCGGAAAAACTGGGTTGAGGACTCATCTGCACCTCTTGTCTGAACCAGCCAGTAGAATGCTTCGTTGTTGCCGCACTTCGGGCACTCTGCCCTCGTCTTTGGGAGAGTTCGAATCTTCTGTTCTTCTTGTCCTATGACTACTATCTTCTCTTCATCGTGCTGAATCTTGCTTAGACTCTTTTGACCTTTTCTGGTTTCGTATCCACATTTGGGACAGTTAAGTACGACCTTCTTCTCTTTCATCTGGGGTGTGAGGGTAGTTCCGCACTTAGGGCAGAATTGCATTTTGGCTTCAACTGCCGCCCCGAAATTGACGGAGTGTCCAATTTAATCTTTTTGGGTTATTCGCGGCTGATGCGATGAGGCCAGCAACCCTCACAGGCTCAGGTATGACGCTCCTGCAACTAGTAATTCTAAGAATCTCGATAGCCTTTTCTGTTGTTAGATCGATGCCAAGCGCCGAGACGCCCTTTTGCAGGCTCAGGTGAACGGCTTTTCTTACCTTTTTCAGTATTTGACCCACGATTTTGGTCTGTCTTTCTTGAAGGATCGCAATCGTCGGGAGTTTCGTAGTAGCATTGAACTCCTTCAAACCGGTAGCCTTCAAAGGACTCAACATTGCCCCGTGCAACATGGCGAATCTCAACTCATTGTAGAACTTTGACCTAGTGACCATTGCAGCGAGTTTTCTCGCCACATGAGGCTCGGTGACATCGATGATGGAGGTTACGATGCCGTCAAGGCACAGGCTACCCCTAAAGACAACTCCAACGACAACTCTTTTCCTCAGTCGTGTGGTTCCATCGTCTATACCTATGACTCTGGTTTCCATCTTCAAGGCCATTGCCTCATTTACTCATCAGTTTTTCAAGGATCTTTTCTGAGAGATTTGCAAAAGCGTCAGAGGGGGAATCTGCCTGTCTCTCAAGAATGGTCGTGACTTCGTCTAACGTCAAGTAGTGATGGAGCCAAGCGTAGGCGACAAGCGATTCTACTGCATTAGATACGTCCCCTCTACTCATCCTTCTGGGGAGGAGTTCGCGGATCCCTGCCTTACGCGCCGCATCTGCCAGAGCCTTGTCGCTAACCTTAGTCCCCACAGGTTGCCTGAGACTTCGCGTTAGGGCAAGAGAATACGCAAAATTGACGAATGAGTCTCCAAACTGAGCTAACTTTCTGTCCAGAAGGATCTGGACGAGTTCTTGTGTCTTCATGACGAGAAGCCCCGGTCATAGTCTATCCTTTGAAGGGTTGCTCGTAGAGACGAACCGAATCCTATGGGAGCCACGTCTACCGAGGCCTTGTAGCCTTCTCAAATTCCTGAAGGAATTCGTTGGTTGTGTGGCAAATTCTGTCCAGTGCCTTTAACAGAGCTCGTTCGGGTGATCGGTCCGCTCGGGTTCTCAAATGCAAGACAGGTTTTGCCACGAGAGGATGGGGAATGTCATACCCCGCCATCTCCACGGTCTTGTCCTCCAGAAGTGCGTCTTGCAACAGATTACAGAACGTATGTCCCTCACCTTCAACCTCGATTTTCAACTCGTTCTTCGTCTTCTTCAAAATGGCTATTTTCATTGCGGATTTCCTCTATGTGGCATATCTGCCATAATCGTCCGAGGTTTTTCTGCGCTCCACTTTTCCACATGAGGGGCATTGCAAGACGTGATTTCGCTGCACGAGCGGTTGGCCGCATTGGGAGCAGTAAGCCTTCACTACACCCAGTCCCCTCCCTATGGTTGTCAGTTGAGGAACCCTATTCTTCGTGCTTACTATCTTCGCACGAACGATATCACCCGTCTTACATACTTCTTTCATTGTTCTCTCATATCGAGGACTTGACGACGATATGTGAAGGATACCCGAGAAAGGCGTCCCAACAGGTAGTTGGTCTATCTCAAGGATGTTGACTTGGGCAACTTTGTCCTGTGTACTTGTGACGATGCTGATCACAGTCGAGTCCTCTTCAGGGATCAACGGCTTCTTCGTCTTTCTCTGGATCTCAACGATCTTGTTTACCTTGTCTATTTTCGCAAGGCCTATGGCCTCTGAGTATATCGTTCCATTCTCTTCATAGGTGCCACGACCAGGAACGAATTCCTCTATGACGCCCAGTCTTTCACCCGGAACGACGAATTGTACCCTCTGTCCAACCTTGCTAGACATCCCTTATCATCCTGAAGAGATCGACTTTCACCAAATGCTTCCTTTTGCGATGGAACGTGAACATGTATGGAATTTCAAATTCAAGTTGATGTATTTCGCTGACTGTGCCTCCATGCTTTTCAACCAGCCTTTTTATAAAGGCTCTGTTCTTGACACCGCACTTGTGAAGAGAATACACGACACTTCCGATTTCCAACGCCTTAGCTACGAATATCCTGTCCGCCCCTCTCCGCTGAACCCCGAAGGGCGGATTCTGGATCACTGTATCTACATTTCCAACGATCGCTCTGACATCGGAAAGTATCCATTGAACCTTCTCTTGCTGGCTCGACATTGCTGCATTGCGCTTAGCTGTCTCTATTGCTCTCCTATCGAAATCCACTCCCACCGTCAGTTCGGCCCCCAAGTAGGCGCTTCCAAGAGCAAGTCTTCCAGTTCCACAACCAAGATCTACAACAATTCTGCCGTCTATGTCATGATGCCGGTATTCTGCGATAAATAAAACCTCAGAGGCGGTCTTCGGTGAAATTGTATATTGTTCAAGATTCGATCTAGGTTCGGGGTGTGGCTTAAGTGATTGGAGGAAGAGTTCAAGTTCTCTTCGAGGGACTATCCTCTTGTGCATAGTCTTCCCAACGCTTCACGCCTACCGCTATCATCGCCTCATCCGGGTTAAGAACAGGCTTGCTGAATCTGTCTCGGTCATCCAACGCGACCCTTGGACAGCCCGTGCTCACGAAACCTTCAATATCGGAGAAGTTCTCCAGCACAATCGGATCTATCTCACGCAAGGCGAGAAAAACGCATTCATGTCCTCTACTTTCTAGAAGAACTCTCACCTCTGTAGCTACGGTTGGCCTGAACTGCCCTGTTTTGAGTCCTATGATTATCCCTATTTTCCTCGCCTTTCTGAAGGAATCTATGGCCGCATATCGCTTCTTGAAGAATCTCTTGGCCAGCCTCTCCATGTCCCGCACTTCGTGTTGAAATGGATCTGCCACGATGGTCCTCTTTCCTGTCGCAATTCTGACGCCGAGTCCATGAAAATCTCCTCCAGAGAGGACAAGAAAGGCATCCACTTTAGGTGAGATAGATTCGACCGTTCTAAACTGGCATCCAAGGATTTGCCCATCATACCTCAGCTCTCCTTCTGCCTTGCCTATTCGGACAGTTTTTCCTGCCTCTTCCAAGATGTGCTTGGCCGTGTTCAATTTGTCGACATGCTGGATTACTGACGCAAGCCCGATAGCTCGTTCTTCCTTGAGTTCTGCCAGAGCCTTCCGGACTACTCCGGCCACATCCAGTAAGGCTCTTGCCTCAATGAAGACACATTTTTCGTTCTTGATCCCAAATGTCTCAGAGTGGCCGAGATGGACTATGAGGTCAGCCTCTAAGGTTGATGCTTCGCTCAGCGCCAAGTCGCAGGAACCGTAGCAAGGATCTGCCGAGATTATTACTTCGGCAGAGGTTTGCTTCTCAAGTAATCGTGACAGCTGGAACGCAGCTGGCCTAAGCCCATCGGGTACCTGTAGCAGGACTCGCTTTGAGTTCCGCCTAGTTACCTCGCTTATGATCTTTTCCGGCTCTAGATCCAACAATTCACTTTAGGATCCTTACCGAAGTTCCAGTAACCATGCATCTGAGGCCGTGTAGGATTTCCAGTCGTCTACCTTCGCCGTTTCTGTCTTCGCTGAGAGCCTCGTTTTCTTGAGGTTTTTAGTCGTTCCTCCACTTTAGCAACATCTATGTATGCTTGGATCACAGTGTCGGGGTTGAGGCTCATCGAGTCTATTTCGTTTTCTACGAGGAAGACTCGGACTTCTTCAAAGTCTGACGGTGACTGTCCACAGATTCCCACCTTGACACGAGGCTTCGCTGAGTGTGCAATCTTGATGAGCTGCGCAATCGACCTTTTGACCGCCTCATTCCTCTCGTCGAAAAGATGTGCCAGTAGCTCGGAGTCTCTGTCTATGCCTAGCACTAGCTGTGTAAGGTCGTTGCTTCCGATACTGAATCCATCGAATCGTTTGGAAAACTCATCTGCGAGGATAACGTTGCTGGGAATCTCGGCCATGCAGTATAGCTCCAAACCATTCTTGCCTCGTCGGAGTCCCTCCTCTCGGAGCACCTTTATGACCTCGTCAGCTTCTTCGATGGTTCTGCAGAACGGGAACATTATCTTCACATTCGTCAGCTTCATTTCGTCACGGACCTTTCTCATTGCTTTACATTCAAGACGGAAGGCTCGAGAGTAGTCTCCTCCATAATATCTGCTGCAGCCTCGATATCCAATCATGGGGTTGCTCTCGGTGGGCTCGTATAACCAACCGCCGATGAGGTTTGCGTATTCATTGCTCTTGAAATCCGAGAGGCGAACTATGACGTCTCCGCCGATTGTTCTATCGCTTGATTTGGTGGGGTAGAATGCTGCGGCAATCGTTGCGACGCCGTATGCGAGCTTGTCGACAAAGAATTGAGGTTTGTCGTCATATCCCGCTGTGATCTGCTCAATCTTCTTTAGATCCTCTTCAAGCCTTTGCCGTACTTGCTCCAGAGGCATCTTATGTCTAAGAGCAACTTGTTCGAGTTCGCTCTTGTTTTGTAGCATCTGTTTCAGCTTCTCAAAGTCAAGCAGAGCAAGTGGATGGGCCTGAATGTGGGAGTTTATGATGAATTCGAGCCGGGCGAGGCCCACGCCGTCGTTCGGCATTTGTCCTTGGTCGAATGCTTTTTCTGGAATGCCCACGTTCATCATTATGGCGGTCTTTGTTCTTGGGAAATGTGACAAGTCGGTTTCTTCAACTTCGAACTTGAGGAGTCCTTCATATATTCTGCCCGCCCCCTCGCTGCAGTCCACCGTCACGTCGAGTCCTGACTTCAGCACTTCTGTGCCGTGCTCAGTGCCTATGACGCACGGTATCCCCAGTTCACGGCTTACAATCGCAGCGTGGCATGTACGTCCCCCTTTGTCTGTAACTATGGCCGATGCTATCTTCATTATTGGTTCCCAATCGGGGTCAGTCATCTCTGTTACGAGGACTTCCCCTCTCCTGAACTTCGTTATGTCACGAGAGCTTTGTATGATGTTAGCACGGCCTTGACCTATCATCCGCCCGACAGGCTCCCCTTCGACTAGGACTCTGCTCTTCTCCCTTAGAACGTAGTCTCTCAGCTTTGTTCGATCTCTCACAGAGTGAACGGTTTCAGGGCGAGCTTGCACGATGTAGAGTTTTCCTGTCCTTCCGTCGCGAGCCCATTCAATATCCATGGGCAAACCATAATGCTTCTCAATCTCGACAGCATATCGGGCAAGTTG
The DNA here is from genome assembly GCA_964631575.1 of uncultured Candidatus Bathyarchaeia archaeon. Lineage (GTDB taxonomy): Archaea > Thermoproteota > Bathyarchaeia > 40CM-2-53-6 > JALHTG01 > JALHTG01. The sequence goes on from CAZVYD010000001.1 coordinate 80,698, forward strand.
CTCTGCCTCTTCATCTGTGATGACATATCTGAGCTGCTGTTCCGGAGGCACTGAGGCTTGTGTTGTTCCTCCTTTCTCGTCGTAGATTAGCTTGATCGTCTTGCCTCCAGGCCTTTTGCTGATCACTTTTCCAGTAGGTTTGAATACGTAGAATTGGTCAGGATTCACTTTTCCTTGGACGACATATTCTCCGAGGCCCCAGCTACCAGTGATGTATACAACGTTCTTGAAACCTGATTCCGTATCTATGCTGAAGATTACGCCACTGCTTGCTAGGTCGGAACGAACCATCTTTTGAACTGCAACCGAAAGGCGCACCCCTGAATGGTCAAATCCCTTGTCAACTCGATAGCTGATCGCTCTATTGGTAAAGAGGCTTGCCATGCACTTCTTTGTTGATTCGATTATGTTGTCGAGGCCTTGGACGTTCAGATAGGTCTCCTGCTGACCTGCAAAGCTCGCGTCAGGCAGGTCTTCTGCTGTTGCACTGCTTCGGATAGCGCAATCAGGTTCCTTTTCACCAAGTTTCTCACCTAGTTTCTGGTAGTATTCTGCAATTGCCTGTTCCAGCTCTTCCGGCAACTCAGCTTTCTCAATGGCCTCTCTAATGGCGGCGCCCCTCTTCTGAAGTTCGCCCACATCATGTGTGTCTAAGCCTTCAAGTTGCTTTCCTATGAAGTCCCCAAGGCCTGCCTTCTCGATGGTAAGTTGGTATGCGTATGCAGTTACTGCAAATCCAGGCGGTACAGGAACGCGGGTCTTTCTAATCATTTCGCCTAGGCTCGCATTCTTCCCGCCCACAAGCGGTATGTCTTTACGACCTACTTCATCAAACCAGATCACGAGTGGAGGATTTTTATCTTGAGGCAACTTGACATCGCCTCCCTAGTAGGAAGAACAGGTCATATTAAAGGCTCTCGCAGAATCTTGAGGTGAATGAAGAGCGCTAATATGGAGGCTTGTCGTCTCTCTCAAGCGAGCTTCTCGACAACTATTCTGCACTGGCTTGGAAGTTTTCCGGCGCCGATTGCCAGAGCCTTCTTTGCATGTTCAACTGCGTCCTTGTTCACATATATTGAAAGAATGGCTTGATCAGCTCTTACTCTGGCGGCTCTTCCTGAAGGCTTTCCGAATGCTCTTCTCATTCCTTCTTGGAGCCTATCCGCCCCCGCAGTGGCTATCATTCTGTTCTCCCTGAGAACTACGTGCGGATAGACACAAAGGTTCAGAAGGTAACCAGTCTCTCCCATCCTGTCAGCAAGCACCTTGTTCGCCGCGACGCGAGCCGCCTCCAATGCGTTGTGTCGAATTTGAACAGCGTATCCCGCCAGAAGAGAAACCTTGTGCTCATAGGTTGTCTTGGAATCGCCCATGATGAACCTGCTAATCTTCAGCGAGGGCGACCCGTGAATATACTCTCCCCTAGTGTAGGGTTGCCCCTTTGCCTGTCTGTAGTTGCGGCCTTTCAATGGGATCAATTCCTACGTCGGCTCAGCATACCGTTCCTTGAGAAATATTTAAGCGTTCATCAAGCCTCATCGATTTTCGTTCTTGTCCGACAACAAGCTCGACGGATGATCCCCAGCAGAAGAAGCGCCTCTCTGTTGGACAGAAGTCCTCGCGAGATTACGTTTCTGAAAGCTCTTACCGCTTTTGTTCGCCTATGACTTGGAGTCTCAACTAGACGAGTAAGCTTCTCGAAATATTCGATTAGCCGTGCTCTGCTATGAGAATCGACTGGCTGAAAGGCTTTCCTAGCTCTGTGCATGTGCTTGTATAGCTCATAGAGTACTATTGCAGACGCAGCAGCCATGTTGAGGGTTCTGTAATTCTTGTTTGCTGGGATTGTTATGATTGCGTCGCATCGATCCAGCTCCTTGTTGGACAAACCTGTGCTCTCCCTCCCAAACACGAGACAGATCTTCTCGTCGCTCGATCGAGTTTTCTGTGCATATTCTTCGGGAGAAAGAACAACTCTGAGAACGTTTGACGGCCTTTGACCGGGAATGGCTGTGGTTCCAACGATTTGGCCACAACCCTTGAGTGCCTGGTCAAGGGTCGTGACTATCTTCAGCCTTTGGAGGATATCATCTGCATGAGATGCGTATGCTCTCGCTTCCGAGCCGATTTGTGTCTTTGGGTTTACAATCCACAGGTCGGTGAAGCCGAAGTTTTTCATAATCCTTGCCATCGAACCAATGTTTCCTTCATGCTCAGGCTCTACGAGAATGACTCTGACTTGCATGAATCTTCACTTAGAACTTGAATATCCTTTGGACTGAACACAGACAATTCGAGAGATTTTCCAATTCAGATGTAGTCAGTTGGAAGATCCTCTTCTCAAGGAGGGCACTCGGTCTAACAAGGTCTTCCAGAGAGCTCTTCATCGCTGGGTCCATGGCGTGTTTCAGAACCCCTCTGAGGGTCCTCTTTCTTTGAGAGAAGAGGTGTCTAACCATTCGATCTAGGTAGTTCTCATCGACAAAGGTTGTTCTGACTCTTGGAACGATTTTGACAATGTATGAGTCTACTCTCGGTACTGGCCGGAAAGCTTTTCTCGGTATAAAGTCGAGAAGCTCCACATCGGCTCTATGTTGCACTGCAACAGTGAGTCTCCCATAGTCAGCTGACCCAGGTTCTGCAACGAGTCTCGACGCGAACTCCTTCTGGAAAGTCATAGTCATAGAGCGGAAGCCCTCTTTCAGAAGAAGGAATATCAGTTTTGAGGAGATGTAGTAGGGGGGGCTGCAAACCACTTTGTCGAAAGTCGGCAATGAAATCTTCAGAACATCTCCCTCAATTATTTCCACTTGGCTCTTGCCACGGAATCTTCGCCGCAGTAGATTTGCCAGCACCTTGTCCTTTTCTATGGCGATAACTTTGCTTGCGCTTCGTTGAAGGGCGGCTGTAAGGTTGCCGGTGCCGGCTCCTACTTCGAGGACCTTTTCTCCGCTCCGCAACATAGCATAGTCTACAATTTTCTGAAGCACTGCTGTGTCGACTAGGAAATGTTGGCCCCACCGCCTAAGGCGGCGAATTCGACTGTCGTTCCTTACCGACATAGCACCCTAGATAGCCCTCGTGAAGAGCCTGTACTTTGATTCCTCGCTCAGTTCTTCAATAATCCTCTTTGCAATAGTCTTCGCTGGGTAAGCCAGACCAGCTCTCGTCTGAATATCCGCGAAACTCTCAAAAAGCTTCCTTTCACGTTGGTTGACTATTTGCCACATGGATTTTTTTCCGATTCCCGGGAGAATTTCTAATGCGTGCATTCTTGATGTGACTGCCTGAGCCTTATTGAAGAAATCCACGAATTTCTTCTCTTGGTTCTCGATCAACTTCTCTAAGACTACGGGGAGCTCTGCCTTCGCTGAAGCGGTCAGTTCCTCGTAGCTGATTCTGCCTATTATGCGATCTACTTTCTCTCTTCTCTCCTTTCCCACATAGATCCTTTCCTGCGTTTCCACAGAGCAACCAAGCTTAAGCTCCGCCTCAAGCAGCGTGAAGTAGTCTTCACCCAAGACTTGAATCGTGGGAGCTGCAACATGCCTGAGTCTGTCCGGCGATGACCTACCCGTAGGCAGAAAGTCCAGCACATAGGCATATTCCTCATAGAGTCGCTTCGGTACCTCGATGCCCGCCCCTCTCTCGGGCGGTCTATCTGTTTGAGTCAAGAATGAAATCCCTGCCTAAGGCCTAGCTAGCTACTCTCTCTCGACGGAAGCTTGCGTAGAACTCGCCGGTGAAGCAAAAGGCCTCATTTGTACCAAAACCGTCTCTAAGAGGACTTGGAATTTCATGTTATAAACCTTCCCTAGGAATTTAGGTTCCATAGCTGTAATGCCCCAACGCCCGAAACCCACTATACTCTGCTCACTACTGTCCGTTGATCTCCTTGAAGGGATCTCAGCAACTAGATAGCTGAGCCGTCTGTTTCTTCCTCACGCTGCGGCCTTATGCTCTGGAAAAGAATCGCCTGCAGTTCAGGATATGTGACACCCTTGTTCTGGAGGCAGTTTAGTCATCACTGACGGTCTTAGGGATCTACTCTCCTGCGGCGTGAGACACTAGCCTTAGTATTTCTTCAAGCTGGTCAGTTGTGATTACCTTGCCTTTTGTCGTTAGTATCGTTCGGAGCTCCTCTTTGGTCTTGGGCATGCAGTTTACCACTTGGATCGCTTCGGCTTGGCTTAGCTTTCCCTTCTCCACGAGTTCCTTGAGGAGTCTGTCAGCTTTCGAGGAGCTTGTCTTGCTGAACTTCGTCGCAAACGCCAGGGTTCTTCGTTGGAATTCTCCTAACTCTTCCTCCTTGAATCTCTCAAGTATGCGTTTCGCTTCTACGATCGTAACATCTTTCTGATCTACTATCCTCCTTGGCATGGCCTTATCTTCCTCGGCCCTCAAGGTGCTCGGGTCTAACTAGAATTATGGCAGATCTACCTCCTGCCGAAACATTGACTATGTAGCTTCTTCCTCTTCGTCCAGCTATGACCCCTATCTTCCCATAAAACCGTCTATGCGGCATCCCTCTATGGATACCAGGATCGGTCTTTATGCAAACCTTGTCTCCCACATTGTAGGCTTGCAGTAGCTTGCTTATACTTATCTTACCTCTCTTTCTATGGTCTTTCCGGAAGAGAGCCCTAGTTCTAGAACGATAGCCTTTTGATCTCTTGACCATGAGCCTCACCAAGTATCAGGTTCGGGCGCACCCCTCTCGGGCCGCCTTTCATATACATTTTTCCCTATGGTTTCATCTGAAAGAGTCCCTTTCGAAGCATCATGGGCTGCCGTCGTCGCATCATTTTCATCATCTTCTTCATATTCGAGTATTGAGTGACCAATTCCTTCACTTCCTTCTCGCTTCTTCCGGCTCCTCTTGCAATTCGTTTGGCCCTTGACGAATCGATAACCTTAGGTTCTTGAACCTCTTCCTGCGTCATTGACTGTATGATGACTCTCCACGCACCTAGCTTTTGCTCGGCTGTATCCATGGCGTCTTCGGGTATGTTGAAGCTGCCTGGAAGCATTCTGAATACTTTCTTGAGTGGCCCCATCTTTCTTAGGGCTTCCATCTGTTCGTACATGTCTTTCAGCGAGAATCTACCTTCCAAGAAGACTTTCGCTTTTTCTTCAGAGACACTCATCTCAGCCTCTTTGACTTTCTCCACTAGGCCTTTGATATCTCCCATGCCGAGAAGTCTGCCAACGAAGGCGGATGGGACAAATTCCTCAAGATCGTCAAGCTTTTCTCCGGCTCCTATGAACTTGATCTTCACTTTGGTAGCTGCGACGGCTGAAAGGGCGCCGCCGCCTCGCGCTGAGCCATCCAGCTTGGTGACGAGTATCGAGCCAATGGTTGTGGCTTCCGCGAATGCTCTAGCCTGAGCCATGGCCTGCTGGCCAATTGTGCCGTCAATTGTCAGTACGATTTCATCTGGACGTATTGCTTCTGCCAGTTCCCTCATCTCTTCCATGAGGTCCTTCTCGTTTCTATGTCGTCCCGCCGTATCGATGATTGCGATATTACTCTTCTCCTTTCCAAGGTGTGCGACTCCGTTCTTAGCTACCTTCCATGGCGCTTTCTCGGAAAGCTCTCCGTACACTGGCACGCCTATCCTATCTGCGAGTTGTTTCATCTGCTCAAAGGCTCCTGGTCTGAAGGTGTCGGCACATATCAGCCCTGGTTTGAGGCCTCTCTTTTGGTAGAATCTTGCAATCTTGACTGCACTAGTGGTTTTGCCTGAGCCCTGAATCCCAACTAGCATCATAACAAAGGTCTTTCCGGGTTGGACCAATGTTTCTGACGGCTCTTCGCCCAAGAATCTGGTAAGTTCTTCGTATAGGACTTTGATCACATGCTCCCTTCTTGAGACTCCTGGTGGGAGACTTTCCTCGATGGCTCTCTCTTGTATCTTGGAGGAGAGCTGGAGAACCAAATCGACATTTACGTCGGCCTGAAGCAATGTCCTCTGAAGGTCTCTGACTAGTTCTTTTACTGCAGCCTCATCAACCAGTGGGAGCCTCAACAGTTTTCTTATTGCTTCGTTTAGGGACTTGCCGATATTCTCGAGGGCGCTCAGTTTTCGGTCTCCGCCTTGTTTCTATCGAGTATTCTTGATATGTTCAACGTGATTATCTCCCTTCCTCTCTTAAACATTAGCTGCATAGATGCAACAAGTCTTTTTTGAACCGGCATGAATTGGCTTCAAGGAAGGAGATTTGGAATCTATCATTGTTGTTGAGAGGAAGGAGATCCCTCAAGGCTTTACGCTTATCAACGGCCTTCCGGACGTAGGCCTAGTTGGCGTCTTGGCGGTGTCTCACCTAGTTTCCTCCCTTGAGATGGAGGAAGTTGGGTCGATTGAGTCAGAGGCGCTTCCGCCGCTGGTTGTTCTTCACAAGGGTCTGCCGAAGCCTCCGATGCGGATCTTCTTCAAGGAGTCGCTTGCCGCAATAGTTTCCGAAACAGCTGTCCCATCGGACGCAGTTTATGGCCTTGCCGACGCTGTTGTGAAATGGGCAGTTTCAAAGAAGGTCAAGATGGTCATTTCGGTCGGAGGGATGGCTGTTCAGAATCGTCAGAATATTGAGAAGCCCAAGGTTTTTGCTGCGCTAACTGACGAGAGTTTAATCGAGATACTCGGACATTCTGCTGAGGTTCTCCAAGAGGGATATATGGTTGGGCCATATGCCTTGATTCTCAAGAAATGCCTCGATTCTAGGATAAGTGCAGTCACCCTGCTAGCCCAGTCGTTCTATAACTATCCGGATCCAGAGGCTGCAGCGGCTGTGCTCGAATCCTTAGAGAAGATTACCGGAGTTAAATTAGATGTTTCTGAACTCCTGCAGAAGGGAGAGGAGATCCGCTTAAAGGCAAAGGACATCATGCGGCGTACGCAAGAAGAAATGTCTAAAATGAGCAAGTCACAAGAGTATGAAGTCCCTCCCCTCTACATATAGGTGGCCGTCAGAATGCCCGAGCCGAGAAGGCGTCGAGCTTTCAACATAGAGAGTGACTTGGCAAGACGCAGAGATGAAACCTTTGGGTCTGGTTGGGACGAGGTGACGAGTTCCATTGAGCCCCTGTCAAACATCACGGTCGGCGTAGAGGAGATTACAATTACGCTGGATGTGCCTTTCGTTGACCAGAAGCAGGTCAGGGTCCAAGTTCATGGCAAAGATGTTCTTGAGGTCTACGCCAAAACGAAACGGACTGTTAGATTTGATGACCTAGGCATCAAACACAGAAGCGGAGAGTTCACATGCTATCGTGCTTTAGTGAATCTTCCTGAACATGTCGACGGTGCTAGGGCGACTCATCATTTGAAGCGTGGAATATTGGAGATACGCTTACCCAAGTTACGCTAGGAACCAGTGCCATGGCAGCTACTTACTGTCTTTGGGCAATCTCTCAAGGGCTGCAGCGACTATAAGCGGAAAGCATACGACAGCGTCGCCTATGACTGTCACATACTTGGCTCCTCGACGTATCTTGCCCCAGCTTATGGCCTCCTCCAAATATGCGCCGCTGAGACTGCCTGCTTCCGGACGATCCATCGTGACTTGGATCGCAAGATCAACTCCCTCCCGTAGGATGTTGGCCATCAATACGTGATGCTTGGGACTCCCTCCTCCTAGGATTATGGCCGCAGACTTCTTTGCCTCTAGCCCTAGCTGCATCAGGCGTTTCAGGTCTTGGAGTAGATCAATGGTAAGTGTTTTCGTTTGGCTGTATGTCCAAAGGTTCAGGCCAACCATTGAGTCAAGAAATCCCGGCGAAAATATAGGGACGTTCCGGGCTCTGCATTTTGCCAATATGGATGAGGAGTCGCTCAATTTGGTTGTGACCTGATTCAAGAAATCTTGCAAGGTCAGATGTCGTCTTCTATCCTCCGGGAGCTCGTCCAAGACTTGAAAGACGAGCTTCTCTAAAGCCTCAAATGCCTGTAACCGAACGTAAACGTCTCCTATTCTACCGATTCCATCTTTGCGGAGTTGTGGATCGTTGGCGGAGAACGATCCAACGAAGTGTCGATAACCTAATCCCTCAATGATGTCGTGGACAATGTTGGCTCCAGTGGTTACGATAGCGTCAACGAATCCTTGGTCAACAAGCTCCGCGAGGATTTGTCGTAGTCCTCCTGCAACGAGCGGTCCGGCCAAAGACAGGAATACGGTGTACTCTTTGTCGGAGAACATTTCGGTCAGTATTCTGGCAGCCTGACCGATTCTTCCAGCTCCAAGTATTCCGCAGGCATCCATCTGCTGAACAAGCTGGTTCACTGTCATATGCGGATGGACTATCATCTGCTCAACAGTTTTCATATTCTCCACTAGTCCTTGCTTCCTGAACGCTGACAGGATAAGCTATGATCCTAGGGCTTTAGGATTTTATTCTAACGATCTTGTTTCTACCGAGCATCCGCCAGTACTCAACTTCTTGGCCAGGAGAAACCTTTCCTCTTACATCTTCCTCGTTGGGAAGAGCCGTGTCAAACATTTCGTAACTCTCTACATCCATTAGCTGAAGGGTATCTCCTGTCTGTGAGATCACTTGCGCTGTCTTCTTCTCTATGATTGGGACGTCGAGCTTTCCATCAACGGGGCTGATTACAGTTCTCTTGCTGTTCGTAAAAACTCCTATCGCGACGATTCTTGCCTTTGCTGCTCCATGCTTTCCCGGTTTACTCTTCTCATACTCCACTATCTTGCATGGCTCGTCGTCTATGACGATGTACTGGCCGATCTTGAGTGAACCAACATCTACTGGCTTGCTCAATCTTCACACCGGTCCAATCACACTAAGCGTCAAGTTAAATCTAAAAGGCTTGCCACCCCTCTACATGAAACAAATCCACTTCAGGTTTATAACAAAACAGGCCGATAGTAAGTGCCGGTGCTTAGTCATTGATTAGGAGAATCGGCGTGGTTTCGAGGCTCGACGACAGTGATGCTTTGGAGACTGCAGCCGATCTCTTTAGTTTCATTCTCAGCAGAGGTCTTACTGGTATACCTGAAGAAGAGTTTGCACGGCTGAAACGCCTTGGCGGCGGAAAGCCCCTCTCTGAGATGAAGGCTGACCTGATAGTTACCGTCGGAGGAGATGGAACGGTTCTAAAGACATCCATGCTTATTCCTGAATCTGAGACCCCAATTCTAGCAGTAAACATGGGAAGGCGAGGATACCTCACTGAAGTGTCACCTGAACAGGGAAAAGAAGCCATCAAAGATTCTCTGAAAGGAAAGATTCGACTGGAGGAACACATGAAGCTCTCCGTGGTTCACGGCAGTGGATCTAGCATTGACGGTCTGAATGAGGCCTTGCTGGCACCCGCTGTTCCCTACAAGATGATGGCTCTCAACATAAAGGTTGGAGGGCACGATCTTGTCGATTGTCGTGCAGATGGATTGATTGTGGCTACGCCCACCGGCTCCACGGCTCATGCTTTTTCGGCCGGAGGGCCGGTCTTGGATCCATCGCTTGATGCCTTCGTGCTGGCCTTCATCTGCCCTGTTGACCCAATTCATCCTGTGGTTGTTCCAGCGAAGAAGGAGATCTCCATAGAGTTGAGTAATGCGGCCTCCCGAGCCTCTGTAGTTGTTGATGGAAGACACCATCAGGATCTCGCGCCGGGAACATCGATCCTGATAAAGAAGTCAAAGCATAAGGCCGTATTCGTCAGGTTCGACCGGCCGAGGCTCAAGAGAAGCCTAGTACGCTTTCCAGCAGCGGGGATCGGAAGAAGTGAGAGTGCTGGTTCTTGACACTTCAGCATTCCTTGTGGGTTTCAATCCGCTCTCCGTGAATCATAGAGTATTCACGGTGCCTGCAGTTGAGCGGGAAATCTCTGTAACGAGCATGGCTATGGTTCGTTTCTCTGCCGCACGCGACTCAGGTAGACTTGATGTGAAAAAACCCAGTGCGGCTTCCCAATCGCGCGTTAAAGAGGAATCACTGAAATTAGGAGAACAACTGGTGCTCTCAGAAGCCGATTCTCAAATTCTGGCGTTGGCACTTGATCTAAAGGACTGCGGTCTGGAGCCTGTGGTGGTGAGCGACGACTATGCCGTTCAGAACGTGGCGGAGACACTGTCTATTGCTTATACTTCGCTTGCAACCTTCGGCATATCATATGAGTTCAACTGGATTTCCTATTGCCCTGCCTGTTTCAGGCGCTACCCTCAAACTTATCCCTATACCGAATGTCAGGTCTGCGGAACCGTGCTGAAGAGGAAGGTTTTAAGAAAGCTTGAGGCAAAGAAGAAACTCTAGGAGGTTTGCTTTGAGATCGCTTGACCAATTGATAAAGAAGGCACAAGAACTCAAATCGGGAGGACTCACCACTCAAGAGATCTCTGAAGAGCTGAAAGTTCAAGCTGACACAGTTGTCTGGCTTCTTCTTCGCGGAAAGGAACGTCTCAGAAAGGCAACTCCGATTGATCTTTTCGTAGACTGGAGCCCAATAGGCTCCAACGCACGTCGTCTATCTCTTGCTGGATGGGCGCTCGCTGATCTGGCGAGAGAATCAATCAAAAACGAGGAATTCGAATCGCCTGATGCGGTTCTTGCAGTTGAGGGAAGCGGTATGGTTCTGGGTATGACCGTGGCGGAGGAGCTTGAGAAGCCCTTTGCAGCCGTCAGGCCGCAAAGGACTGCAGACAGGAAGCTATCTGGAGCAATCAATCCATCATTTGCATCCATCGACAGCAAGAAAGTGTTGGTGGTTGACGCGGTTCTGATGGAGGGCGAAGCAGCCAAGGCTGCAGTTCAGACTGCTCGAAGTGTCAGAGCCAAACCTATCGGTATAGTTGTGCTCATAAACAAAAGCAATCAAGACAGCATAGACGGAGTTCCGTTGAAGGCGCTGATCCAGTTGCTCACCATGGCGAAGAGCTAGCCTTCCTTTCGGAACTTTGCAACAAAATAGCCCGAGTCATGGAGTTGCGGATGAAATCTTTGAGTGAGCCCTCCTTCTGGGAATAGGGCATCAAGTCCGCTTGAACCGAGCATCAAGCTCTGTTTTTCCACCTTCAGTCCGCACTCATCAACAGCGAACTTGACGTTTTCCTCGCATTCAGGCATGGTCATGGTACAGACGCTGTAAACCAAGGTGCCCCCTAGACGGAGTATCTTGGAAGCCGCTTTCAGAAATTGCCTCTGATACCGAGAGAGCGCTTGGATCTCTTCACGTGACGTATATTCATACGTCTTTGGCTTCACACCTAATGCTGAACAGGGAGGATCCACCAGGCATCTATCAGCAACAAGCTCCTGAAAGTCTACATCCAAGTACCTCGCATCATGCGCGATCAAGACCACCCCCCCACAGCCGAGCCGTTGAACTGTCTCTCTAGTAAGACCGATCTTCCTTTCGTTCCGATCGAAACCGAATGCTTTCGCGAGCCCCTTTGTGATCTGGCTGATATGTGAAAGCTTGCCGCCTGGCGCACAAGTGAGATCGATGATAGTTTCCCCTGGCTGCGGGTCTAGGATTCTCGTTGTCAGGATAGCCGGCAACGATTGGGGATACACGAGGCCCTGCTCGTACTCCGGCATCTCTCTAAGGCTCGGAACTTTGAATAAAGGGAAGACAACTTCAACGGCAAGTCCTCGCCGAAAGGTCAGTATGCTATTTTCGTTCATTTGAGCCAAGCCTGCACCTACAACTTGACCTTGGTCGTCCATGATCGTAACTCTGTCCCCCCTCCTCAACCCTCGGCATATTCTGATACCAGGGGCATAGACGTGCGCACCCTGCAAAACAGATTCAGCCGTGAATTTGTCTACGATGATCTTCTTCTCAAAGTTCTGAATAGATCCTAAGATCTCAACCTCAAAGTAAAGTGCCTCATCGATCAGCGGATGCCTGTATACCCGTATACCCCTTGTTTCAAATTGTCTCACAATGCGATCGACAGTTGTCTTCAGAGTGTTCACTCGAAAGTAGTAGTGTCGCCCTGGCCGCTTTAGCGACTGGACTACTTTGCCCAGATCGTCGCCGTAGACCCTTTCCAGTTCAGAGAGTGTATCCAGTGAGAACCGGAATCTTTTCGCTAACGCCTCTAGCTCAGGCATTTCTCTGCTCTCGTCAACCGCTGAGTCACGTTGGGTTCAGAGGCGTAAGATCTCCACTTGTCTGCTTTCGGTATCCATCGTCGCGATTGTGGGTTGTCCACTAAGGTATCCGCAGACCTCTCCTGGGTTGACGATGAGAGTTCCTTCTGAAACGTATGATTTTGCCTCATGAGTATGTCCGCAAACGATCAGATGGTAGGACTGGCTTCTAATCAGCGAGTAGAGCAGGTCAAGTTCATCGCCATGGGTCAAGGCAACTCTCATCCCGCCGGCTTCAACTTCTGCGAAGCTTCCACGAACTTCCTTCCCGATCTCGGCAAACCTCCTTCTCAAACTCTCCTTTTCAGCGTCATTGTTTCCGTAGATTGCTATCATTGGCGCTTTCAGGTCGCTGAACGATCTTGGAACAAATGGGCTTATGATATCCCCGGCGTGGAGAACAAGTGATACTTCGGCCCGATTCAATTGATCTACTGCCCTTCTGATCAAAGGTAGGTTGTCATGCGTGTCTGAAATCATTCCAATGATCAAGCCATTCACCGCGACCTAAATGTTGTGTTCGAGCTATATTGGGGTGTTGTAGATGCCACTTGCTGTTGATTCGAGCGAGGCAAAGTTGAGGCGACGCCCAGATTTTTACATACCTATAAAGCCGCGTATTCGGAAGATGTCCGGGCAAGTGACGAACCCTCGAAGCTGGAAGGTTAGTCTGGAGAATGGAAATTTGCACAAAAGAGTAGGAATACACCCCAAAGACGAACTTAGGCTGGAAGATCTCTTGGACCGAGTGAAGACTCATGAACGCTTCAAGGATGTGGGAGGAATAGGTGCATTCATCGGAGTAACCCGGAGCAGTTCAGCCGACGGTGAACCTGTTTCACACTTGGAGCTAGAGGCTTACGAAGGCAAGGCTGAGGAGGCGATGGCATCCATAGCTGATGATATTGCCAGCCGAAGCGGGATAGTGGATGTCCACATACATCATGTTGTAGGGAAGCTCGAACAGGGAGAATTGATAATGGCCGTGCTCGTGGCGGGGAGATCTAGAAAAGACGTTTTTCCGGCGCTGATTGAAGCTGTCGAAAGAACAAAGAGCACCGTTCCGATCTGGAAGAAAGAGTTTCTGACTTCCGGAGAATCATACTGGGTCGGTGAAAATGATCGTACCGCTAAGCCGGAGAAAGACTGAATCGCTTATGCAATCCAACCCTTACAGCTTGAAGTAGCGCTGTGCGCGATCAGACGCAGCAACCCGCTGTCTTCTTCCGTTCAGCAAGAGCAAGGCCACTGCGAGTGAAATAGTCGTCACAAGGGGCACCGTGCCAAACTCCGGTATTATCACTTCGACTTTTGAACGGAGAACCTCTTCCTCAGTCACCCCTACATATCTGCCGCGCACAAGGCCCTCTTGGTCGACTAGAATAAGTGTTGGAAGTTCGGTGACTTGGTACTTGTTTGCGACGCCAGCGCTATCCGTAGATGGGGGGACGACTATCCAATCTAATTCGTACTTCTGTATCCATTTTCTAACGTCCAGTTCTGTGTCGAGGATGGGATCTATGTCGATTGAGATTATTACGAGTGTATCGTTGCGGTAGCGGTTCGATAGTGCCTTAAGATGTGGCATTTCTTCTTGGCAAGTCCGACACCAAGTGGCAAAGAAGTCAATCAGAACAATTCTACCTTTGAAGTCGGAAAGTGAGAAACGTCTTCCGTTTATGTCAGTCAGTGTGAAGTCCGGGGCTACTGCTTGTCCATGGGAAGGGCTGACTGCAAGAATGATGAGCATAATCACTAAGAGTGGGACACTGGCAAGCGGTGAGCGCGGCATGAGCTTCACTAGGAGCGCCTTATTTCATTCACTATTAAGTGTTTATGCGGAGCCTTTTGAGCATCTCAAATCGAGCGGATTCGTCATTCATACTAACAACTCTTATTAGAGAAGTTGCACTCCGGGAATTTGGAGTCAAGGGCGAATGGTTGAGAAAGTTCTTGTCCCAGTTGACGGTTCGAAGGTGATGGATCGAAATGTCCGGTTCGCCTGCAATCTCATCAAGACCTTGGGAGGAACCATGACCTTGATTCACGTTGTGAGCCTGCCGGCTTCCATGGAGCCCGGTGTACCCATCGATCCCACGCCATTAGAGCAAGCAGGAGCGAAGATTCTGGAGGGTGCACAAAGGATTGCAGAGGAGGAAGGCTGCAAGGCCGAAGGGATTCTTGAGACCGATTTTGGAAATGCGGGCCATAGGATAGTCAGAGTTGCCCAAGAGAGATTATTCACTCTAATAGTGATCGGTGCAAGAGGCAAGAGCAAAATCGTCAACCTCCTCTTGGGAAGCGTTTGTGATGTGGTGGCCCACAACGCGCCCTGCCCGGTTATGATTGTTCGGCCGTAACAGTTGATCAATAGAGTAGAAAGCGATGAAATGTCTGGCCGGACAAGGAAAGCCTTATTGTTCACTCAGTAAGACTTACGGACGAGGATCAGCGAGATGTTTCAGAAGGCATTGGTCCCCATTGACGGCTCCCAGTTCACTCCTGGACTTGTGGCGTACGCCATAGGCTTCGCGAAGAAGATTGGGTGTTCTCTGACCTTTGTGTACGTTGTGAATATGCCCCCGACAGCATCCGCTTCTGATATAGAAAAGCAGAAGGCGGCGGGCACGAAGATTCCAGACGAGTGTAAAGGGACAGCTACCAGTGAAGGGCTGTCAGCCTCGTCGAGAGTCGAAGTTGGGTCGCCGGCTGAAACAATCATCAACATTGCTGAGCATGACAAGTTCGATCTGATAATCATAGCTTCACGGGGTTACAGTCGCTTAAGGAGACTGATTGTAGGAAGCGTCGCGGATCAGGTGATGAAGCTGGCACCGTGCCCCGTCTTGGTGTTTAGGTGAACTCCTTCACATAATCAGTTTGATTCTTCCTAGTGCCTCTCTAGTATCGATGATTGTCCTAGTGAGTACCAATCTCTTCGCTTAGTCACAACCTGCACTCGATATCGAAACTTGTCAGGTCCTGTCATCCGTCTTCCAAACGAAACTCTTTATGTAGCAGCCAACTCTACCTCGTTGGCACTGAGTCTGGTGGGAGGGATGTTCGAGAATCTCTCGAAAGAACAGCTGGAAGCAATTCTAGAGTCACTTCCAGTTGACATCACTTTTGTTGATAGTGACGATACAGTGAGGTACTACAACAGAGACGGCAAGAGGATCTTTGTCCGCACCCCTGCTGTTATTGGCAGGAAAGTGCAGAACTGTCATCCGCCCAAGAGTCTAGCACCCGTAAATCAGATTCTCAGCGAGTTCAAGAGTGGAAAGAGAGAAGCCGCAGAGTTCTGGATTCAAGTGAAAGACCGTATGGTCTTCATACGCTATTTTCCCGTGAGAGACCGTGATGGTAAGTATCTGGGATGTCTAGAGGTCTCTGAAGACATCACCGAAATCAAGAAGCTAGAAGGCGAAAAGAGGTTACTCCAGTGAACGAGATAGCCCGCTCTTAATCCTTAGAACCTGACTGTTGTGCTCCGGCTATCGTTTCCTCGGGTTCTTTGAATTGCATTTGGTATAGCCGTGCGTAGAGGCCCTTCTTCGCAATCAGTTGATCATGCGTGCCTTCCTCGATTATTCTCCCTTCATTTAGGACAATTATGCGATCAGCGTTCCTCACGGTAGATAGCCGATGCGCTATTATGAGGGCCGTCCGGTTCTTGAGAAGCTTCTCTAGGGCCCGTCTGATCAACAGCTCGGTATAGGGATCGACGCTTGATGTGGCTTCGTCCATTATGAGGATTCGAGGATCAGCTAAGAGTGCTCTTGCGAAGGAGATGAGTTGCCTCTGACCAATTGATAGGTTCGTGGCGCCTTCTCGTATAGTTGTGTCGTAGCCTTCGGGTAGCCTTTCAATGAAGTCATGGGCGCCGACAGCTTTCGCCGCATGAATGACAGCGCTGTCTGACGCCTCTGGCCTTGAATAGCGTATGTTTTCCCTTACTGATCCTGCGAAGAGAAACGGCTCTTGGAGGACGAGTCCAATCTGTCTGTGGAGCGATTGAAGTTTCACGTCTCGAAGGTCGTGTCCGTCAACTTTGATCGATCCAGTCGTGGGGTCATAGAATCGACAGACAAGATTCATGAGAGTAGTCTTGCCGGCGCCTGTGGGGCCAACGATGGCTAAAGTTTCGTTGGAAGCGACTGTTAGGCTTATGTTGTTTAGCACCGGGAATCTCGGATCGTAGCCGAAAGAAACGTCTTCGAAATTTATTTCTCCTCTGAGCGTTTGGAGTTCAACCGCGTCGCGCCTCTCGACTATGTCCATTGGGGCGTCAATCAGTTCGAACATTCTCTCGGCACCAGCCATGGCGGACTGAAAGTGCGTGTAGAATACGCTCAATTGCAGAAGCGGCCGGAAGAACATTGTCAGGTAAGACATGAAAGCCACGATCGTGCCTATGGTAATCGTGCCTAAGCCGGCTTGGAGTCCGCCGTACCAGAGCACGACGCACGTTCCGACAGCAGAGATCAATTCAACGCTTGCGGGGAAAACTGCGAACAGTCTTGCCGCAGTTAGGTTCGCTTGGAGGTTCTCGATGTTGACTTGGCCGAATGCTTGTTGTTGGTCTGATTCACGGGTGAAGGATTGTATGACTCGCATTCCCATAATACTCTCTGCGAGCTTCGCTGTCACACCCGCCATCTTCTGCTTAGTTGCTAAGTACGCGCTCTTTGCCTTTCTCTGGAAGATGTAGATGAGCGCGAGAAGCATGGGCACTATGACCATTGAGACAGCAGTAAGCTGGAGACTCATCCAGGCCATTATGATAAGGATTCCGATAATGGTGACGACATCACTTATTACCGTGAGGATTCCTGAGGTCAACAGTTCTTGAAGTGAGTCCACATCATTTGTTACTCTCGACACGATACTGCCAGTCACGTTCTCCGAGTAGAACTTCAATGAAAGCCTCTGAAGGTGAGAGAACATCTCCTCCCTGAACTTGTAGATCATCCTTTGCCCTATTGCCGACATTAGGTATAGCTGCCTGTGACTTGAGAAGAAGTTCACAAGGTTGATTGCTACGTATGCGAGCACGATGTTCGATAGACCGGCCAGGTCCTTTGCCGTGATGTATCTGTCAATCGCTATCTTGAGAATGTAAGGACCTGCCAGATTCGTTGCTGCTGTGATCAAGAGAAAGATAATGCTGGCGGTGAGCGGCCTCTTGTACGGAAGGGCGTATATGCTCAACCTTTTCAATATGACTGTGTCCGGAACCTTTCTCTCCGCCTTTTCTCCTCCCAGCAGATCTGAAACGTGCAAGTGGGCCATGTTTCTACTCGCTCCTTCGCTGTACGGCTTTGGCCTCTAGGAGTTCTTCCTGTTCCTTGAACTGTGTGCGGTAGATCTTTGCGTAGATCCCGTCTTTAGCAAGCAGCTCTTCGTGACTTCCCTCTTCGGCGATTCTTCCGTTTTCGAAGACTACGATTCTCGTCGCGTTCTTTATTGTTGAGACTCGCTGTGTGATTATGAATGTGGTGCGGTTCTTCAGTAGGATCTGTAGTGCCTGTTGGATCTCGTGTTCTGTTTCAATGTCCACGCTGGAGGTTGAATCGTCGAAGATGAGTATCCGTGGGTTCAGAAGGAGCGCCCTTGCTATGGCTATTCTTTGTCGTTGACCTCCTGAAAGGGTGATTCCTCTTTCACCGACTCTGGTGTCATACTTGTCTGGGAATGACAGTATGAAATCGTGAGCGCCGGCGATTTTGGCTACGCGCTCAACCTCTTCAATGGTTGCGTCAGGCCTACCGTAGGCTATGTTTTCTCTTATTGAGGCAGAGAATAGGAAAGTTTCTTGAAGAACTATCCCGATTTGTTGTCTCAACGAGCGGAGTTTTACGTCTCTTACGTCGCGTCCATCTATCAATATGCTTCCTTCAGTTGCATCGTAGAATCTCGGAATCAGATGTATCAGTGAACTCTTGCCTGATCCAGTTGCTCCGAGAAGTGCGATTGTCTCACCAGCCTTCACTTTTAGGCTGATCGCGTCTAGGACCTTCTTACGAGGCGCATATTCAAAGGAGACATCCTTGAACGTGATCTCCTTCTGCATTGGCGGAAGCTCGACTGCATCAAGCTTCTCTTCGACCTCAGGTCTTGCATCCATTATCTCGAAGATTCTCTCTGCACCGGCAATTGCCTGTTGGTAGAACGTTATGAGGAACCCGATGAATCGAACGGGCATGACCAACATTGCTAGGTAGGCGGCTGAGGCTACAAGAGAGCCCACGGTCATATTGCCTTGAATGACTTCTGCTCCTCCGTACCAGTAGACCAGAACTGTTCCTAGGCTCAACGTGAAGGCCATGAAAGGCATGAACATGGAGCGGTAGCGCCAGATCTCAAGGTTTGTTTTCAGGTACTTACTGTGTGGAAAGGTGAACTTCCTCGTTTCATGCTCTTCCTGCGCGAAGGCTCTGACGACTTTGGTTCCAACAATTGTTTGTTGGATGACGGAGGTCATGTCTCCGAAGATTTCTCTTGCCAATGCGAAGCGTGGTCTAACTCTCTTGGAGAAGTTGTAGGCT
Organism: uncultured Candidatus Bathyarchaeia archaeon; assembly: GCA_964631575.1. GTDB lineage: Archaea > Thermoproteota > Bathyarchaeia > 40CM-2-53-6 > JALHTG01 > JALHTG01. The sequence goes on from CAZVYD010000001.1 coordinate 99,364, forward strand.
GCCAAGAGGACGAGTGGCACCGTTGCAAGATACAGGAACGTCAATCGTAGATCGATTGTGCATATTACTAGAATGACGCTTCCGACTGTCAGGACGGACGCTACGAGAGTTTCAAGCCACCATGCAAGTAGTGCTCTGACCTGCTCAACATCACTCGTAACCCTTGACATCAGCTGCCCGGTTTGAGCTTGGTCGTAGAAGCTGAATGATTTCTCTTCCAGTGAGGTGAACAGGTTGTTTCTCAGGTCAAACACGACTTTTTGGCCGATGTACTGTTGGCTGTATCTTTGTGCAAATGAGACGGTCGATTTGAGGGCCGCTACTAGAATTATCGAGAGTGAAAGCCAAGCAAGCTGGTCATACATGTTTTGGATTAGAACCTTGTCTACTATCTCTCTGATGATGAGTGGGACAATGATGTTCAGATATGTGACTGCGACCACGCAGGACATGGCCAGCGTCACCGCGGGCCAGTACTTGGCCATGTACCTCAAGAGTCGAAGAAACATGCCTGAGCTTCGATGTGGAGGCTGGGGAAGCGTTTTCTCTTGGATAGGGGGAATCGTTCTTCCATAGGCGCCGTAGTGCTTCGCCAAATCCTCAAATCTCCAATGTTGATGCGTGCATCATCTTCCGGTCGGCAGTCTCTGTGGAGCCGACCATTTACCCTGATTCTTCTTCTGTATGAACTGATAGGAGAATGGGGACCATGGAATAAGGGTTACCTAATGCTTTTCGATGGCGATTGGGTAACCGTCAAGGATAAGGGCGACCTGATTTGCATCTGAATTCCAAGTGTGGTCTATGGGTCAAGACGGTGCGTGAGTGCTAATGGAGAAGGTTTACCGGGAGTTTCATGCGAGAGACCGACGAAGAGTGATTCTTCGGGCTCCAAGAATGAGCGATCTGGACGATCTCTTGGAATTTATCAATTCACTTGTCGATGAGGGAGCAGAGATACTTATTGAGAAAAGGACGACCCGTGAGGCTGAGGCAGACTGGCTTGGGAGACTGCTCGCGGACATCGAGAAAGGTTTTGTGATTTGTGTCGCCGGAGAAGTTGACGGAAAGATCGTTGCAAATTCTGAGGTTCGTAAGGGAACCGGGAAAAGGAGCCACGTTGGATCGTTGGGGATCGCTATCCGAGATGGTTATCGTGATGTCGGGATTGGAACCGAAATGATGCGAGTCCTTGTTGAGGAAGCGAGGAGGGCCGGGCTGAAGGTTCTGCGCTTGACAGTGTTCGATTCGAACTTGCGGGCTAGGCACGTCTATGAGAAGGTTGGCTTCCGAGAGGTTGGGAAAATGCCGAAGGCCTTACGCAAGGGAGACGAGTATGTGGACGAAGTGAGTATGACTTTGGAGCTTTAATCACGGACAGTCTGCAAGTCGAGCCCTTCCGCCCCTACGAGCGCCAATCTGTCCGCTGTGAGAATGGCTCCTCGTGCCGAACTTGTCTCTTCTGCAGAAATATCACGCCATTTCTGGATGAATCAAAAATGTCAAAAGGTGTTCCTTGCTCAGACTTTCGTTGTGAGTGGGTGTTATGGAGCGCGCTGCAAAAGTCAGAACGGAAAGCGACTCCAACAAGCTGTTTCGATTGGTCCTAGGAAATCAGGGGCTGAACGCGCAAGAGCTGGCGAGTAAGCTAGGCTGGAACCGCGCGAAGGCCAACAGAATGCTGGGCACCCTTGAAAGGAAGGGTTGGGTGGTTAGAAGGGTTTTTCCTGCCGCTCAGCCTAGGATTGCTGTTGAACCGGACGAAACTGTGAAGCGTTTGAGTAGCCAGTTCGTAAGGTTGGCTGCATGGAAGGCGAGGCTTCAACGCAGAGAGAAGGAGCTTTTCGAGAAATGTGTTTCAGCGCAAATGGAGGGCGACTCCGCGAAGGCGACCATGTACGCCAACCAGTGCGCGGAGATAAGGAAGATAGTCGGGCTTGTGACTAGGACAGAGCTCACGTTGTCAAGGCTATGTACTCCCGGAAACTAGGTTCTTGGTCGGGTTGGCCCGCTCGTCTTCTCACAGCCATGATTTGGCGTTCTCATATGAGGCCATGAGATGCGCCTTGGCTTCGGATCTAACCATCTCCATATGTGCTGGGAGAATGAAGTCCACTTCGAGCGCTGTAAGGCGTTCTAGGGATTCTATTAGCTGGTAGCTTTCTCCGCCGGGGAGGTCAGTCCGGCCGAATCCGCCTTCTGGGAAGACTGTGTCGCCTGAGAAGAGAATCTTGTCTTTTGGGTCGTAGAGGCATATGCTTCCGGGCGTGTGGCCGGGAGTGTGAATTACTTGGAGTGTTCGTCCGCCCGCGGTGACGGAGCTTCCGTCGTTAAGCTTTGAGATGGCAAGGCCAAAGGTTTCGATGTTTGCGGCTTCTTCTTCATGCACGAGAACTGCTGGCGAACAGGTTCCGACCAGTTCCTTTAAGCCGCCTGTGTGGTCTGGGTGTGTATGCGTCAGGATGACTTGCTTCACGTTCCTCGGATCTAAGTCCAAGGTCTTGAGCCTCGGAACTAAGGCGTTTATCTGATCGCCTGCGCCAGTGTCAATGACGGTTATTTCTTCGACTCCTAACGTGTAGACGTTTGAGCTTAGGCCAATGCCCTCTATGAAACATATTCCGGAAAGATGTGTGCTGTAAATGTCAAGCTTCACGATCATGGTAGGGCTCCTTGGCTAACGGTCGCTCTGCAATTCCTGAATCTTCCTAATAAGAGGCGGTCCCACCTAGCCTCTTGGGCATGGAATCGAGAATAGAGCTGCAATAATGCAAATAGTCACCCGTGGAGCTTGACGTACAAGTTCTCTGACAGAGTAGCTTTAATTGTGAATCAGGGTAGGATTGATGTGGCCGCGGGGGTACCCGAGACCCCGTCTAAGCTTGGAAGGGCGGGAATCAGGTCTAAGGGGCAGGGCTGCACGCTCCACAAATGGGCCGTGCAGTGCAAGGCTTAGAACCCTGTGGCACAGGCCTTCGTGGGTTCGAATCCCACCCCCCGCACCAATTCTGAGATTTGAATCGTGACCGAAGTGCTTAAGGATTAACGACCA
>CAZVYD010000002.1:0-60330 GCA_964631575.1 uncultured Candidatus Bathyarchaeia archaeon
CTCCGAACGAGCAAGAAGTGCCTTGGCGGCCCATAGTATATATCGGTTGTGCCGAAAACTTCCTCTCACTGGTTCCCCTGTTGCCTTGACCACTAAGAGTCGTGACTGGTTAAACCAAGACTGTAGCTTGTGACTCAGAGGCGCTGGCTCATGCTGGATCGACTGCGCGACGAGTCATGCTGTCGGAACCGCATCACAAGATCCAGTCGAGAGGGGCCAAATTCCTTAGGAACAAATGCGCAACCGCCAGCCTCTCGATTGCACTCAAATTCTCAAGAGGCCGGCATTGCGCTTGTCATTGTTCGAAGAGGGCTGTGCCACCATCTATGGAACTGCAGAAGTCATGTGGTCAGTGAGCGTGCGTAGCTCATGTGGCACGCAAAGAGTTAAACTCTAGAAGAACACACGAAAGCAAGCTCAACACATGGAGGTGAAGTCTATGCCTGTAGTCACGGTTGAGATGTGGGAAGGCAGGACCTCGGAACAGAAGGAGAAGCTCATCAAAGGCATAACGAAGGCTTTCGGAGAGATTGGCGTGAAACCAGAGTCCCTACACATCATACTTCATGATGTACCGAAGAGCAACTGGGGCCTGCGCGGAGAACAAGCATCCAAACTAGCGCCGTAGCATGTTCGGAGAAGAATGCCCTAGGGTCGCTGGAAAGAAAAGAATTGTGTCTGATGAGAGCTTGGAGAGTGGAGCCTGAGAAGATTTGCGAAGGACGCTTTTGCTGAGTTTCATCGGGCTTACGCTACCTCCAAAGAGTGAGAACAAGCACAAACTATGACGCTCAGCGTTGTCATCAACAAGCTCATTGAGAAAGAGCTGTTGACTCCCTGAGAACCCCAGAATCAGACACAAGTATTAACTACTGATAGCAGCCTCCTACTGATGAGTGCCTCTTTTGGCAATCGGGGCTCCAGTAACATGGATGAAAGACCAGTCTCCACTGAAGAGAAACGTTCACCTGGAAGACTCGTTCTCCCGTCGCTAGTCATTTCTCGCTTTGCGACGCAGCCACCGGGACTTCTAGTGGGGCTGCTTCTGGTTGACATCGGACTTACGTTTGGGACTTCCGTCGGAGTTACGGGGCAGATTCGCAGTGTCTCATATTTCGTCTCGGTCATCTTCGCCTTATTCATGGGTGTCCTAAGTGTTCGATTTAGGCATAGATCGTTGCTAATGATGGGGCTTCTATTCCTCAGTCTTTCAGCTTTGGGTTCTGGCTTTGCTCCGAACTTCGACACGATACTTGTGACCTATGCCTTATCCGGCTTGGGGATGGCTATGGTTGCACCCATGTGTCTTACTTTGGTTGGGGAACAGTTTCCTCGCGAGAAACGACCGGGCGCAATTGGATGGGTGGTCGCCGGCATGTCCATAGCGTACGTTGTTGGTTCGCCAGCCGTTGGGTTTATCGCAGTTCTTGGAGGTTGGCGCTTGGCCTTCTTAGGATTCGTCCTCCCTGTTTCCGTTCTGAGTCTCTTGTTAGCCGGTAAGGGGATATCTGCTGCGTCGCGAGGCCATCGACCTGAGATGAGCTCTAGAAGTTATTTCGAGGGCTTCAAGGGAATCCTCTCAAACAGGTCGGCTGACGCCTGCTTGGCGGGCACGGCGCTTTCAATGGCCGCTTGGATGGCGATCTTGACGTACAGTATGTCTTTCTTCAGACAGCGATTCCTTGTACCCACCGCTTCTGCGTCGATTCTGATGTTAGTCGCTGCTTTGTGTTTCACTTCGGGTAGTGTGATCAGCGCTCGATTCGTCAAGAGATATGGAAGGAAGCCATTCACGGTCCTAGCAGCGCTATTCGCCGGCATGTTCACACTCTCTTATGCTAGCTTGCCTAATCTATGGATGTCTTTGACTGCTTGTTTCTTGGGCAGTTTTTTCGCAGGCATGAGAGTCACAGCGTCCAATAGCCTAACCCTTGAACAGGTTCCAACATTTCGTGGCACAATGATGTCGATTAGTACAGCAGCTGATAATGCTGGTTCATCTCTAGGGACAGCTATCGGAGGACTAGCACTCATCTTGTACAACTATGAAGGCATGGCGATATCCCTTGGAGCTATGGGTGTCGCAGCAGCAATAGTATTCCAACTCTTGGCAAAGGACCCAACGAAAGCTGAAATGTAGACCAGCCCCTGACCACTATGGAAATATCGATTCCCAAGAAATTCGCTCATCTAAGCGTAGGGTGATGGTGCGGCCGCCGGGCTCACACCGCTAGCGATGAATTCTTCTAGAGGGCCTCCGTTCGAATAGAGTCATGTGGGCAAGACGACACTTCGGGGGCAAGAATTAAATAGTTGGGCGAAATTGAAAGACCGGGGTTTGGGATGGCTGTCGTGGTAGTAGATGAGCGTGGTCGATTGACGATCCCCAGCCAGTTCGAAGTGAGGGGCACCAAGGCCACGCTGATTCCTGCAGGGCCGTTTCTAATCGTGGTTCCCATCCCGCAACATCCGTTGGAGGCTTCAGCGAGCTGGCTTGACAGCAAGTTCAGCAGAAAAGAACTGAAGACGTTGGCAGAGAAGACTGCCCGTGCTGATGCGGTGAAGAGGGCGAAGAGAAGGAAACAGATTTGATGATAGAAGCAGACATATTGTATGCCCACGTGAAGAGAAATGACTGGTTGAAGCCAGCGGCGGACAAGTTCCTGCGCCGCATAGTTCACGGAGATTTTGGGATTGTGTTGACGAGCAGAGAGGTGCTACACGAACTCTACTACGTCTCGATGGAGGAAGGCGTCACATTGGAGTCATACATCTCAAGGCTGGCGGCACTGACGGCGCTACCAAACCTGAAGTATATCGATACGACATCTGAGATCGACATACTTGCAGCAACGCTGATGAAACAGTTCAAGCTCACTTCAATCTTCGACGCCTACTATGCAGCAACGGCCCTCAACGCGGTTCCGGATCACATAATAGCCTCAACAGACGAAGTCTTCGACAAAGTGACAGGAGTCAAGCGAGTAGATCCACGAACCTTCTAGCTCGTGTCAGATGACAACGTCGTTTTCACCTTGCATAACAATAGTTACTGCCTGCTCAAGACTACCAAGCAACAGGACATCCGAGCAGCACGGGAATGAGACATTCAACGATGCGGCCCCCGGAACTCGAAGCTCCAGCCTGCAGTCTCTTGGGTTCAGGAGATTCTAGCTGGCTTTGTATACTCTACACAGAATTCCTCTAAGATTGACTGAGCCCATAGCTGGGTCGTATGGAGGCTCGTTGGATGTCAGAACATTAAGGTTTGCTTCTTCCCATTCAAACAAGCGGTCGTACCCCTCCTCAGGGAACCACCAGCCATAAGCAGCCATAACCACTCTGGGATCAATGTCTTGGTTGAGCTTTAGCCTCTGCTTTATCCTCCCTCTGATGCTCTCTATGTAAACCATGTCCGCCTCTTCCAGGCCGAGCTTCGTCGCCGTAACGGGGTTCAATTCGACCGTTGGTTCAGGAGAAAGTTTACGCAGACTAGGAATGTTTCTATGACTAGCGTGGTAGAAGAACGGGCTTTTGTAGTTTGTTAGGATCAAAGGGTATTCCTCAGCTATCTCAGGTGAGCCAAAAGGTGTCTCTTTAGGTTCGTTGTAAACTGGAAGGGGCTCGAGGCCGAGTTCCTTGAGCTTAGATGAGTATAACTCCACCTTGCCTGATGGCGTACGGAAGCCCTCCCGCTCGTATTTTCTGTAGCCACTCTCGATTCCGTATAACCCCAGGCTCTTCAGCTGTTCAAATGTGAGTCCAGTCGGCTTGAGTAGTGTATCGATGGCCTCAGTCTCATCATTCCAGAAGTGCTCTCCGAACCCCATGCTCTTTGCCATGAGGTTGATCCACTGCAAGTCTGACTTACACTCGCCCGGCGGTTCAACCAATTTGGGCCTCGCTGCAATGTATCCTGAACGCTGGAAAAACTCGTTGAACTCAAGGTTGGCCGCAACGGGCAGAATAACATCACTTAGGGCCGCCGTGGGGGTCATGAATAGATCAACGACAATCAGGAAATCCAGCTTTTTCAGAGCCTCATGAACCATAACGGCGTTTGGGTGGGTCAGCATGGGATTGCTGCCGAAGACGAACCCTGCCTTCAACTGATATGGGTCCTCTCGAATTATCGCTCTGCTCGCCTCTTGACAGGCAACAATGTTTGCTTGGGCTGCGACTTTGAAGCGGCTTCCAACTGGCGTCTTCCGAATCCTTAACGAGTCCTTGATCAGGCTGAACTCCGTGGCTTTGAGAATAGGGGGATAAGTGAGGAAGATATTGCCTCCAGACACATCGATGTTGCCAGTTATTGCCTTGAGAATCGACAGGGCTCGACAGGTCTGGAAGGCGTTGCTGGTCTGATCTAGGGCGTTGCCCCACTGAATGATAGCCGGTTTACTTGCAGCATATATCTTCGCTGCCTGCTCTATCTGCGATCTTGGCACCCAAGTTCTCTCGGCGACCATGTCAAGAGGATACTGTTTGACGAATTCCTCAAGCTTGTCGAACCCCAGAGTCCATCTTTGGACGAAGTCTTTGTCGTAGAGCCCCTCTCGGATGATGAAATTGATCATGCCGAGGGCAAGTAGTCCATCGCTTCCCGGCCGGGGCTTGATCCACAGGTCTGCTCTTGAAACGAGCGATATCTTCCTCGGATCTATCACTATCAGCTTCGCGCCTGCTTTCAATGCTTGGTTGAACTGAGCGGGAGAGCCTTCGGCACCTGTCTGGAGGGAGTTTCTGCCCCAGACCATTATGCATCTTGGCGAATGGTCAAAATCCGGGAAGGGCCTATCGCCGAACGTGTATGATGAAGCCATCGTCCTCGGCGCGTGACAGATGTTATCGATGCCGACGGTGTTCGGCGTCCCGAGAATACTTGCAAACCTTTGTACGAAGACGCGCTCAAGTCCGCGAAATGCGCCCGTAAACAGAAGGATTGACTCTCCGCCATGCAGCTCGATACACTCTTTGATTCTCTGCGCAATGGTGCCAAGAGCCTCGGTGACCGATATGCGCTCCCATTTGCCCTCGCCCCTCTTGCCGACCCGTCTCAACGGATACGTGATTCGATCTGGATGATAGAGTATCTCAGGGATGGCGCGGCCCTTGGGACATATGTGGCCCTTATTCAGGGGGCAGTCAGGATCTCCTTCAACCTTCGTAATCTTCCCATGATCTACTGTGACCAGTATGCCGCAATTGCCGCCACATAGACGACCGCAGAACGTCTTGGCAATCTCAACCAAGCTGTTCACGAACTCGCTTCCTATTATGCTGCCAGAGTTCATAAGTCCGAACTAGTACAGTCTGGACTGGTGCGCACACACACAACCTGCACGTTAAGTCCTAACGAGCAAGAACACTCCTCTGCATCGACGTCACTCCACCGGGCCTATCCCTGCGGGACTCCGCAGTGTCCGATCATTTGCTTGAACTGTCGCTCCAATGTGCCAGCTCTTATCCCCAGCTGGCCCTCGAAAACGTGAAGAATCTCTCCTCCCAGGTGTGGTGCTGTGTAGCCTTCACCTATGTCACTCAGGGCGCTTTCATAAGGCATGGCTGATTGGATAGTCTTAGAAGACGTATCGCCATCACTTCTATCCATATGAGCGAAGGTGCAAAGAATATTCTTTGTAGAGCACCGTACCACGGCCCCCCTGCACCCCCAAGAAACACAAAGAGCAAAATGACTGACGTCACACCTGTTGCCAGTGAATAGAGACGATACCCCTGCCATCTAGAGTCCTGCTTCAACCTTCTTGAGATTATGAGAGGAGCAATCGTGATTGTGATGTAGGCCGCAAGGGCGAGTTGCAGATGCAACCGGTTCGGCAACGGGATGATGGCGACCCCTAATCGGAAACCACCGGACACCGCTACCAAGATTGGACCTATCTTCGAGCCTTTTCCGTCGCCTATGCCCTTGTGCAGTCCGTAGGCGAACGCTATAAACAGGAGACCGGATACAAAGATATTCGCATTCATTATCGTTGCATAGGGAGCACCGACCGCACCAAGATCGCTCATCACTTGCGAGACATGGCTGTAGCCAGGGTGAAGAAAGCCAAGGATGATCACTACACCTGTAAAGAGGATGGGGGCAATTACCCCACTTAGCGCAAATAGTCTCCCTTCAGAAATGCTCATGGATTTTTCTTTTGTTGACATTCACGTCACCTCCTTCTTCCACCGATACATCGGCTGGGTACTTCTTGTCATCGCGCCCCTCCTCGGCGCTCCGTCCGTGTACAAGATACTTGTATAGCTCCCCGCCTCAGAGCCTAGCCCCCGCTGCAGAACAAGACAGTGGGACGCCAGACTGTCACCTCTGATTATCAGTAATTATGACTTTCGGTCTTTAGGCTCCGAACAGGTCATGATTTGAATCGTCGTCGTTACAATGAAATTGTGTGTGGCTGGACTGGTGCGGCCGCCGGGATTTGAACCCGGGTCACCGGCTCTTCCCGAGGATAGAACTCTTGGGGGGCCGACGTCTTAGACCAGGCTGGACTACGGCCGCTATGTGGAGATAGGTGATTAGTCAACCATAAGTCTGTTTGCATCACAGGGCTACTCACAAAGAAAAGAGACTGTGAAGATTCTGTTGCAGGCCGTCAGACAACTGCGTTGCGCAAGCTGAAGTTAGACAGTGGACAATAATTGGGGAAAGAGAAGTTGAGAGCATCTATTGTGGCTACGCTTTGTCGATGAAATCTTCGATCTTGGATGGTTCGAGCGGAAGCCCCTTCCTCTTTCTTATGTCTTGGATTACCTGTCCGATCATCGACGCCGGCACTGGGGACCAATGTGAGAATTCCAGACCCCAGAAGGCACGTCCTGCGGTAGCACTTCTAAGGACCTCGGAGAGATCGAATGTCTCTGCCGTCGGGATCTCTCCAACCACGTAGACCAGATGCCCTCTCTGTTCGACTGAGATTACTCTCCCCCTTTTCTGCGATATGACGCTCGTGACGGCTCCGAGCAGGTCTGGTGGAATCTTCGCTGTAATCTTCTGAACCGGCTCCAGTAGGCATGGATCTGCAGACAAGAAGGCTGCGAAGAATGCTCTTCGGGTCATGGGCATTATCTGTGCAGGCCCTCGATGTACCGGATCCTCATGCAACGAAATGTCCACGATCTTCACCTTGAGGCCTCTGATCTGCTCGTACGCCAGCGGTCCTTCCTTTATGGACCACTCATACCCAGAGATGATCGTGTCCTTAGCCTCTTGCACATACTGTGCTCCTTTGGTCACATCCGTAAGGATGTTGCAGCTCTCATCAATACTCCACACTCCTCTTGCATCTTCCGCCTCCCAACCCTTATCCCTGAGAATCCTCGCTAAAGCATGTCGATCCATGTACTCTCCGACATCCCCTCGCCTTATCATGTCAATAATCTCATCAGGTAGAGGTTCGACCATGATCTTAATCCGGTTATGCCTATTGGGGGACTTACCTTCAAAGGGCCCAGCTAGCTTTCTAATACTCTCCCTATAGATGACAATCGGCTGCGAGGTCACTATTTCCAAGCCAGTCTTGCTAATCAGCGTCGTGGCAATCTCAAGGTGAAGGGTTCCCATACCTGAAATCAGGTATTCCCCAGTCTCTTCGTTGATTGTTGTTACAAGGTTGGGATCTTCGATTGAAAGTTTTCTCAACGTGTCCACGAGCCTAGGAAGATCGCGGCTGAACTTCGGCTCAACCGCCATCGTCACCACTGGCTCGGTGACGTAGTGAACCGCCTCGAACGGCGCAACATCCTTGGATGTTGCCAACGTCTCTCCAGCTCTGGCCGCCTCTAGACCGAGCAGGGCAGGGATATTGCCCGCAGTTATCTCTCCGATAATCTCCCGATATGGGCCCATATACACGCAGACCTGCTGAACTCTTGACTCAACTCTGGCACCAACAAGGTGAATCATTTGTCCCTCCTTGATCGTGCCTGAGAACAGTCGTCCTGTGGCAACAACACCGGCCTGCGGGTCGACTACAATATTCGTCACGCACATGATCGTTGGCCCATTGTCGTCGCACTCCACCATGGCTTTGCCAAATTCCGAATCCACATCTCCCTTCCATATCTTCGGTATCCGATATTTCTGGGCCACATGCGGGGGAGACATGGCTTCGACCGCCATATCCAGTATCGCCTCATGAAGTGGACTCTTCTCCTTCAACTCCTCAACCTTGTTCTGCACGTAAGCGTCCAAAACATCGGAGAATTTGACTCCACGGTTCTGGGCGATGGCGGAGGTGAACCCCCAGCGATCTTTCGCCGAGCCCATAGCAACCGTATTCGTAGCGAAACTTACCTTCCACTTTTCCCTGAACTCTGGCTCAGCGTAGAGGTCTATCAGCGCGTTGAAGTCCTTTATTATACGAGCGATTTTCTCTTGAATTTGATCAGGGGTAAGCTTCAACTCTTTGATCAAACGATCGATCTTGTTCACATAAAGTACCGGTCTGACTCTCTCCTCCAAAGCTTGGCGAGTAACAGTCTCAGTCTGAACCATTACCTCCTCGACAGCGTCTACGACAACGACAGCGCCGTCGATGGCTCTGAGAGATCTCGTCACCTTACCTGAAAAATCAACGTGCCCCGGCGTATCTATCAGATTGATAACGTATGAGACGCCGCTCTTCTCGTGGAGAAGGCTGACGTTTGCAGCCTTTATCGTCATCTGTCTCTTCTGCTCTTCCTCCATGAAGTCAAGCGCCAGCGCAGTCCCTGCCACAGACGGCGAAAGGAGTCCTGACGAGGCAAGCAGAGAATCCGACATGGTAGTCTTGCCATGGTCAACGTGAGCGATAATGCCAATGTCTTCCGGATGCAGTCTCTCGACTACATCTTTCGGATCTGATCCTTGTTGGCAATTATCTTAATGATCTCACCTGTAGTCTTGAATCGTGGCAATTTTCTTCCTCCGACCGAATTTCCAAAGGCTAAGTGCTACAATCGCGCATCTCTTTTATGCATTATGGTTTCCAGAGACCGGCATAAGGATTTTCAAGTGCGAGATAACAGTCATCAAGGTTACATGAGGCCATGAACCGCGGGCGTGACATCACGCCCAAACGAACAACAATCCAAGGGTGGGGACATGGGCGTCAATCTCACACCGATCATCAGCCGTCGCACATTGTCTCTCAAAGATTTGACCGGCAAAAGCCTCGCGGTTGACGGAAACAACGCGCTTCACCAGTTTCTCTCGATCACTAGGAAAGCAGACGGCTCGCCGTTTACTGACCCGCAGGGAAACATAACGTCCCACCTAATCGGTTTCATGTTTCGCTCCACTCGCCTACTGTCTGAATATGCTATGAAGCTGATCTTCGTCTTCGATGGAGAACCTCCCCCATTGAAGCTAGCTGAAATAGAAAAGAGACGCGCAATCAGAAAAAGAGCTGAAAAGGAGTTCGCCGAAGCTCTCAGGAGGAAGGATCTGCGAACCGCTTTCTCCAAAGCAGTCATGACAGGACGCCTGACCAAAGAAATGATCAACGATGCAAAGCAGCTGCTACACCTGCTAGGAATACCATACGTTCAGGCACCGTCCGAGGCTGAAGCCCAAGCAGCCTACATGACAGAGCAGGGACACGTCTGGGCAACAAACAGTCAAGACTACGATTCACTTCTCTTCGGAACTCCTAGACTGATCAGATATGTGACGATTCAGGGAAAGGAGTACCTGCCCAGCAAAGGACTGGCACGCCGCGTGGAACCAGAGCTAATCGAAGCCCAAGACCTTCTGACGAGCCAAGGCATTTCGAGAGAACAACTAATAGATGTCGCAATTCTTGTCGGCACAGATTTCAACAAAGGAGTGAGAGGCATAGGACCTAAGACCGCATTGAAAGCCATTCGAGAGCACGGAACCATCGAGAACCTTCCGGAGGGCATCAAGGGCAGCGTATCCGAGAAATATCAAGAGATCAGGAAGATCTTCCTAAGCCCGCCAGTCACAACAAGCTTTTCAACCGCTCTTCATCCAGTAAGAGAGAGGGAACTCCACGATTTCCTCTGCCACCAGAAAGGCTTCTCAAAAGACAGGGTTGAGACAGTAATTGAAAGGATGAAGAAACTCGAAACCCAATCAAACCTCTACCAATGGGCTGAAAGCAGTTGACCGGAGAGGCAACTCCCTTTCAGGATCTAGCCACACTCTGCAATGAGCTAGAGCAGACCACAAAGAGAAATGAGAAGACAGCAAAGATAGGCGACTTCTTGAAGAGACTCAACCAAGACGAGATCTCACCAGCCGTCCGCATGATTGTAGGAAAAATCTTTCCAGATTCAGACGAGAGAGTGCTTGAGGTCAGCGGCCGAACCCTGTGGAAAATCCTGCGGAAGCAGCAGCAGAGACAGGTCCCGCTTCTTCGAAGCCCTCTAACTATCTTGGGGGTGTACAAGAGCTTCTCCGAGATAGCAGCAACCTCGGGTAGAAGGTCGAGGAGCCGGAAGGAGAGTATCGTTGAAAGCATTCTTGGCGAGGCCAATCCGGAGGAAGGCGAATACCTCGTCCGCATGCTCCATCACGAGATGAGGATAGGCGTTGTTGAAGGCGTCATGCTTGATGCAATTGCAAAAGCAAGCGGATCAAGCAGCGACTTAGTCAGAAGATCCTTGATGATGCTAGGAGACATAGGGGAGGTGGCCCGCCTCGCCCTTACAGGCGGAAAGACGACACTCGAAGAAGCCAGGATCAGCCTGTTCCGACCTGTAAGGCTCATGATGGCCGAAATGTCCTATGAAATCTCAGAAATCATCATTGAACACAAATCTGGCACTGCATTCGAATTCAAATTTGACGGAGCCAGAATACAGGCTCACAAGAAAAACGGAGAAGTCAGAATCTTCAGCCGAAGTCTGACTGACGTGACTCAAAGCCTGCCTGACATCGTCGAAATGATTCAGAAAGAAGTGCGGGCGGAGGACGCCCTCGTCGAAGGCGAAGTAGTTGCAGTCGGACCTGACATGAAGCCGTTGCCTTTTCAGGAATTGATGAGACGATTCAGAAGAGCGCATGAAATAGGTCGTGCAGCGCAAGAAATTCCTCTGAAACTGTATCTGTTCGACATATTGTATCTCAAAGGACGGCAACTCACAGACCTAAGATACGAAGAGAGATGGAAGCTTCTCTCGCAGATCTGTCCATCCGAGATCCTGACTGAGAGGATTGTCACAAGTGATCCACAAGAGATCCAAGACTTCATGCGAAAGGCTGTGAACGCCGGACATGAAGGTCTGATGGCAAAAGCATTGGATAGCCCATACCTGCTCGGGGTAAGAGGAAGAAAATGGTTCAAGATAAAACCTGCCGACCGGCTTGATTTGGTGATCGTGGCAGCAGACTGGGGATATGGAAGAAGGTCAAATTGGTTAAGCAACTACCATCTCGCGGCGCGCGATGAAGACAGCGGGGAGTATCTAGAGGTGGGAAAGACCTTCAAAGGCCTGACTGACAAGGAATTTGACTGGATGACAAGAAAGCTTCAAGAACTGAAGGTTTCCGAAGGAGACTACACTGTTCTAGTAAGGCCCGAAATTGTTGTGGAAGTCGCCTACAACGAGATTCAAAGAAGCCCTCATTACAAGTCGGGGTTCGCGCTGAGATTTGCGAGAATAGCAAGGATCAGAGAGAACAAGCGACCGGAGGAAACGGACACGATACAAAGAATGAGAATGCTCTTCGAGAAGCAGTTCGAACATAAGGGAAGACTAGGTTAGCGTCTTCGAATGTCGTCCGCAGAGTCGTCAGTACGGATGGCAAAACATTGAGTATAGACATATGAAGTGAGGACCCCTGAACGTTACAGTTCTATTCAGCGGAGGAAAAGATAGCTGCCTGGCAACTTGGTGCGCTCTTCACCAAGGATGGAACGTCACAAGCCTGCTTGTGATGGAACCTCGCAGCCCCGAGTCATGGATGTTCCATTTCCCTGCGGTCAGATGGGCTCATCTGCAAGGTGAAGCCATTGGAATTCAGACGATCATAGTCCCGTCTTCTGCCGAGAGGGACATAGAGCTTGATGCTCTGAAAAGATCGTTAAAGGATCTGAAGAACAGAAGTGGTCTCCACGGAGTGGTCTCCGGTGCAGTCGCGAGCGACTACCAGAAGAAACGGATAGACGCGATCTGTGAGGAGGTCGGAGTCGCCAGCTTTGCGCCTCTATGGCACAAGGACCCTGAACTGCTATTGCAGGAAACGATAGATCTTGGATTTGAGACATACTTCGTAGGAACCTCGGCACTTGGACTTGAGGAGGGCTGGCTGGGAAGAAGGCTCGATAGACATAGCCTCTTGGAACTCAAGAAACTAAGTAGCAAATACGGTATTCATCTCAGTGGCGAGGGAGGAGAATATGAAACCTTTGTCGCAGATGCATCGTTCTTTCGAAGAAGCATTAAGTTGAAGAAGATTTCCAAACATTGGGAAGGCTCTTCAGGATTCCTGATCATAGATGAAGCTGAGTTAACCAGTAAGCTGTGAGGCTGCTCCAGTCGCTTCTCTCATGATTTTCTCCTCGTCTAGTGTGAGAAGGCCTCTATTGATCATGAGAGGCTTCCCCTGCACTATCGTAGAGTCAACATTCATCCCCTTGGCAGAGTACACTACATCTGAAAGCACTGTGTTTCGACCATGAATCGGTACGAGATTCGGGGATCTCAAGTCCAGTAGTATCAGATCCGCTGTCTTCCCGACCTCAATGCTCCCCACCTTATCCTCAAGGCCAAGTGCTCTTGCTCCTTCGATCGTGGCAAGGTCAAGGACCTTCTGCGCGGGCAGGACTGTCGGATCCCAGGAGTGCGCCTTGTGCATCAACGCACAGATCTTCATAGTATCGAACATGTCCAAGCAGTTGTTGCTTGCAGCCCCGTCCGTACCCAGAGATACTGTGACTCCTTGAGCAAACATCTCAGGAAGCGGAGAAACTCCGCCCACCGCCAGCTTCATATTCGATACAGGGCAGTGCGAAACCTTGACTTTGTGCTTGGCAAACATTTTAACTTCTCTACGAGTAAGCCAGACACTATGAACCGCCACCAATCTCGGAAAGAGAAAGCCTATCTTCTCCAGATATTCTACTTCGCTCATTCCCTTATTCTTCTCGAAATCAGCCTGCTCACGTCTAGTCTCCGCGATGTGAGTGTGCACAGGCACATGTTCCTTCTCTGCCAACTCTCTTGACCAGAGAAGTGTTTCCTCTGAACATGTGTATGGCGCATGAGGCCCCATGGCGAATCCTATTCGCGAGTTCCGAAGACCCTTAATGAATTCTAGGGATTCTTGTGTTGTCCGCCTTTGGGCTTCAGCCCGTCCTGAGTCAAAGAGATCAATCATTGCGTGAGAAAGAATAGCTCTAAGCCCAGACTCTTCAATAGCCTGTGAAACTTCCTTGAGGTGAAAATACATGTCCATGAAACATGTCGTGCCTGTCCTAATCATCTCTAGGCAACCCAGCAGAGCCCCATGGTAGCATATGTCACCTCTCAACTTCTGCTCAAGAGGCCATATCTTGGTCTCCAGCCATTCTTGGAGGCGCATGTCATCTGCAAACCCTCGCATCAGGGTCATAGAGAGGTGTGTGTGAGTATTGATCAAACCAGGCAACAGGACTTTTCCTGATCCGTCAATCACATGTTCAGCGTTTCCTTCAAAGCGTCCGATCTCAGCAATTCTCTCGCCTTCTATTCGAGCAGAGCAATTCTTGAGAACCTCTCTGGATGAATTCTGAGTGATAACCCAGTCGCAATTCTTGATAACAAGGGACATCACGAAGTCCTCTCAAGATGAGAAGCAGATCTTCGTAGATAAGCATTAGTCAATTCTGAGCGCATTTGAGGAAGAAATCGGGCTTGTCAAAGGCCTTCTAATGTTGCGTGCCTTCGCCTGAGCTCTCCTTCTGTCTCTCCTAACTGGCTCATCAATTCCACAATCAGGCTGTCGAGAAAGATTGAAGCAGATATCTCGAACATGGTTCCAAGTGGAGCCAAGGGTTCATACTCTCCTACAATCTGTCTGAGAAAGTAATCCTTCTGCCTTGCGGCTTTGGATTTCGCCTTAATGTGCACAACCTGACCTGCAATCTTTCCCAGAGGCGAGCTTGGCCTTGCTGTGATGGCAACTATGAAGGCTCCGACTCTTCTAGCTATCCTTGCTGACGTGACTGGGAGAGCTGTGGCACCTGATCCTGATATGGCGACAACTATGTCTCCTTTTCCGATCGCGGGTGTGATGGTTTCTCCCAGAACGTGGACATCAAACCCTAGGTGCATTAGTCTCATAGCGAAGGAACGCCCCACCAAGCCGCTTCTACCGGTGCCGATTATCAGAATCCTCTTTCCTCTTCCTCGTATGAGGAGGCTGACAATTTTCTCGATCTGAGCCACAGGTATGCTGCGGATGGACTCCCCCGCGTCTCTAAGTATCTCTTCCGCTGCCTCTCTGAAGGCCAACAGCCGCATATAGTGAGACCCGCTCTATCCGTAGGCACGTGGAACTGCTTTTTATTCTTCCGATCCGAGCGTCGACTGACGCCCTATAACGCGCCTAGATCGATACGCAAGATCAAGAATCGAGGATACCTTATGAGCCCTCGATCTCCCAAGCCCTCCTCGAAAAGCCAGCTCACTCGGCGACGCGCAGAATACCTTGCGAATCGTTCCGAATCGCTCAAGAAGCCTCTCAGCAAGCTTGGGTCCTATGGCTGGAAGACTCCCCACAACCAACAGCTGAGACTCAGCATCAGTTGAGATTCTCGGCTTCTTGACAATGATAGGAAGAGTTCTTCGCTTCCCATACGAAAGATGACGAGCATAAGTGAAGATGAGTTCCGCGGTCTGCACTTCGTCTAAAGTAAAGAACGGACGAATATCATACTGCAGGACCAATGACAACATCGATCCCCAGAAAATCCTTGGCCTCGAAAGCCTATGCAAGGAAGCTTGAAGGTCACCCTCAACAACCATTAGCGGCATAGCATAAGACTCGGAAAGCCTTCTTGCTTGGTCGAAGAGCCTTCCGGAGAAGAGCGAGGAAACAAAGTCATCCGTCGATTTTCGTTCAACCGCTCTATCGCCTATAACGTAGTCCGCAACATCGAGAAGGCGAAACTCAACTCTCGCTCCGAGACGCCTCAGCCTATCCGGTACACCCGAAGGCTTCTCTCTATCATCCACGATTATTCTTGGAGACGACAAGCACCTCAGACCTGATCTTTCGTATGTTCGCCTCCTCTCAAAAAGATTGGCTGAGAAACGGCTGGGGGGCTGAAAGGATTTTACAAAGGCTTATTTCCAAAGGTGGACTCGACTATCCGAAGAGAAACATTGACGAGGCTGACCACCGTAGAGCCGGGACGCCACTTTTGGCAGGGCAATGTCGCATGTGCCGAAGGCGCGCTTGCCGCTGGATGCCGGTTCTTTGCAGGGTATCCGATCACGCCCGCCAACGAGATATCAGAGTGGATGTCACGTAGGATGCCCGCTCTTGGTGGAGTCTGCATCCAGCTGGAGGATGAGATAGCCTCGATGGGCGCAGTCATAGGTGCTAGTTGGGGGGGAGTGAAATCTATGACAGCGACCTCTGGGCCAGGGTTCAGCCTCATGCAGGAAAATATCGGCCTGGCAATCATGATTGAGACCCCCTGCGTCGTAGTGGATGCACAGAGAGCGGGGCCAAGCACTGGACAGGCAACGAAGTGCGCTCAGGGCGACATCATGCAAGCCAGATGGGGTACACATGGCGACCATGAGATCATAGCTCTGGCACCAAACTCCGTGCAAGAAATGTTCAACCTCACTATCAGGGCCTTCAACCTATCTGAACAATACAGGACGCCGGTCATCCTTCTTACAGATGAGATAATCTCGCATCTCAGAGAGCGAATTGACCTCCCTGAGCACATTGAAGTCTTCGACAGAAAGGAGATTTCTCAGCCGCCTTTCTTCACTTCAGGCGACGAGTTTCCGAAAGGTATGCCTCCACTAGGGAGAGGACTGGCTGTCAGCGTAACCGGTTCTACTCATGACTCAGTAGGCATTAGAGCGACCTCAGATCCCGAAATTCACAGGAAACTAGTGGAAGGCCTAGCGTCCAAGATCCGCCGAGACAGAGACAAGCTTGCCGATTTCGAGGAGACAGGAATTGAGGGGTGCGACATTGGAGTCATATCGTTCGGATGCACATCGCGAGCTGTCTACGATGCAATTGAGATCGCGGCAACGCACGCGATAAAGGTAGGTCATCTGCGGCTCAAAACCATATGGCCCTTTCCCGATGAGAAGATCCGAAAGCTAGCAGAGAGCGCGAGAACCGTTCTGGTGCCCGAAATGAATCTAGGTCAACTTTCTCTTGAGGTCGAGAGAGTGGCGCCCGAAGGCACAAAGATTGCTCCGGTCAGCAAGATCGGCGGCGGGCTGATGTTTACCCCTGAAGAGATATCGTCGGCGATACTCCAAAACGTGGAAAGGTGATATGTTTGAAGGAAGATCTTCACTTCGCCCGAAACTATCTTCGTGAGGAAGCCCTGCCTTCCACTTTCTGTCCAGGGTGCGGCTGCGGAATGCTGGCAAACTGTTTCCTGAAGGCAATTGAGGAGATGGGCCACCGAGATCTGAAGCAGTTTGTCTTCTGCAGTGGAATAGGTTGTTCATCGTGGATCCCTTCCCCTCACTTCAGAGCAGATACAATTCATGTTACTCATGGAAGAAGTATCCCGGTTGCACTTGGAATAAAGCTAGCTAGACCTGAACTCAAAGTGGTGGTCATCGGAGGAGACGGAGACATTGCGGGGATTGGGTTGAATCATGTCGTTCAGGCCGCAAGGCGGAACCTTGATCTGACAGTGTTTATGGCGAACAACATGATCTACGGTATGACTGGAGGGCAGATTGCCCCAACTACTCCTCTCGGCGTGAAGACAAGCACAACTCCTCATGGATCGTTTGAATATCCCTTGGATGTCTCCAAGCTCATGGTTGCTTCTGGTGCCTCCTACGTGGCTAGATGGACAACTTTCCATGCGATTCAACTCAAAGGAGCGATAAGGGATGCCCTTGCTAAGGAAGGCTTCTCTTTCATTGAAGTCATTACGCAATGTCCCGCGATATTTGGGCGAAGGCTCGGCATGGAGGAAGGCAAAAGAATGCTCAGCTGGTTTCGGGACAATTCGATTCCTCTTTCAAAAGCGAAGGACATGGAGGAGGAGCTCTTGGCCGGAAAGATTGTTGTCGGTAAGCTTGTGGACATCAAGAAGCTCGGCCTCCTGCGGAACCTTAACGAACTGAGAGGAAGGGTGACAAGATCTGAGCAAGCGTGAACGGGTCGAGGTATTGATTGATGGCATGGGAGGCCAAGGGGTCGTGTTGCTCGGAACTATCTTGGGAACGGCCGCAGTAGCATATGAGGGGAAATACGCCACCCAAGCCTCTAGCTATGGAACTGAGGCTCGCGGAGGCCCAGCCAAGAGTCAAGTCGTCATCTCATCTAGAAGCATAGGCTACCCCGAAGTCAGGCAATTGGATATTCTGGTTGCCATGACTCAAGAGGCCTTGAGCGCTCATGTAAAGACGCTAGGCAAGGAGACGACGGTAATTGTTGACTCAGACTTGGTCAGAGATGTCCCGTCGACACTTGGAAAGGTCCGGAGAATTCCTGCCACGAGGCTTTCGGAGCAGAGTTTTACTTCGAGGAGCTATGCAAACATAGTCATGCTTGGAGCTTTGGTTAGGCTAACAGGCCTGGTGAGCCTTGGGGCCGCAAGGAATGCCATCACTGTCACTGTGCCTCCGGACACTGTCGAGAAGAACCTGAAGGCTTTCGAACTCGGCTTCAAGGCAGCCGAGGATTCTGGCCAGTCAGGACGGAAATGAGTGTTTCTGAAAATTACTTGACGACCAGCACTGGGGCAGGTGATAGGCGGAGAACTTCCTCTGTTGTACTTCCCATCATTGCACGTCTGGCTCCAGTTAGCCCCTTTGAACCCATGATAACTAGATCTATGTCATGCTCCATTATGCTCTTGAGAATCTCTTCGGCGGGGAGTCCTCGCCTTATCTCACGGTGAGCCTTGACCCTCGAATCTTCAGAGTGTCTGACCACCTCGTTGAGGTAAGCATTGGCGATGTTCGTGACCCTTTCGTCAACGGTGATCATGTCCACTCCGGTAAGCTCTAGGGCCTGAACAGTGCGGCTGTCGATCACGTGAACAAAGCGAATTTCAGAGCCGAGAAGCTTAGCCAGTTGAACAGCCTTCTTTGCAGCCAAGGCAGAGAGCGCCGAACCGTCAACTGGAACAAGAAACCTCTGATACAAGTCCTGCACCCGTGTCCGAAAGCTTACAGCTGAACGCGCGTTTATCAAGCTTCTCTAAGATTCGAAGGGCTCAAGGATCACCAAAGCCGGGGAAGCTGAAAAGGAATTTCGATAGAAGGAAGCTGGGCGTAAATGCTCGCCCATGCCGCCAAGAGGAGCAATACAATGGAGATAAGGATAGTAAGGTAGTCAGATGTCTTCATTCGCAGGACGATAAGAGATTGTCTCCGAGAAGTCAATCCAAACGCCCTTGACTCAAGGGCCTCAGCGAGCTCTACGCTTCTTCGAATAGCGGAGACGATTAGTGGAATCAGTATGGGGATGTAGTTTCTGATCCTCTTGAGAAAGTTGCCCTTATCCAGTTCAAGGCCCCTAGATCGCTGGGCGTCGACGACCGTTTGGGCATCAACAGCCATAGTTGGGACAAGCCTCACGGCAGTCGTAAACGTGAAGCACAGTGAATACGGAACATGTGCCTGTTCCAGAGCCAGTCCCAAGTCATCTGGTGATGTCGTCATGAAGAATATCGAGAATGATGACATCAATGCCAGAAACCTGATTGTCATTGCGAGCGAATAGGTGAAAGTTGATCCGGTTAGCAGATTCATGAAAAAGATCAGGCCAGCTAAGAAGACTCCCCCCTTCATCGATCCTCCCCAGCGCCTAATTGACCTTCCTAGCCAGATCAGTGGAATTTGAGCCAACAATATGACTGTGAGAATCAGCACATTTGTGAAGAGAAGCGAAATCGCAAACACCACCATGATCATCACAAACTTTGCTCTTGGATCCATTGAATGGATCGGAGTCTGAAGCTTAGTAAACTTGAAGCCCTCAAAAACGCGCATCGACACTACTTTCTCCCCCGAACAACATTGCTAATGATGGCCTTCGCAGAGAAGACGTCGATAACATCTCGCGGTAGGCCTGAAACGGATGAGAAGAGAAGGGAAATTTGCGGGCGAAGAAGTGACGCCCGTTCGACCAGCGCACCATCAGTCAATATTTCTTCCGCGGTGCCGTCGGCTGTGATCCTCCCTCCCGAGAGCAAGACTACACGTGGCTTGCATTCAGCAACGAACTCAACATCATGAGTCACAACGACAACTGTCTTTCGCTGGGCATTCAATTGAACTATGAAGTTTCTCAATCGATCCTTCTGCTGATAGTCCTGGCCGATTGTAGGCTCATCTAACACTATGTGCTTGGGATTCGAAACCAGAACAGATGCCAAGGCGACTCTCTTTCTTTCGCCTCCACTCAACATGAAAGGTGACGAATCTATGTACGGCATCAGATCCAGTGTCTCTAAGATTCCTCTGACTCTTCTTTCAATTACGTCTAGCGGGTAGCCAAAGTTCCTTAGAGAGTAAGCCACCTCGTCTCTCACGGTCTCGCAGAATAGTTGGTGGTCAGGATTCTGAAAGACCAGCCCCACTGATCGGGCGAGAGCGGCAACGCTCGTCTTCTTTGTCTCAACATCGTCAATGAGCACTCTACCATCCGTAGGTTTTAGCAGGCCGTTGAATGTCTTGACCAAGGTTGTCTTTCCGGCTCCGTTCTCACCCATTATTGCAACGAAGTCACCATCTTCTATGGTGAGATCAATGCCACGAAGCACCTCGTTCGCGTTCGGGTAGACATAGCGAAGGCTCTCGACCGCGATCAATCTGTGAGAATCCTCCTCAACTCCTTCTCGGCCTCTTCGACGGTGACAGGAATCTTTTCGATCTGCAGCCCGTCCTGCCTCAGGAGATGAAATAGTAAGGCCACCTTTGGCACTCCTATCCCGATCAAATGAGCCTCCTTGCCGTACACATTTCGAGGAGGCCCGTCGAGTGCGACGACGCCCTTGTCCAAGACAACTATTCTGTCGGAGTGCCTTGTAGCAAGATCGAGTCTATGCTCTACAAGGATCACGGTTATTCCCAGCTCCCTATTCAGCTTCGCAACTACGCCGAGGATCTCCCGCGATGATTTGGGATCCAGAAAAGAGGTGGGCTCGTCTAACACCATCACCTCGGGTTCCATAGCGAGGACCGATGCTATGGCGACTCTTTGCTGCTGTCCACCCGATAGCTCGTACGGGGCTCTGTCTCTCAACACTTCGGTTCCTGTGACTTTCAGCGCCCATTCGACTCTCTTCCTGATTTCCTCTCGATCAAGCCCCAGATTCTCTGGGCCGAAAGCCACATCTCTTTCCGCTGTCAAAGAGAATAGTTGGTTTTCAGGGCTCTGAAAAACGAATCCAACATGTCGGGACAGCACACTAGTTGGCTGTCGTCGGATGTCAAGTCCGCAAACAGAGACTTCTCCGGTCAACTCTCCGGTGTAGAAGTTAGGAACGAGCCCGTTAAGGCATCTGCAGAGCGTAGTCTTCCCGCAACCACTCGGACCAGTGACTATGACGAACTCCCCCTTCTCCACCTCGAGGTTGATGTTATTGAGAGACGGCCGAGGCGCTCCTGCATAAGAGAAGGAAAGATTCTTGATGTCGATGATTGGCAAGCGATCGAAGCCTCACATAGTTGATGGATATTGTGCTTCCATTCTTGGGTAGCTACTCATTCTTGTTTTCGCGGAATATGAAGAAGAGGGCTATTTATCGGTATTTTTGCTGTCGAATTATCGGTGCAGCTCATGTTGACAGAAGGGTCAGACGCAGCTGGCTCGCTCCCTCTCCTGAAGCTTTTCCGTGATCACGCTGAGACATCTTTCAAGGGCTACCTTCGCCTTGCCGTGGCCACATATGGCTGAGGAGAGGGCGTGTCCGCCTCCTGCTCCGTTGACTAGATCCCCTATGGGCCTGGCCACATCTCTGCCTAGGTGAATTCCAGTCTTTTCGTAGAAATCTTGCGTGGATCGAAGGCTCATCCGTAGTCTGTCCTTCTTCTCTCCCACGACCATTGCCACATCTGCCCCCAGCATTATGAGACCTCTGGCGACGGATGCCTGATGAGAGCCCACATGTGATGTCACCAGATCCCACCCTTTCACTCGTCTTAGGAGAAGTCGCTGTGACCCCTTCAGCCTCGCGATTTTCTCAGACTCAGTCATCGGAACCTGCAAGAGCCTCATTGCTTTGCGGGTATCCAATCCCGAGGACACAAGCTCACCCGCAACCTTGAACACTTCTGATGTCGCAAGAGCAAAGTGCCTAGAATCATAGGCCATGCCAAGAAAAAGTGCAAGCGCTACTGCTCTGCTTGGACGCAATCTCAACTCTCGGCAGAGCCTGTGAACAATCTCGGCCGTCGAAGAGGCCCGCTCATCAGCAATGACATGGCTTGAAGCCTTCAGAGTTCTCGGATCCGGATTGTGGTGATCTATAACAACTACTGGTCCCTCAAACTGTTCTAGAAGCTCTTCGTATCTTCCAAGCTGAGAAAGAGTATTCGTGTCAACAGTGAATACGACATCATAACTCTTGAGGTCCTGAGGCTCTTGAAGCCTCATCCTAACTTGGCCAAGGATTTGCCTTGTCACCCTGCTCACCCCTTCAGGAGCGACCAGGTGAACCTTGACTCTCCTGTTGAGTTTCCTTAGCAGAAATGAAAGCGCAAACGCTGAACAGAGTGCATCAGGATCGGCGTTTTGATGCGAGAGTATGACCGCTCTTCTAGATGCCTTCACCAATGGTAGAATCCGTCGAAAGGCGCGCAAATCCGGACCAACAGCTTTCTCTCGGCTATATAGCAGTAAGGTATCCTTTCCATTTCTCGGGTTCTTCGACGAAGAGAAGCCATCGCAAGACTTGCGGGCATTCTCCTGACTGTGAGATGTTCGAATAGCAGGGCCGGGTCAAGCACGTCCCCTGTTCCTGCAAAGTCTGAGATCTATTGCCTTGTTTTCAGCCGCTGAGAACGCTGCGTCTGTCGCCTCGCTCAGCACTGAATCTAGTTGCGGTAAGTCGCGGCTTGGCGTCAGAGAAACATCGATCGTTAGCCTTAGAGGCCTCGTTCCCTCAGCCCGCATAGTAATCTGAAGATCGTCTATGCGCTTTAGCCCTATCTGTCTCTCAAGTACGTGTTCTACAGCCTCTTCAGCCGTCGAGCAGAGTTCTTCAATCTCTTTGGCAGACGGTCTTCGTCTGAGCACAATTCCCACGTTAAGGTTCACATCGTCTGTGTTATGTCGGTGTGGTGCTCGGTGTCTTCAATCGTTGCTGAAGCCTGTCTTGCAGCTCTTTCATTCTTTCTCTTGTTCTGTCCTCTTGCTTGCCTAGAACAGTCACACGGGCATTAAGTAGCTCCTTTCTCTCCTTCAGTTCACCCATTAGCCCTTGTCTCTCTGCCTTGAGCAGAATGCTCCCAACGCTCTTGTAAACAGGAGTATCGTCAGTGATCTTCTCCAGTTCGGAGAGAGACTTTTCCGTTTCACTCAACTCCAGCTCCAGTTGTTGCTTCTGTGTCACCACGATCTGCAATGTCTGCTGTAGCTGTTGAAGTCTGACGAGGTCCTCCTGCACTTGAGGAGGCAACTGTGCTTCTTCAGTCATTGTCTCACTCTCAAAGGCCAGCGTTGACTACGCTTGTAGACCACCTTGGATAAGAACATAACGAAAGCGCTTCGCCATCATTTCTTCCCGGCTGAAGAGAGTTTCATCTTCTTTGCGCTATAGCTTCTTGAACATCAACTCTAGAAGAGCTATGACAACAAAGGCTATTCCTGCATACGTGAGGCTTCCCGTGTAGAGCCAAACAATAATCGCTCCAATCAGAGGTATCACATAGTGAATGATCGCCCTGATGAGCATCAAGATTGCTATTCCAACAAGTACGAGAACTATGAAGACGATCACGTCGCTGCCTAGGATGCCAAACACTGTCATCTCCTCACATACTTTGTGGGGGTCTCACAACAATAAGAGTGAATCTGCCTCAGCTCAAGCATCGTTCTTCACATCGCTGTCTTGGCTGACACAACGCGCTTCGCGGCGCTCCGTTGTTCAAAGTAACTAGCAACCTGAATGAGTTCAGCGGAGCCTGACACCCACCTTAGGTATGAGTTGATTGCAGCGCGTAGTGCGCTAATGTCCTTCGCAGAGACGGCTATCTGCAAGCTCTTCCCTTCTAGCACGATTGTGACCTTGGATCTTGGCCCGATCGAATGCTTCGTCTCGGGTTTCAAGGCTCTGTAGACCGCCTCCGCATATGTCTTTGAAGTGAACTCTACCGAGATTTCAGCTCTCGTAGCTTTCATGTAGCTTGGGCCCACCCTCATGCCACGCTAGATGGTGCACAACAAAGCCGGGCCCAACTTCCCGAGTCGCAGCCGGAGATGTCAAACATACTGCCAGCCTGTTTGAAGCACCCTCTGCAACATGAAATGAGCAAAAAAGGCCTCTATCTGATCGCAGGGGAAGATCGAGGAAGCTTGCGAGAGATTTGGCGAGATCAATCTCGATTCTTCTCCCGCCAGCCGTGATTGCCTCGGCAACGACCCTTTCCTTGATTTCATATTCTCGTCGAAGCTTCACTCCGTCAAGGAAGATGACTGGATACACGTTACGTGTCTCTCCCCTTTCGATGCGTTGGAATCTAATCTCACCGGGCTCTCCCTTCCTCCTATTGACTATCACGAGCCGGTCAGCCTCCTTCTCAATGGCAGAGTCTACCATGTCGTGCAGGCTCATCTTGCCTCTGCGGACGATTACACAATTCCGAAGAGAATGAGAAAGATCTTTCACAAAGCTGTTTATTCGCTGCGTTGGGTTTCTGCAAGTGCTTATGACAATCACTTCGACTCTTCCTTGGGAGTCTCCGGAGTCTTCTGTCTCCTTCTGGCTCTCTTCTTGGGCTCCGTGACCGCCTCAACAGCCTTCGGCGCTTCAACGAGGCCTAGCTCCGTCGCGACGGCACTGGGCGCCGCGCCTTTCGTCGCGCGTCTTGCAACTTCTCCAAGCTTTGTCTGCGCTGTGTACGCACCTCCGGCAAACCTGTATCCGCACTTCTTGCAGTACCATATCCCAACTGCTTCTCTCCTAACCGCCATGACATGACATTGAGGACATTCGCTGTATCTTCTCAACGCCCTGACAATCTCAGCGTATCTTTTCCTCGCAACTGTTCCATACCTCGGCCCGAAACTGCCTGCCTGTCCTACCTTCTTTGTCCTTGTCACGTCTGGGCAGCCTCAATGATCCTGGAGCGTATTTCTGATCCTTTCGAGAGTGCGATCGCCACACCCTGCTTGACCTCTTCGATTGTGAGTGCCTCAGCTCCTCCTTTCTGCATGGCACATATTCGACCGTCCTTGTCGGAGATAACGGTCAGCCTCGCACTCATCACCTGCTCCTCGTCGAGTGATGGGTCAACAACAAGAGATTTGCCGATCTTTGCTAAGGTAACTGCAACCGGGTGGTTCTGGATTGGGAGATTCTTGAGCTCAGCCCTGTAGACGACTTCTCCGTTCTGTACTTCGTATTCGTTCATCTTTGCGCTCAGCAGAGCAGCGAGTGAGGCGATTGAGGAGGCATCTATCAGGTTGCCATCATGATCGAGCACATATACGTCAACGAAAACCACGAACACTTTCTTCCTAGGTTGGATACACAGCTCCTTCAGATTGATGGCCTTTGATTCTCTGATGCCCCTGTCCACAACTCTTGCAAGCTCAATGGCGTTCTCATTTGGCGGACCCGGCTCGAAGGACGGCGATGCGAGAGGAACAAGCTCTGCATTCACGGAGAGTACTCCCTCATCAGGGGTGTCAGGAAAGGGCTCTCCCGCTTCCACCTTCACACCTACCATGACCTTCGTTTTGCCCAAGTTGATCAAAGCTGACCCACATGCTCTCTCTATCAGACCGATCTCAAGCTTCATTTCTCTGAAGTCGTGAAGCCCTCGGTCATCTATCCTCTTTCCAAGGGTAAGCATATCCACAACGGTTTTTTGCGCTATGGCTGCAACGGGCGGCAAATGTGGTGTCGAAGACACTGTCTACTCCTCCTCTCCCTTTGCCTTGTCACTTTTTTCTTCTACCTCTTCCTTTATGGCAAGGTACCTCTCTTTCAACACAGCTTTCTGTTGTTCGTGAATTGTGTGGCACGTTTTCACGGCGATGTCAAAGCCTTTCTCGAATTCCTCGTGAGTCAGGGTTCCATCCATCTGTATCAAAGTGACAAGGTTGGATTTGGGCATGACTGCAACGGGCAAGTCCGCTTCGCCTTGCTTGTCCTCGGCATCAGAGAGGTCCAGGGCGATCTGGCCAGCTATCTTTCCCACGGCTGTGGCTGCGACGAGTCCTCGCATCGGAATACCCGCATCAGCTAGCGCCAAGGAGGCGCCTGTTATTCCGGCGCACCTAGTTCCCCCATCAGACTGTAGAACTTCAATGAACAGGTCGATTGTTGTGCGAGGATAATACTCCGAGAGGACTGCAGGCTCAAGGGCTTCTCTTATGACTTTAGAGAGCTCCTGCTCCCTACGGGACGGAGCAGGCGACTTTCGTTCAGGCGTGGAAAAGGGCGCCATGTGGTATCGACATCTCAAGACGGCTCGGTGTGGCAACGCAATATGCTTTGGATGTGCTTCTCTGGGACCGTAAACAGCCACCAGAATCCTGTTCTTGCCTTGCTCA
The DNA here is from genome assembly GCA_964631575.1 of uncultured Candidatus Bathyarchaeia archaeon. Lineage (GTDB taxonomy): Archaea > Thermoproteota > Bathyarchaeia > 40CM-2-53-6 > JALHTG01 > JALHTG01. The sequence continues at coordinate 25,907 of CAZVYD010000002.1, forward strand.
ATGTAAGCTGAGCCATCAGCCTTGTCGAGAATTCCAACTTTCATCTTGATCGGGCGGAATTCATCCAGTCTTCTTCCATCAATTCTCAAACCAGTCTCGTTTATCAGCTCGATAGGTTCCTCTTGCATGTTCAATCTATTCACCTTTCATCTTGGTTCGAAGCATGACCTGTATGCGGTCGGTCAATCCCCGAGTATGGGCCTCACGTTCGATCATTCTTATCGCCTGCATGGCTGCATTCTCCGAATCTGGAGAACGGCCTGATACTAGGATGATTCCGTTCTGGCCGACAATTATGTTTGCTCCCGTCCCCTTCTTGAGAAGGCTTATCATAGAACCTTTCCTTCCTATGAGCCTTGGAACCTTTGTAGGAGACAATTCAATTATCCTCCCACTCGCTATCTTTCCCAAGTCCGGTCCCTTGGCAGTAATCAGAGGGTCTCGGGTTCTGTCAAATGCCAAGACCTCGGATACAACAAGATCACCTACGTCGAACATTCTACTCAGATCCATCCTGCCCCGGGGACCTCGGTGCCCAAACGTTTCTGAGGCAGGCAGAAGAGCTGGGTAAGGGGCATTAATGTCAACAATCCATCCAGACATGCCAATATCAACGATTCTTCCTACGACAACATCTCCTACATGAGGGATGTAGCGTCCCTTGAGCGGAATCACGCTAAGCCTATCGCCAACTATCTCGACTACGCCGACCCTCGAAGAATATATTCTCTCACCGTCTCGGTGAGTATTCTCTCCTGACAGATGCTTCCCTTCAGCTAGAATCTCACCTGGGGCGACCAGCTGCTTCTTTTCGACATACAAGGTCAAGCTTTGAATTCACCGATTCTCACTGAAATGGAGAACGAACAAGCTGCTCTCTACTTTAAGATTGCGGTTTGACGACTTGTCGCGTCGATCTGCAATTCGGAAGTTCTGCCTGTCCTTGATGAGCCGAACTAGGATGAGCCAATTCTATAAAGATAGATCGTATGACCGTGCGGTTCTTCGCAGACCTCGGAAGGCTTCCAGCCTGTGATTGAAAAGTCGTGCGAAACGACTCTTGAGTTCACCTTCAGCTCTTTTCCAAGCTTCGGTTTGAGCTTCTCGTTTGCGCTCGACGTCAAGTACAGGGTGACAACATCAGCTTTCGACAGATCCACTTCAAAGAAGTCTCCCCGAATGATCTGGGCTTTTCCCTCAAGGTCGAATTCCTCAAGCTGCTTTCGGGCTGTTGCCGCTAAATCTTCTCTAATCTCCACTCCGAATGCTTTGGCCATGTAGTCCTTTGCAGCGATTACCACGATTCTTCCATCCCCACAACCCAGGTCGTACAGAACCTCGCCTTCTCTAAGCCGAGCCAAGTCCAGCATCTTTCGAACGACCTCTTCAGGAGAGGACACATATGGTGCAACGCTCATCGATATACCACGCAACTGCACACTTGCCCGCGCGTATCGATTGGCAAATATATTGGTCAGGCATAAGAGTTTCGGAGAATCGCGTGTGATGGAGCTAAGCAGAAAAGAGTTCGAGAAGCAGCTTCGATGCGAACTAGCAAGAACTATCTGCACCTACATGATAAAGCATAGGGCAGCGCTCAGCATGGACTTCGTCTCGGCCTCGTGCCAATACGTTGCTACGTTGTGTGAAAACAGCCAAGATTGCGCGAAACCCGCGATGGCCTGTAAGAAAGCCACGAAAGCCCTAGCTGAGAGGAATGAGAAGGAGTACTTGGAACTATGTGCCCAAGCTTACAGTGGATGTAGCCTGAGCAGGAAAGCGAGAGAGGAATGGAAAAAGGCTGCTGAGAAGGCCGGACTCATCCGGAAGGAGAAGCACTCTGAACTTTACCGGTAGTTCCGAAATCTGCTCGACTGCGACATAGCGGAATCAGAGTCTGCTGGCACCGATTATGCCTCGAAGAGCCCAGACCTGGACTCAATCTGTAACTCCCCTTCACTTCAGGATCTTGCTTTGAATCGTACCCTGTGTGAGCTTCCCCAATCTGTCGATGAACTGGGCGTACGAGCCGGCAGGCATTTCAACTACGCCTATCCAAGACCCGTCCCGTTGCCATTCCTCTTTCGTTATCGTTCCGTAATTCTTCACCGCTCCATATGCCTTGGCTGCGTGCTCGGCGAATATCTTGACGGCGACGCGCATCTGCTCAATCTTCAACGGTATGATTGGCCTAAGCTCCTCAATAACGGTCTTCGCTTGCTCCTCTGCGCTCTTGAAAGGATCAATTGAAATCCGGACTTGCGAGAGGGCCTGCTCTATTCTTAACGGTGGATGAGGCGTTCCTGTTCTAGGGTCAATGCAGTGCCTCGTCAAGAACGCAATGATTTGCTTTCTCTTGTTTTCAACTAGCTGCCTTCTTTGTTCTGTCGTGAGCTGAAGCTCTCCCTTCTTCATTATCTCTTCGGCAATCTTCAGAGTGTCAGTTGTCCCGAAGGCCTTCTGTTGCTTTTCTGTGGATGCACGAGTTCCTTTGCTTGCATCTGAGTATATCTCTTCTATCACCAGAAGCTGAGACACTGTCACCTGCTTCCCCATCTTGAAATCGAGAGCTTCCTCCGGCTTGACCAAGATCTCGAACTTGTCTCCGCCGACGGACAGCCTCGTCGTTGTGTACTTCTCTCCCATCCAGAACTCCTCTTCTCGCCCCGTCTCTAGTGCTAACTAGTAGGGCTTAACCTTTTTCGGCTCAGCTTGATCGGGCCCAAGATAGCAGAAATGACTGACAATGAATGCTCATAACAGGAGTCTACTTTGCGCTTGGCTTCTTCCCCGAGTTGACTTTCTTCAGGTACTTATCTATTTCCTCAGTGGTGAGCCTTTGGAACTTCTTTGTTTCCGCGGGTATGACTGCCATCCTTATCTTCTGCGCGTCAACTTTCTCCTCAGATATCTCCGCCATACACTTCAAAGCTAGAAGGATAGCCTCCTCAAGTGAGAGGTTTTCACGATATTCTGTCTCAAGGATCTTTCTTGCGGATTCCTCTCCAGCTCCTATAGCCCAAGCCTTGAAAGCCCAGAAGGTGCCGCTCGGATCGGTCCAGAATAGTCTACAGCCCTTCTTGTCCACTCCTGCGAAAAGCTCAGAGATACCAAAAGGACGAACGCCAGCATGTTGAGTGTACATCTGCTTGATCTCTCCTATCTTTCGCGTCAGGATCTCAATGTCCACCGGTTCATCATACATTAGCCGATTGCTTTGCGCGTAAATCCTTGCCTGATCGACCAAGATGTGAGCGTCACAGCTCAGACCGGCAACGGCCACGCCCACATGGTCGTCGATTTGGAATATCTTAAGCATGAATGAGAGATCTTGAAGCTTCGACATCGCCCTTTCCTCTGCGGCCATGACAACGCCTTCAGGTGACGTCATCCCGAGCACCGTGGCACCTTTCTTGACGGTCTCGGCCGCGTATTCAACTTGGAATAGACGCCCGTCCGGTGAGAAGACAGTAATGGCACGGTCATATGCACCCGGAACAGCAAACATCGACAAGTCTTGATCACTACCTCAAGGTGAAAGCGGCTTCTTCTGCGACAACCCAGCTCTAAAACCTTTTCCTCGCAAGTGGTCAATTGCATTTGACATAGGCTTTCAGATCCTTAGGGTCAGACCGTCGCAGAGGCTATCATACCTTTTGGCGAAGGTCAACCTGGGACTGGCATCTTCATTCCCCAGTGTTGTTGGGGATTGCTGTATTTGATTCTTACTTCAGAGGGCTCTGATTGGTTGTCGGGATGTGCGGGCTTGGCTTTCCCCCCAACCGCAGGAACAATGTCTCTAAACGCCTGCTAGCGAGATATGCAATGTTTGCCTTGTTGGGACACGCAATTCCATAATACGAGGTGAGGAATTTCGTTACAAGGCGCGGACAGTTCCGTATACGCGAGTATGAGTGGGTCTGAAAGGGGGGTCAGTGACGCAAGTTCATGGAAATGTCTATGTAGTGGAGATGTCGGCGATTCAGGACAAGTTCGAGACTGCGGTTCTTGAGGCGGTTGATAGCGGCATAGCTGTGCTCGGTGAAAGCGTTAGAGGCGCCTTATACTATCATGTCGAACGAAGCTTTGGGATCAGGCGTGAGGAGATTCCAAAGAAGCTTGAAGCGTTTCATGAAGCCTTGGAGCGTTTGCTGGGAGAGGGTGCAAGGGTTGTTGAAAGGCTAATCGTCAGGAGCCTCTATGGTAGGCTCAGCTTAGATTTCGAAGAGCACCAAGACTGGAAACTAGTCGACTATGTGAACTACGCAGCGAAGGCTAAGGGCGGCCACTGAAAGATGACACACAGAAGGGTCTCGACTCTATCTGAAACTGTTTCCAAGCAAAGCAGGACTGATGAGGAATTGAAGGGCCCTGAAACGCGGTTCCACTACGAAGGGGCCGCCACAGATATCACCGGCCGCAAGAAAACCAAAACAGCACGGGAAAACTCTGATGAACGGTTAAGGATTCTATTTGAATTTGCCCCAGATGCTTACTATTTGAACGACTTAAAAGGAAAGTTCATCGACGGCAACAAAGTCGCAGAAGAAGTCACAGGTTTTAAGAGAGATGAGTTGATCGGAAGGAGTTTCTTAGAACTGAAACTTCTATCTCCAAAGCAGATACCGAAGGCAGCTGCACTTTTGGCTAGAAACGCTCTGGGACAACCTACCGGGCCTGACGAGTTCACTCTAAATCGAAAAGACGGCAGCCAAGTTACAGTGGAGATAAGAACGTTCCCTGTGAAGATCGGAAACAAAACTTTGGTCTTAGGCATTGCCCGTGACATTAGCGAGCGCAAGAAGATGGAGTATGAGATCCGGACCTTCACTCAGTTCCTAAGCGCAGCTGTGAACAATTCTCCTGACCCCATATTCATCAAGGATAAGGATCTCAGATACGTCGTAGTCAGCGACGCGGCATGCGAGTTCGCAGGAAGGCCCAGGGAAGAGATCTTGGGGAGAACGGCGCAGGATCTATACCCTAGAGACTTCGCAGACAGTGTCGAGAGAACGGATAGGGAAGTGCTGGAGAAGAATGCCGTTGTCGACGTTCCCGGATTGAGGAGTGTTCGCGGTAAGGAGCCCCGCATATATCATACAAGAAAAGCCCCGTTGATAGACGCTTCGGGCAACATAACTCACCTCATATCTATCGCACGAGATGTCACTGAGCGCAAGCGAACGGAGGAGGCACTAGAACAGTCTGAGGTGAAGCTAAAGGCGCTTCACAGACATGCAAGAACACTCGCGGTCGCTAACACCATTGAGGATGTGGCGAAGCATACTCTTGACGCAATGGAGTTCATATTAGGGTTCGATGTCGCTGACTTCTGTGCGGTCGAGAATGGGCATATTCACGTCTACGGATCCAGAGGAGTACAGGTGTCGCCTTCGAACTGGCCACTAGAGGGGCCGGGCGTGGTGGTCAAGAGCGTAAAGGCCAAGAGAGCGCTCAGGATTCCAGACACCAGGGAAGAGCCTTCCTTTGTAGACAGAAGAAGCTTCTCCGGAACGAAAGAACTCCAGCCAATGCTTTCTGAACTAGTAGTGCCCGTGCTCTCAGACGGCGAGGCCGTTGCTGTCCTGAATGTGGAGAGCAATCGACTGAACGCTTTCACCGACGAGAACCAAGCGCTTCTTGAGACATTGGCGATGCATGTCGCCTCTGCTCTTGGACGTTTGAAGCAGGTCGACACACTTGAAAGAGCCGTTGAAGAGAGGGCACGAAAACTGAAAGAGTCGGAGGAGAGGTATCGTCGTCTGATTGACAACATGACGGATGTGGTGTTCAGTATCGACCTTAAGGGAAATTTCACCTTCTGCAGCCAGGCAGCTGAGAAGATGACTGGCTGCTCTGTTCAGCAGTTACTCTCAATGAATATGAAAGAGCTGATAGCGCCAGAACATTTCTTCGAGATACAGGAGAGACTTCAAGCTCGTGTCCAAGGAGAAAGACATCTGCCGCCACACCGGTTCGAGATTATTAGGATAGACAGAAAGCGACTTCCAATAGAGATGAATACCTCGCCCATAGTTGAAAGAGGTATCTTGACTGGCATCCAAGGCATAGCCAGAGACATCACCGAGCTCAAGAACGTTGAGGAGAAATTACGTAAAGCTGAGCGGCTTGCTGCCATCGGTGAAACTGCTGGGATGGTTGGCCACGACTTGCGCAATCCATTGCAGGCCATAGTCAGCACCACCTACCTGGCCAAAGTGAAGTACGAGAACCTAGCTTCCACTGACAAAGAGCTGGCACAGAAGAGCGAGATGGCAGAGCTACTCACCAGTCTAGACGACCAAGTGAGCTACATGAATAAGATTATCGCGGACCTACAGGATTACTCGAATCCTGTGGAGCCTCAACTTGCTGAGAGCAACTTACGCCAGCTAGTCAAAGACACGCTCTCAGCGGTGACGATTCCACAGACAGTTAGAGTTTCTGTTGAGATTGAGAAAGATTTCCCGAAGCTGATGATCGACTCAGCCCTAGTGAGGCGAGTGTTAATCAACCTCATTACAAACGCTCTTCAAGCCATGCCTGACGGAGGGAAACTGACAATAACGGCATCCAATACAAATGAAACAGCGACTATCAGCTTCCACGACACAGGAGTAGGCATCCCCGAAGAGAACATGCATAAACTGTTTATGCCCCTCTTCACCACCAAGGCCAAGGGCCAAGGGTTCGGGTTGCCTGTCTGTAAACGACTGGTAGAAGCTCACAACGGCACTATTGTAGTAGAGAGTAAAGTTGGAGAAGGCTCAACCTTCACAATCAAACTTCCACTCAGGAGAGAGGTGAATGAACAATGGAGAAGAAGCGTATCCTAATCGTGGACGACGAGAAAGCCGTCCTTAAGAGCTTCAGAGGAATCCTCGAGTTGAAAGGATACAGCGTTGACACGGCGGAGACTGGCCGAGAAGCCATAGAGAAGTCGAAAGCGAGTTTCTACAATCTGGCTTTGATTGACATACGCCTGCCAGATATGGAAGGCACGGAACTCTTGCTTAGAATGAGAGAGACTACGCCGAAGATGGTCAAGATAATAGTTACAGGCTATCCATCGCTACAGAACGCTATTGAAGCCGTCAACAAAGGGGCCGACGGCTATGTAGTCAAGCCAGTCAGTGTGGACGAGCTGCTAAACAAAGTCAAGGAACACTTGCAGAAACAGGAAGGAGCCCAGAAATACAGCGAAGAAAAAGTCAAAGAGTACATTGAAACACGAGCCGAAGAACACAGGACAAAGAGCCCAAAGAACTAAAGCGATGGCTAGTACACTGGTCGTCAGTACGGCGCAGTACGCTGCAGCGCAAAGTAATGTTATCCCTGAGCGTACTAGGCAAGTGCAAGTTGAGAATTTTCAGTGTTCTCTTCGGATCCTCTTCTGGGTTCTCCTACTTTTGTGGCACACGGGTGGGGGGCTGTGATCGTCTGTTAGGTTGTGCGCAGTTTCCCACCTAGCAAAGGCTGTTTCTCAGCTTTTCTCCACGGCTTTGCCGGCAAGAAGTCTACTCTAGCTAGGCCTGTTCTTGTCAAATGATGGACGCTCGACTCCAAAAAATCCGAAAGTCGAGGCATCAGAGCTCGACTATGATAGGCTCATGAAGAACTGGGCCTAAGCATCATGTAATCTCAAACCCTGAAGTCTATTCATCTCTCCGAAGATCCTACCACGATGTCCGACATCAAACAAAACTAGATCGTTCCTTCCGCCCAGACTAGATCCGTATGATATCATCGCCTCTAAGAACGAAGTAGCAGGTTCCCTTTCCTGACACAAACTTAGCTTCCGACACATCGAGCCGCATTCTTGCCCTGTCTCCTAGTTCTCCTCCTTACCTCTCTGAATAAGGCAAACGGTGTCACGTAGACAACTCCGATCAAGCCGCTTGCCACTATACCTGCAAAGAGAGTCGCCAGTTCTGAGTTCAAGGGCAACAGGCCAGACACCCATGAAGCAATACAGAGCGTTGCGACTAGAGGAGAGATGAAGGCTCGAACTAAAGATCTCATTATTGGGTTTGCTACTGCCCCCTCAGCCACAATAGGACTGAATGAATAGTAGAAGGCGTTGAAAACTCGCATGAATTGAACGCCAGCGAAGGTGGACATGACTGTTCGATCTCTAAATCCCCTAAGAAACTGAACCTGAGGCGCTATCTCAGAACCATACGCAGCAGACGCGATTACGCAAGGCCGAGTGACCACCACGGTAGTTGTTGTGATGGTGGTCGTAGCGGCATACACCGAGGTCACCGTAGAGATTGTTGAAACTACTGATGTTTGAACAAAGGTTATGGTAACAGTAGGTGAGAAAGCCGTTGTGCTCTTGTAGGATGAGTTCATTGACGTGACCGTGACTGTTGGAAAGAATGAAGTCGAGGTATTGGTAAGCGTGATAGTAGTCAAAGATGTTAGAAGGATCATACTGGTACTTGTTCTCCACGTTGTGGAAGTGCTTGTCTGAGTCAGCCAAAATGTGGAGGTAGTCGTGGTTGTCGTTGTTGTTGGAAGCGTGGAAGTGGTCACGACGGTTTGTGTTGCTGTTGTGGTTGTGGTCGTCGTCGTATAACTAGTTGACGAGGATGTGACTGTATAACTGTAGATGCTGGTCAACGTAGACGTTTCGGTTACTACCGAGGCCGGATCATTAGCATAATCAATCACGCTGATTCCCATCACACGAGAACCAGCCGAGGAGTTGAAATCGGTTCGACTTATCGCTAGTGCTGGAATTGCCGCGGCTGTGGAAACTCGTTTTCCCACCATAGAGGCAGTGCGATTGCTGATGAGATTGCTCTCGACACGGGAAGAGGTGTCAACAATCAGCAAGACAGTGACTACTATAAGCACAACTGCAACTAACGATTTTCTCATTGCGACACACCGGCCGGAGGCCGACTGCGCCTACCCTCACTCAGTTTGGTTAATGAGGAAGTAACCGATCTCCTGACACTGCCCTTCCTGAGCAAATATCGAATCCCCAGCGCAGTCGGAGCAACATATGTCAATCCAAGCAGAGCGCTAGTAAATACTCCTGTCACAGCTATTCCTACTTCCGGAGCGAAGCTAAAGGCATTGAAAATGACTGACGATGCCTGAAGGATCCCCAACAGTGGACATAGGAACAGACGCACAGCAATAGCCATTGGTTGCGATGAGGCAACAACCGGCGCAACGATCGGGTTGAACGAGTAGTAAAATGCATCAAAAGCCTTCATGAATTCTACCCCAGAAAATGTGGACCGACCCCTTTGATCTCTAAATTCTCTAAGAGATCGGACCGGTTCGGCGAACTCTGATCCATGTGCGGCTGAAACTATGATGGAGGGACGCCGCATGTCAGGAGCCATAATCGTTGTCACAGTTCTCGTTGTTGTCGTCATGGTGATAGTCGAGGAGGCGGTTGCAGTAGTGGTCAGGAAGGTCGATGTGGTAGTAGTCGTGGTTTCTGTGGATACGGTTGAGGTCAAGGTTACCGTTGGCGAGTACACCGTTGTACTTGCATTGGTCACCCTAGTCACGGGAACAGTTATTGTCGGTGAGAAAAGTGTGGATGTATGAGTCAGCGTCACAGTAGAAGATGTTGTCTCAGTGAACCATGATGTCGATTGGGCGGTGACAGCGGTGAGCAACGTGATGCTTTCCCGAGAGGTCGAAACATACGTAGCGGTTACAGATGTCGTTGTCGAGGTAGTCTCAAGCGTGTAAAGCGTCATCGTGTACGTCGTGGTTGTCGTTGTGTATGACACACTCGTGGTTTGAGTATACGTCGTAACGTATGTTGTCGATGTCTCTGCACTTGCATTGTTGCCCGTGAGCGATCCTACTGCGAGTACGAGAAAGAGAAAGAGCAGAATGTACAGGCACCTCATTGAACAATTTCACCGCGAAGCTTGCTTATGATGATGGCATTGGATTCTTGAGTATTGCGGGCTATTTCATCCTTCCCTTCTGTGGCTACATGTGTCAGCACTTGATAGTGGGACGAATTCGGCATCAACTGAAGGAAAACCGCCGTACACTGGCGCAATCTTGGATAAGCGGCTGGGTTACAGGTACAAAGGTTATGCAGGAATTGTCGATGCTAGGTGATCCTTGAGTCGCAGAATTTGCTGTATTGCTGACGACATCGGCGCATGATCTATTGGCGCTATTCCTGCTCGATCGGCCTCGACCAATCTCCTGTCAAGTGGAATCGAATGCGAGAGAGGTATTCCCTGTGAACCTAGCGCTGACATAAGGAAGCTTTCGTCTTCTCTAGAGGCAACTTTGTTTGCAACAAAGAGAATCCGGCTCAGTCCTAGATCCCTAGACAGCTCCATGATTCTCAGCGAGACATCAACGGAGCGGGCACTGGCCTCGACTACGTTTAGAAGCACATCGACTCCTTTCACGGTTCCTCTTCCCAGATGTTCTAGACCCGCTTCCATGTCCATCACAACTGTATCGTCGTTCCGCAAAATCGCATGCCGCAGGAAGGCGCGTAGAAGGGAACTTGACGGACACATACATCCAGATCCCCCAGCCTTAACCGTCCCCATAACAAGCAACCAGACTCCATCTGGCCCTCTCACACCAAATCTTTCCGCCAAGTCGTCTACTCTCGGGGTCAGGCTGAAGACTGCGCCTGAGGCTTCGCCTAGCCCAAGCCCTGTTCTCTCTCTTATCAGATCGGTGTTTTCTGAGATAGAGACTATTTTCGAAGCAACTTCCTTGGGAACCCCTATCGCGGAGGGTAGATTTCTAGCCGGATCTGCGTCTATGGCAAGAACTCTATAGCCGTCGCGTGCCAAGAGCCTGCTCAGGGTTCCTGCGATTGTCGTCTTTCCAACTCCACCCTTGCCTGCGACGGCTACCTTCATCGGACGGTCTTCTCCGCTTTCCGGTCTTCATATCTTCTCCAGAGTTCACGAACCTTCTCGTCGCCGCGAGACTTCAAATTAAGCCAAATATCCTCTATAGTGCTCTCATATCTGCCGGATCTTTCGCATCGGGATACTTCCTCAAGAAACCGCAACATGCCCCCTATTAGAGGGTCTTTCTTCAATCCTATTGATTCCTTCGTAACATCGATCTCCAAGACAACTGCGTCATCGACACTAGTTGCGGAGCCTAGAATATCCTTCAGGGTCAGCACACCATTCGACAGACTTGCATAGACGATGTCATGTGCCACGAGTCGTCCTTGATCAAAAACTTTGAATTCGCACATCTTGAACCATCGACCTAGGCTTATTGATCCATCCGAACTCCTTCAAACGCATGCTATTTAGAATATCGTTCAAGCTCCACCGAGGAAGCTATTCGCTACGTTCATTCAATAGCGATCGCAGATGGAAGCACATTCGTAGAATTCCCGGTCACAAGCTGCGCAGGATTCACATTGTCAAGGACAATCGTCAGGCTGCATCGGCCAGGAGAATCACGGCCTACGTCTTCTGGTCCTCCAAAATCCCTCTAGGAGTCAAAGATGAACTTATCGAAGTCCTGAAAGTCTTTAGCCTCAATTTGCTTAACCAGATCGTTGCAGGAGAATCCGCTTCGAGTTGAGCTGCGTGAATCCGGATTGAATGTTACATCAGACAGTGACATAGCCCTTAATATTATTGAACTCCGAGATCGATGCAACATCTGGGTGGCAATGAATGAAGACTGAAAAGGTAGGCGTAGCAGTCATCGGCACAGGATTCGTAGGCGGCCAAGCTCACGTACCCTCGTTTAAGTCAATGCCGGGAGCTGAACTTGTGGCCTTGGGAGCAAGAACTGAGAAGAGAGTTTCAAAGCTTTCTCAGAAGTACGGCGTTCCATACCATTTGGATCACAGAGAGTTGATAGGAGATCCGAGAGTGAACGCTGTGGTGATCGCCACACCGACCCCACTCCATTTCTCTGTAGCTATGGAAGCTCTGGCCAACGGGAAGCACGTACTGTGTGAAATGCCGATAGCGCCGACTCTGCTTGAAATTGAGCGGTTGAAGCGTGAAGCAGAGAAGGCAAGAGTAATCATGATGCCGGTTCTGAACTTCCGCTTCACGCCCAACTACGCAAAGGCGAAATCTCTCATAGAGGAAGGAACTCTGGGAAAGGTTGTTGCTGCTTCATTCAGGGAATACATAGCTGCTAAGCTTCTGGCAGCGCAATGGCCTGCCGGGTCTTGGGCTTGGGACAAGAAAGTGAGCGGGGGATACCCCGACTTCACTTTGTCTGTCTGGTCCATAGATTTACTGCGATGGCTCTTCGACGCCGAATATGAATCGGTGGAATGGGCGCCCAACTATGCGCCGCTCGGAGGAGCATTTGGCGGAATAGTAGGTTACAATACCATGGGATTGATGAAACTGTCTTCCGGCATAGTTGTCTCAGTCCACTACAGTTGTACAGTGGCCTCAAGTGAGACTTCAAGCAGACTAGAGATATTTGGAGATAATACGCGCTCCCTTTATGCAGATGGAAATGATAGACTTGTCCTCACTGGCGAGGATCCAACTAGGCAGGAGTGGAAATTCCAAGAGAGCGGCCCGGCAGTCTGGGGTCACTACCAGATAGATCGACATTTCATAAGATGCATACTTGGACAGGACAAGCCTAGAGTGACCATGGACGATGCTGCTAAGGCCACAGAAGTAGCCCTAAAGATACATGGAAAACGAAACGATCTTTGAGATCGCAGCCGTGAGCTATGTGTTCCGGGAAAACTGGGAGGAGCACCAGACGGATTCAGTCGAAAAGCCACTCTATTACCCCGGCTTTCCTCAGCTTCTCAATGAGCCTGATCTTCGAAAGAAGAGTTGAGGCGACATAGAAGGAACCATCGTGCCTCCCAGTGAAAGATGCAGATGCTGCGTCGAATCGGCCAGTGCGTCCTAACCTGCCCACCTACAGCTGCATTTGAAGCGATGCCCAACCCCAAGAAGCGGACTGAGATAGGCCCGGGGCCACGAGGCGAGTCTTGAGGGTGCTATCGAGAAACGTTAGATCCTCAAGATTCAAGCGGCATCTTTTCAACCATATCCTTGATCGCCCGATATGCAGGAGAGCTGTCAGGTAGCATCATCAAAGATTTCCCTGCAATATCATACTCTTGAACAAGCGAATCCTCTGGGATGACGGCTACGCATTCAAGTCCAAGCTTCTCGACTGATTGCGCGATAACCGCCTTCAGAGCATCTGGAACGCGATTAGCAACTGCATAGATTTGCCTGAAATCTATCTGTAGCTGCTCTGAAAGCTCGAATATCCGGCGCGCGGTCTCAATTGACCTTGCTGTAGGATCGGTCGCGATCAACATAACGTCAACATTTCCAGTTGTTCTTCTACTCAAGTGTTCGAGACCTGCCTCAGCGTCAATCACCATCAAGGGGTAGTTCTTTGAGATTGCTAGGACTATCTTTCTCAGAAGGGTGTTGACGTAGCAATAGCAGCCGGGGCCTTCAGGCCTACCCATAGCTAGAAGATCGAATCTGCTGCTCTCTACCAGAGAGCTGTGAACCATGAACTCTAGGTATGATTCCTTAGACATTTCCGGCGAAAGTCTCTCCTTCTCCTCAAGCAGTTGCTCTCGAATGTCTCCAACAGTCTTCTTGAGAGAAATTCCAAGCACTTGGTTCAGATTCGAGTTTGGATCAGCGTCAACTGCGAGAATCGTCTCAGTCGTCTTTTCCATGAGGGCTCTTATTAGGAGAGCGGCTATCGTGGTCTTCCCGGTCCCCCCTTTGCCCGTTACGACTATCGAGAATCCCAAGGACTTCTCCCTATGCTTTTCTTTGGAATTGTGATTTGTCCTCATCGCGAATACTTTAGTTTGCCGCTGGGAAGAGGAAAGTCAGCTTGCCCTCAAGAGACAATGCTTCACCTCAGTGGGGTAGTGGCTCGAAACGAGCGATGGCATCCTGATGATTGCGAGTGAGTATTCGCACCGTAAGCGTTGTCCGCACCGCGTGTCGTAGTATCAGAGATAAGTAATCAACTCGCCTCTGAAAATCGCTGGGGCCATAGGAGACATAAGGGCTATATAACAAGGCAAAATCCTGAGTTGCAAGCATTCGCGTCTGTTGTGTAGGCGAGGCAATTGTCTAAGAAAGCGCTCCAGCTGAAAGTGGAGGAACTGAGAACAGAAATAGCTCTTCTCAAGAATTTGGAGATTACTGTCGGAAGAATCTATGAGGAAACATGGTCCGAAAAGATTGGGCCGACACCGTTCCCTTCACTCCTTGATTTGAGGGAGTGGGATCTGAAGCTTCTAGAGCGCTACCAGCCATTCTACATGCCCTTCTGCGACCTGTGCTGCCTTTGCACCACGGGAAAGTGTGATCTGACCAAGCAGAAGCGCGGAGGATGTGGATTAGACATTTCCGGACAGCAATCTCGGATGGTACTCATAACAGAGTGCATAGGGGCTTCGACGCACATAGCACATGCGAGGCATCTTGTAGATCACCTGATAGAGAAACATGGGCATGACTGTTCAATCAATGTGGGGCAGAACATAGAGGTGGAGGCTCCCATCATCAGGACTGTTTGCGCCATAAGGCCAAAGACTCTCGAAGACTTGGAAGACGTCTTAGAGTATGCTGAATCTCAGATCACAGGCCTGTTAGCAGCTACAGCCACCGGACAAGAGGAAAGCAACATCGACTTTGAATCAAAGATCCTGCACGCGGGGATGATTGATCATGTGGCCATGGAGGCCGCGGACATCGCACAAGTTTCGGCAATGGGCTTTCCAAGAGCTGACCCGGATGCTCCCCTTGCTGAGATTGGGTTTGGAACAGTAGATGTCTCAAAGCCTACGATCCTTGTGATTGGACACAACGTTCTGCCAGCAGCAGCGATCATGGATTACATAGACAGTCAGAAGATGTACGGTCAGATCGAGGTTGCCGGAATCTGCTGCACGGCACATGACGTGACAAGATACAACCCTAAAGCCAAGATTGTTGGGCCGCTTTCATGGCAATTGAGATTCATTCGAAGCGGGCTTCCAGACCTGATAGTTCTCGATGAGCAGTGCATACGAGCAGACACTCTGATCGAAGCTCAGAAGATCAAGGCACCGGTCATTGTGACCAGTGACAAGAACTGCGCTGAATTGGCAAACCGAACTGCTGACGATATCAATGAGATTGTAGCCGATCTTGTTTCGGGAAAGGCTCTTGGGGTCTTGATTCTGAACCCTGAAAAGGTTGGGGAAGTCGCTGTACGAGCTGTAAGGGAAGTGGCACCAAAGCGAAGTAAATTCAAGAACTTACCGAACCAAGACAGATTAGTCGCGATGGCAAAGAAGTGCAGCGGCTGCAGTGAATGTAGAAGAGCCTGCCCCAATGATCTGCTCATTCCTGAAGCAATGGCTTTCGCTGCCAGAGGCAATGTTGCGCCTCTTTCTGAACTCCTAAACGGCTGTATTGGATGCGCAAAATGCGAATCTGCATGTCCTAACAGGGTGCCAGTCCATAGCCTCATCGTTTCAGCTGCAGGCGAAGCTCTCTCACAAGAAAGATACAAGATTCGGGTTGGTCGAGGAGGAATCCAAGATGTTGAGATTCGAAAGGTAGGAAGACCTATAGTGCTTGGGGAGATTCCTGGCATTGTGGCTTTTGTCGGGTGTTCAAACTATCCGCATGGAGGCTGCGAAGTTGCGGAGATGGCTGAGGAATTTCTGAAGCGACGCTTCATCGTGACATCTTCTGGCTGTGCAGCTATGTCGATTGCCATGCACACGAACGAGAATGGGAAGAACATCTACGAGAGCTACCCGGGCGCATTCGATGCTGGATGCATCTCGAATGTGGGCTCATGCGTGGCGAACTCTCATGTGGCGGGAGCAGCCATGAAAATCGCCAGCATATTCGCAAGACGCGATCTGCGAGGTAACTACGAAGAAGTCGCTGACTATGTCCTGAACAGGGTCGGAGCTGTTGGTGTGGCTTGGGGAGCCATGTCTCAGAAAGCTGCTGCAATCGCTGGCGGGTGCTGGCGCCTAGGGATCCCCATTGTGGTGGGACCTCACGGCATGAAGTATCGGAGGATGCTTCTTGGCAGAAAGGATCGTGAGAATGATTGGTACGTCTACGATGCGCGAACAGGAGCCAAGACGTATGTTGGTCCAGCGCCTGAACACCTGTTCTACGCCGCAGAAACGAAAGAGGAGGCAATTGTAATGATTGCCAAGCTGTGCATGCGTCCCAACGATACTTCAAAGGGTCGAGCAATAAAGCTAACTCACTACGTCGACCTACACAAACGCTTGTTCGGCGTGGTTCCTGATGATATTCACTTGTTTGTGCGCAGAGTCAGCGATATTCCCATGACCATGAAGAACGAAATCGAGAAGATACTCGTCCAGAAGGAATGGAAGGAGAGAATCATCCCCGATCCAACATTGTTGACACGTCTGGTAAGGAGGAGGAAAGAGTGATGAGCAAACCTGAGCCTTGGCAGAAAGCTGAGGTTCCGGGTCCAATGAAGGCACTGGTGATATCCAAACCGGAGGCCGTAGTCGCGATGATCAAGAGTGCGAAGAGGCCACTCTTCATAGTTGGGCCGGAATCGGCGGAGCGAGAGATCGCTGGAGAAAAAGAGATCGACCAGCTGATTCAAATAGCCAAAGCCGGAAAAATACCGATTGTCGCAACAAGCCGAGCAGTCATCGATTTCACTAGACGAAACTATGATCCCGCTTTATGGATGCCTGCCGTTGACATTGCCAATAGACTGCGAGATCCGAAGTGGATGGGTGTGAAGGGGGAAGGGCAGCACGATCTTGCCCTCTTCGCAGGAATGCAGTATTATGTCGAATGGTTGTTGCTATCCGGTTTGAAGCATTTTGGAGATGTGAGAACTGTTAGCTTTGGCAGATTCTATCAACCTCACGCCAATTGGTCATTCCCAAATCTAGACGAGAAAGAGTGGGAGCAGAATCTTAGGGCTGTACGGAATGGGTTTGGGAGGGTCAAGTAGTGTCGATGTTCAGCGACATGCCTGTCGATGTCGGCGTCATATATGAAGGGGAGAGAATCAGGAAGCAAGACATGCATGTGGAATTTGGTGGTCTCGATGTTCCAACAAAGTTCGAACTTGTAAGAGCTCGTCCTGCCGACAAGGTGGAAGACGGCAATGTGCAGGTCATTGGCCCAGACATCAAGGACCTCAAGGAAGGAGAAAGCTACCCCCTCGGGATATTTGTAGAGGTTGCAGGAAAGCAGGTTGAGCCCGACCTAGAGGGAGTTTTCGAAAGACGAATCCATGCATACTGTAACTACGTAGAAGGACTGATGCATCTCAACCAACGATATGACATCTGGTTGCGGTTAAGCAAGAAATCGCTTCAGAAAGGTTTGAACTCGTTTGCGATATTGGGGAAGATACTAATGAGGCTTTTCAAGAGCGAGCTTCCGATAATCGAGAGGATTCAGATGACGTTCATCACTGATTCCTCAACTGTTGAGAGGATGCTTTCTGAGGCAAGAAAGGTCTACGATGCCAGAGATGCTCGAGCACGGGGGCTTAGAGACGAAGAGGTGGACTCCTTCTATGGTTGTGTGTTGTGTCAGTCGTTCGCTCCAGCTCATGTCTGTGTGATAGCTCCACAGAGGTACGCAAATTGCGGGGCGATTAGCTGGTTCGAAGGAAGAGCTTCAGCGAGAATAGATCCGAAAGGGCCAGTGTTCAGAATCGAGCGCGGCGGGATCTTGGATCCCCTTCGGGGCGAATTCTCTGGTGTTAACGAGGCTGTGAAGGAAAAATCACTTGGCGAGGTGACCCGAGTGTATCTCTACTCCGCGTTTGGCTTTCCCCACACATCATGCGGATGCTTTGAGGCAACGGCTTTCTACATACCGGAGGTTGAAGGCTTCGGAATCGTGCAGAGGGATTTTGTGGGGCCAACCGTGAATGGACTTCCATTCTCAACGATGGCTGACTCAACAGCCGGTGGAAGGCAAATAGATGGCTTCCACGGCCTCTCCATCGAGTATATGAGGTCTCCCAAGTTCTTACAAGCTGATGGCGGTTGGGAACGCATCGCATGGATACCCTCGAAGCTGAAAGAGAGAGTCAGGGAGTTCATACCGCAAGACTTAGTGGGGAGAATACCCACAGAAAACGATGTCAAGAACGTTGACGAACTGAGGAGCTTCCTTCAGGCTAGAAATCATCCCTTGGCTAGGCAAAGGGCCAAATCTCCAATTGAGGTAGTTGCAGAAGCAAAGACAGAGCCTCAGACCTCGCGGGTCATTCAGGCTAAGGGACTGCAGGTTGAATCGATGAGCATAGGCCCCTATAAGATAATACTTGAAGACGCGAAGATAACTGCAAGAAGACTTGTCATCAAAGCGGTAGAGAAGAAAGAGTGAATGAAAGGTTGGCCAAAGAGGGCGAGAAAAAGGCCCGTCTCAAGCTCAGTTCAAAGATCCTTGAGCTTTTGCGAAAGCACAGCGAAGTGGAACTGGAAAATGTGGAAATTGACGTGGGAGACCTTGAGATATGGCTTCAGCCATCGGCGGAAGGTATTCAAATTTCACAGGTTGTCTCTCCCGCGACAAGAGTCAGGCCTGCCGAGACTCTGAAGACTGAATTTGTGCGCCCCCTGAGACAATACCCTGGATCCATCGTCGAAGTTAAGCTAGGTGCAACGAAAGCTGAGGGGGGCACACGTGGAAGAACCTTTGTTCTTGGCGGAGAGAAGACTCCCCCATTCTATCTTTCGGAGGAAACGATGCCTCACCTCCCCGTCATTGCGCTTGATGTCTTTGATACGGAGATAAGACTTGCCAAAGCAGTGAAGACTCATGTTGAAGAGGTTCTAAATGACCCTGCTGAGTGGGCCAAGCTTTCGGTTGAGAGATTCGGAGCTGACATGATCAATCTTCACCTCATCAGTATCGATCCGTTGATCAAAGATACATCGCCTGCGACGGCAGTGAATACCGTCGAGAAGGTCCTCCAAGCTGTGGATGTCCCACTCACAATCGGAGGATGCGGAGATCCGCAGAAGGATCTAAGGGTTTTCGAGAAGGTTGCAGAGGCTACGAAAGGAGAGCGGATACTCTTCAACTCTGTAACCCTTGACATGGACGTGAAGAAGACAGCTGAACTCATCAGAAGATCTGGTCATGCAGCACTTGCGTTCACTCCAATGGACATGAATAAAGCTCGTGAGCTCAACAGAAAACTCTACGAGTACTTACCACGCGAAGACATTGTGATAGACACAACGACAGCTGCCCTCGGCTATGGTCTAGATTATGCGTTCTCGATCATGGAGCGGACAAGACTGGCAGGACTCATGGGCGACCAAGAGCTTCAGCATCCTATGGCGTCGGGCGCAAGCAACGCTTGGGCGGCGAGGGAGGCCTGGATGAACCTAGCGCCCGAATGGGGCCCACGGGAACTCAGAGGCCCAATGTGGGAAGTGGTGACTGCACTTACGCTTCTCTTGGCGGGCGTCGACTACTTCATGATAATGCACCCGGCGGCTGCAAGAACTGTGCGGGACGTTACTGCCCAGCTCGTCTCACGCTGTCAGGAAGATCCTGGGAATTGGGTAAGTTGGGTAACCACGAAACTCTAGGGGAGAGCCATGGCCACGAGAGAACTCAGTCCCATCGACGTATACACGCTGCTTCCAAAGACAAACTGCAAGCTATGCGGCGAAGAGAACTGCATGGCTTTTGCAACTAAGATAGTGAATAGAGTTGTCACACTTGAGCTTTGTCGCCCGTTGTTGGAGGAGCAACATGCCTCAAACTTGGCAAGGCTACAAGAGATGCTCAGACCACCCGTGAGAGAAATCATCTTAGGAGTGGGCAAGAGAGCAGTGAGGATCGGCGGAAAACTCGTGATGTATCGTCACCAATTCGCGTACTTTAACCCCACTGCAATCGCAGTTGACATCGACGACGAATCATCAAATGAGGAGATTGAACGAAGAATCAGCAGTGTCAAGTCTCTTTCCTACGATTACATCGGACAGAGATTGAAGCTGGATATGGTAGCTCTCAGATGCACTTCGAATGACCCAAAAAGGTTTGGAGCAATCGCCAAGAAAGTTGCTGAACTAACTGAATTGCCCATCGTGCTTTGTTCATTAAACCCAGGCATGTTGGAAGCAGCTTTAGCCGTCATGGGAAAAGCGAGGCCACTCATATACGCCGCCACCTCTGAGAACTGGAGTGAGGTGGCGAAACTCGCGATTACGTATCGTTGTCCCGTGGCTGCATCGGCACCAGGGGACTTGACCACACTGAGTTCACTGTCGGCGATGCTGCAGGAAAAAGGTGTGGAGGACATTGTACTTGATCCGGGAACCTTTTTTGGCGAGGGCCTCGGTCAGACCGTAGACAACTTCACGATGCTGCGTAGAACCGCGTGCGAGGAGGGAAATAGGGTTCTTGCGTTTCCCCTGATGGGCGTTCCGATGAGCGTATGGTCACAAAGGGGAGAGCTGCCCGAGGTCACAAAGTGGAAAGAATCGTGTCTCATGTCAATGCTAATCACGCGATACGCTGACCTTCTGGTGGTTCATAGCCTTGACGGGTGGGTTCTGCTCCCGAACTTGGTACTAAGGCAGAACCTGTACACAGATCCCAGGAAGCCAGTTGCAGTTGACCCGGGGCTGAGGTCACTTGGAAAACCTACGCAGAAATCCCCGCTACTCTGTACCGCGAACTTCGCTTTAACCTACTACACTGTCCTATCTGATATCGAAGCCGCAGCAATAGATTGCCACATGCTTGTCATAGACACGGAGGGGATATCTGTCGAGAGCGCAGTTGCCGGAAGGAAACTAACTGCAGACAAGGTAGCGGAGGCAATCAAGACGTTTAAGGTCTCAGAGAAAGTCAGCCACAGGACTCTGATAATTCCGGGAAGAGCGGCCCGACTCAGCGGAGAGATAGAAGAGGCGACCGGATGGAAGATTCTGGTAGGCCCGATCGACTCGTCAGGAATCTCAAAGTTCCTGCAGGAAAAATGGAAGTCATAAGATCATCCTAACCAGCCATTATTCTCCTCACTATCATGCCGGATGGCCGAGTCGTATGGAGATCCGGAAATACATGGATTGGGTCCACTTCTATTTGATTGCATTCTCTGTTGCCGTTGTGTTCTCGGCGGCCGTGGCTGCGTCTGTCACGAGTACTGTCATCTTCGAGTCCTCCGGGTTCACTTTCGAACAGGGACTCTATCTCGAATACATTAGAAAGGAAGTTGAGCGATCGATTCCACCAGCGATCGCTCTTGACTGCGTAGTTCTCTTTCTTGAGTACAAGTTTCTCTCTCGTCTAGAGAGGAGGAGGGAAATCAAGAAAGCTATTGATCTTACGATCAGCACATACATTGTGACATTCGCGTTGTGGCTCAGCTACACAATGTTTCATGGACTTTCAGGAGATTATCCACCGATGACAGTGGCTGTCATATGGCTCTCGCTAGGCAACATGGTAGCATGTGGAGCATTCTTCTGTATTACAGCGCAAAGAGAGAAGAGCAGAAACATGGGGCCGTAACCTGATTCAATCAAAGCCCCCGTGCTGAGACCACTTGCTGTATCACCTTGAAAGCCTTGTCAACCTTGACATGGAATCGCTCGCTGGTCTCTTGTCTCTCGAATAGTTGTTGACCGACAAGGCTCTCTCCAACGCGGCAATAGTGCCTGCTGACCTGAGAACGAAGAGCGCTGCTTGATGTTCACTGACCCTCGTTGTCAAAGCAAGCGCGGCCCTAAGCCTCTCGACCCATTGATGAGAGCATCTGACTATGGCAATCGTTTTTTCTAAGTCATAGGCTATCAATCGTAGAGAGGCCTCAAGAACTCCATATTCACCAAAGAACTTTCTAAGTGAGTTCTCAATCTCGCTAGACAGCTTTTCTCTTGATGGAGCAACCTCGGAGGCTATTCTGAGAGCGAGATATCTTCGCGACTGTCTTCTCATACCTGTGACCTCACTATTTCTATTCCGTCTGAAATGAATCTCGGCCCTCGTTTCTCTAGGTTCTCTTGAGCAAGGGAAAATGGGGCGCCCGATACGGCGTCAAGTGCCCGCGCTGTGTCCAAGCCCAGCACTGCGAGGACCGCTGCCATGTCCTTAGGGCCTCTCATTAGCAACCAGCCTGTCGCGCCACTTGAAGCCACGATGGGCAGATGTTTTCCCCCTGTACTCCATATGATACTAGACGCCCTACGGAGACTCGATTCACTCACAAAGCCATCCTTCAGCAAATCTGCCACATTGAACTCCACCGGCCTCTTTGATCTCCTAGGTGCCAGTTCACCGATCTTCAACTTGGGACGGTCCAGTGAGAAGAAGACCAGATCGACCCTGCGGTCTCTAAAAGCAATTGAGGAAACCTGTTTCGCAGAACATTCGACTGCGACAATATCGAACAATGGTCTGACCTCTTTAAGAGATTTGAGGAGTTGATTCCTATCCTTTGGGTAAAGATCTACCCTCGAAGCTGTTTCGAGGCCTTGATCTTCAAACAATCTTGTCGTTGTCAATCTTGCCTCTCTTGAAACTCCAGTTGCAAAGGTGAGTCCGACAAGACGAAATTCCATCTCAGCTGCCAGACTGGCCATTTTCTCAGTGGCCTTCACGTCTTGAATAGGAGGACGTAGATGAAGGTCAACGAATCGCTTCAATCTACCAACCCCATTTCCTTACAAATCGTACGGATGGCCTCGATTGTGCACAGCCTCCCTTGAAATCTTACTTTGATCCTTATTGGGTCCTCCTGCTTGAAACGAACATCTCCCAGATATGCCGCTTGCTTGTCAAAACGAAGGTAGAGGTTTCCCTCGCTGTCTACGCATCGACCTAACTCGCCCAAGAGAAGGCTTCTATCAAGTGACGACAATCTTGGCGCCAACTCTTTGATTAAACGTTCCGCCTTGGTTCGGTCAGATATCGTGGCCTTGAGACTCACAATCGGGTTCCCATGATGCCCAGTCATGTGATCCCGTCCAAAGGTTACTTTATCATGGAAGTCTCTCGGCAGCAGGCTCTTCACTGCAAGGCACACCTTTTCGATGTCTTCCGTGGCATGCGCGATAGCGCTGAGATCCACGCGGATAGCTCGGGAGAGTTTCTCCATACTTCACCCTCATTGAACCAGCGGATTTCCTAATCTCATTGACTTGGGTTTTTTCAGGGACGCCGCTACATATAACCCTCGTGCAGAATTCTCATTCCGGCGCGGCTCGTATGCGCCTAGGAAATCCTTAACAGTTTCGGATTGAAGTACGCCTCTTGATGGCTTTGAGTCTCGGCGAGTTCAAATATAAAATGGTCATTGCTGTGAGGACTGATCTCCAAATGCGTAGAGGCAAGATCGCGGTACAGGTTGCTCACGCCGCTGTATCTGCACTAGAGGAGGCAAGAAAGGAACATCGCGACTGGGCGGAAGCATGGCTGAACGAAGGGCAATGCAAGATCGCCGTCAGAGTGAGATCCGAAACAGATTTGCTAAGGCTACGGGAAGAGGCACTCAGTCTGAGCTTTCCCACGGTGCTCATTCACGATAAAGGGCTGACGCAGGTGCCTCCAAACGCGGTGACCTGCATTGGAATTGGACCCTGTCCCGCCGAGTTCGTTGACAAGTTGACGCGCCACCTGAAACTACTCTGAGCGCTACAGGTTCTGACTCGTTTCATGGTATCTTCGTGAATGGAATTCCTCCCCACAAGAATCTGAAGACATTTCTCATGCGACTGAAAACATGAAGGCCGCCAGTTCAATGAAAGTGGCTATCGGCTAGAATGTCTTGGTGTTCTTCTTGGTCTTTTGCCAGGCTTCGAAAGGCCTTTAATCCATGCCTTGACGGTTTTCACATTCTCCTCTAGCTTGGTCCTTCGTCTCGGATCGACTCCTATGGATAGCTTCCTAGCTCTTGTTGGGGAGATCCCGGCCTCCTTCAGTTCTGCCTCAGAGAAGCCTCTACCTTCCCTCGTTTTGAATGTGCCTTGGACATGTCTGACCACGATAGGTCTTGGTATTTCTGCCATGAGTGAGTCGCCTTCACATTCCTATGCTGATGCCCGTCTTTCTTGGGTGAGATGCCTTCTAGGTCCCATCTTTAGCCGCAGGATGAGTGGGATCAACAAGGACAGCTTCAAACCATGTGCTCCTTCCGTCCTCCCACACCCAATATGAGTTGAGAACTCTAAGGTTCGGAAACTTTCTAGCCACTCGACCTTCAGCAATTTCCTTATGGCTCTTGGCTCGAGTATACTTGACCACGCCCATTGCTTTCTGCCTTCTCCCAGACCTTGGCCGAGGCTTACGCGCGCCTCCCTTTCTGACCCTCACTCTCACGACGACGAAGCCTTGCTTCGCTCGGTACCCAAGACTTCTTGCCCGATCAGGTCTAGTCGGCCTGTCAACTCGACAAATTACAGGCTCGCCTCTCCATCTAATCGCGGCGTCTCGCATAGACTCCTCTACGTAGGATGCGGAAGGCTTCTTCCAAACCTGTGACATGTATTTGTATGCGCCCATAAGCGTCTCCCAAGCCACCAAACGCGATCTGTCTTCAGTCTTTCTGTCGGAACGCCTATGGTTCCAATGAACAGCTCATAAATGTTGCGTGCCCCAACTCAGGTGCAGTCTTTCAACCTCTGCGATAGTACGGTCGCCTTAAATGGCAAAATGCCTCCGTTGCCGCAACCGCTCCTTGACCGACAGCAGTCGAAATCTGTTTCACGGGGAAACAGGTAACGTCACCGACTGCGAAGACTCCATTGATACTTGTTTCCTGGCGGTCATTGACGAGGATGAATCCTTCTCCATCGACTTTGGCGCCGAGGTCTACAGCCAGCTCACTATTCGGGATCTCACCCGCTTCTACAAACAGGCCGTCTACTTGCAGCTCAGACCGCTCATCAGTGACTTTGTTGCGGATATGAATCGACTGCAACTTCTGTTCGCCTTTGAGTCCTAAGATTTCATGATCTAACAGCATGCGTACACCTTTGTCCTTGATTGCCTTGATCCATGCCTGCTCGGCCCTTAGTTCTCCTCTTCTGTGGATCAAGTATACTTGGCGTGCTATACCCGCCATGTACACGGCCGATGATGCGGCTGAGTTCCCGCCACCGGCAACTGCGACGGTCTTCCCTCTGAAGAATGCTCCGTCGCAGAGAGCGCAGTAGCTCACGCCACGACCCTTCAGTTCCTCTTCTCCTTTCACGCCTAAGGGCCTATGTACCGCACCGGTCGCTAAGACGAGTGCGCCACACGAGTAGTTTGTCCTATCTGTCTTGACAGAGAATAGCTCACCCTTTACTTCAACTGACTGTGCCGTTTCTATTTCGTGGATCTCGGCTCCTGCCCTTCTCGTCTGCTCAGTCATCTTGGCTGCTAGATCGAGGCCGGAGACACCTTCTGAGAATCCCGGATAGTTCTCTACGACAGGTATCTCGGATAAGAGCCCTCCAGTGGTCTTCTCTTCCAGCAAGAGCGTTGACAGACCGCTTCTTGAACCATAGAGCGCCGCCGTCAACCCAGCAGGCCCGCCGCCGACTATTATGAGATCCCAATTGCTCATCGCCATGCGACCCAAGGTGACAGACCTGTCACGTCTTTATTAAAGAGTTCATTCTCAAACAAGACAGCATCTTGCGCGGTATGACCAGTTCGCCACTGCTGATGGGCTAGGAGAACTGAAATTGGGAAATATCGTCGGGGTGGTCGGCAAGCCTAACGTTGGAAAGTCAACGTTTTTCTCAGCTGCCACACTAGTTTCAGTTCCAATTGCGAATTACCCTTTCACAACAATCAAGCCGAACCGCGGCATGGGATATGTTAGAACACCCTGCGTCTGTACCGAGTTCAATGTCAAGGATGAACCTGCGAACTCAGCGTGTCTCAACGGAATCAGGTTAATCCCGGTTGAGATCATCGACTGTGCAGGGCTCGTTCCTGACGCATGGAAAGGGCGGGGCTTAGGAAACCAGTTCCTTGACGAAATAAGACGGGCAGATGCCCTCATTCACATAGTGGATGCTGCTGGAGCAACAGATATCGAAGGAAAGCAATGTGAACCTGGAACGCATGATCCTCTTGATGACATCAAATTTCTTGAAAAAGAGCTGGACATGTGGCTCTTCCAAATAGCCAAGAAAGACTGGGATAAAGTTGCCCGAAGAGCCGAAGGAGCAAAAGAGGATCTCCCCTTGGTGCTTGAGGACCGCCTCAGTGGCCTTGCAATCAACAGAAGCCACGTCTCAAATGCTCTCGAAAAAGCTGACCTGAACGCAGAAAACCCGACTGCTTGGAATGATGAAGACCTGGTCCGATTGATGCATGAAGTTCGCAGGCAATCGAAGCCGATGCTGATAGCAGCCAACAAGATCGACTTACCCCACGCAGAAGAAAACGTTGAGAGGTTGAGAAGTTCGGGGCATAGCGTCGTTCCCTGCTGCGCGGAGGCGGAGCTAGCGCTGAGAAGAGCTGCCGAAAGGGGCTTGACGGACTACAAGCCAGGAGACAGCAACTTCAACATATTGAAGCCATCAGAGCTGAAGCCGGAGCAGGCTTCTGCTCTTGACACGATCAAAGAGAAGATTCTGATGAAGTGGGGGTCCACGGGAGTTCAGGAGAGCATAAACTTCGCCTTTTTCAAACTTCTTGAGATGATAACGATATATCCAGTTGAAGATGCTGAAAAACTAACTGACCATAAGGGACGAGTTCTTCCCGATGCATACTTGGCGAGGTACGGCACCACCGCGAAACAGTTCGCCTACATGATACATTCAGATCTGGGAGAAGGATTCATCTTTGGGATTGAGGCCAGATCGAAGATGCGAATAGGAGAAGACTACTTACTGAAGGATCGAGATGTCATCTCAATAGCGAGCGCAAAGAAGAGGGGCTGAGGGAGATCAGACGCTTGTCTGTGTCTTCGCGGCCTGTCTCTGATAATGGGCATCATCCTTTCGCGGACCGAAGCTTCGGATGCCTTGCATCTTGAGCTGATCTCTCAGCGCAGTAGCGTATTCGGTTGTGATCTCCCCCTTAGACTCTAAGTAGCCGATTGTGTCAAGTGCATCCTTCTCGTTATCACATCGCCTAAGATAGTCGATTGCAGTTGGGGTACACCCGCTGGAATCGCTTGCAGCCTTGTTAGCTTCCTCCGAAACAGATCTAACAGAATCTATCCGCAACCTAATGTCACCGCTCTCAAGCTCTCCAGCAAGGTGAGGGAATCTTCGCTTAAATTCCTCCCATTTCATGTTGGCCACGAGCCATGCCTCCACGCTCTCTTGATGGTCAGGAATCACATCTCTTCAAATCTGTGCTTCAAGATGACCCTGCTTCCGGGCGGAACATCGTGATCGAGAGTCACGCCCGGGCCGATGAGCGAGCCTGATCCGACCTTCACACCCGGCATGATGCTAGCATTGACTCCTGTCTGCACTTCGTCTCCCAAAACCGCTCCGAGCTTCCTCCTGCCGCTATCGACTAGATTCCCGGAAAGGATCATCTTCACAGGCTTTCCATCAAGACGGACGTTTGCTATGATCGTTCCAGCACCCAAGTTGCATCGTTCTCCAAGGACGCTGTCTCCAACGTAGGAAAGATGAGGAATCTTCGTATCGTTCATCACAATACTGTTCTTCACCTCGCATCCGTTTCCAATCTTCACGTTTCTTCCTATGCTTGTGAATGGCCGGATGTGGCAGTTTGGTCCTATCTCTGCACCACGAGATATGAGGACTGGCCCCTCAACACAAGCTCCGGATCTTACGACCGCCTCGTTCTGCGCAACTACAGGCCCAATGAGTCGCGCACCTTCCTCGATTCTTCCCTCGATGTTCGGCTTGATGTTCCTTAGAGCCAGCTCATTCGCCTCAAGAAGATCCCAAGGTCTACCAATATCTTTCCAAGTCCCTCCTTCCAGCTCAGTCACCCTAACCTTTGACCCGCTGTCTACTAGTATTCTCAAAGACTGAGTGATTTCGAACTCGTCTCTCCTTGACTTGATGGTTTTCCCGATGGCTCCAAATATCTCTGACGAAAAAACAAAGATGCCCGCATTCGCTAGGTTGCTGACAGACTCCCCAGGCTGTGGCTTCTCAACCACAGATTTCACATACCCATTCTCTATCGTGACTACACCAAAGAACTGCGGAGTCGAAACCGGAACGACGGCCATTGCGGCCGTACAATGGTCCTTGTTGAAGCTTTCTCGAACTCTCAGTATGGCATTGTGGGCGACATAGATGTCACCATAAAGCACGAGGAAGGGCTCCTCGTCGACGAAGTCTTGTGCCATTCCGATCGCGTGGGCCGTGCCCAAGACAGCCGGCTGAACCGCGTAGCTTATCATAAGTCCTCGATTCTTTCCGTCGCCAAAATGCTGCCGGATTACATCCTTCCATTGACCAACAACGAGAAGAACATCAGATATGTTGCATGCCGCTAGGTTGTCTATCAGGTGCTCAAGAATCGGCTTGCATGCAATCGGGATCAGGTGTTTTGGTCGGCCATCAGTTAGAGGCTGGAGCCGCACTCCTTCTCCCGCTGCGAGGATGACAGCCTTCAACTCTGGTTCTCTCTTGCTATGTCTGAGCATAAGCTGTAGCTTGTATTGAAAAGATCTTCCGCAAGCCTTTCAGATTTGGCTTCGACAGTGACTCGTATGGCAGGTTCGGTACCGCTGGGTCTTACCAAGACCCAACCTGCCGGAACCTTGACACGAATCCCATCAATCTCCGCAATCTCGGTCTTCTCGCCCAGAACTCCCGGAAGGTTCGAAACTATTATCCTCATTACCTCGGGCTTCACTCTGTCCTGGCACGGAATCTTTCCCCTTTTCATAGGATATCTTGTAACTTCTGAGAAGAACTCGCGTGTAGTCGTGCCTTTTTCCTCAAGGGCCTTCAACAGGAGGATAGAAGAAAGAACTCCGTCGGGGCAGAGGTGGAAATCCGGATGAATCCAGGCCCCGCATTGTTCTCCTCCAAACAATGCCTTTTTCTTCTCAATGGCTTCTGCAACGTTTGCATCGCCTACTTTCGTCCATATCACTTGTCCTCCGCTCTTCTCCACAGCTTCCTGAACACCCAAGGAAGTGTCAATCGGCAGAGCCACGCCTCCTTTCCCTTGTTTCTGAAGCATGTGGGATGCGAAGGCCGCTAGCGCCACATCTCCGTCAACACATTGCCCTTCTTCGTCAATGACGAAGACTCTGTCAGCATCTCCGTCATAGGCGAATCCGATGTCACAATCCATCTCTCGGACTGTCGTCACTAGCGCAGACAGGGATTCCGATGTTGGTTCGGGGCTTCTTCCTGGGAAGACTCCGTCGGGCTGGGCATTGAGAGAAATGATGTGGCAACGTAACGATCGAAGAAGGCCAAAGCCGATCTGGTATGCTGCTCCTGATCCGAAATCCACTGCCACCTTCCAAGCCTTTTCAAGCTCTATTCGATTGAGAATCTCTTCGACATATCGAGATGAATGATCAGCCGAAGATACCTCCCCAAGTTGATCCCAACTTGCGCAAGGGAGGCTCTCGTCGCCAAGGGCAGGTTCAATTTGGCTCTGAAGACCATCGTCGTATGCCTTTCCGTTTCTGTCGAAAAGCTTGATTCCGTTGAATTCAGGCGGGTTGTGACTGGCGGTGATCATAGCACCTGACACTGCTCCAAGTGACCTCGTTAGGTATGCGAGAACGGGTGTCGGGAGGACTCCAAGGTCTGTGACGTCTAACCCTCCAGCTAGGGCGCCTGCCAGAATTGCGGATGACAGCATCTCCCCAGAGGTTCTCGTGTCTCTGCCTAAGGTTAGCATACCCTTCTTGAGCGTGTTGCCGAGCGCTATTCCTAGCCTCATTGCGAGAACCGGTTCGAAATCAACGTTTACGACGCCTCTGATCCCAGAGGTGCCGAAGAGTCTGGGTTTGTGGGCCTGCATAGCTGCATGTCAGATAGTGAGGATGAGGTTATTTCGTGTTTCGGCTAAGATGGAAGAGGCATCTGGGAATCTCAAGTTTGGGTTGCTAGTTCTTCTTGACCTGTATGACCCTTTCCTCAAGCGCAGGAGAAAGCTTCGTCAACCTCGACTTTCTTACACCAACATGCCTCAACGGCGCGATCTTCTTCGCTTCGTTGTAGATGTCAGATCCGACCTTGCCGAGAACTACTTCTTGTGAAAGCTGATCATAGGTGAGACTCCTTGCCTTGTCCTCAACAATCTTCCGCATAACACTCCTGACTGCATGCTGCTGTGAAGCATTCAGTCTACCGCGAGCGAATGCAACGATTGAAACCATAGTGGCAAAACCATCCTTCGTCGTGACTTCGGCGATGCAGTCAACCCTTGAGCTTCCGCGCCTAACCAAGCTTCTAAGATAGTCAGCAGAATACTCATGGCCCTTCAGCGTCGTCTGCGCCCTGTCTCCTTCGACACCTGTGATGAGGAAGTATAGCTTGGTTGATTGATGGGCAAAATCTCCCGTGATGTCGTACAACGTGTTCTCAACGACCCTACCGACCAATTTCGATTGACTGTCGCAGGGAATCTGAGCAACGTTCAGCTCGCCGAAATACGACGGAGTGTACACTGAATACCAATCCTTAGAACGCCATTTGTCCCTAACCTTCTTTGGTGCTTTCGACAAGGCTTTTCCTCTGCCGGAAAGCGTTCCTACTCGGGTTACCGCTTTAAAAACGTTTGTCACACTCGATGAGTTGCCAAGTCTGTTTGCGTTCAGGTGATAGATGCCGATTTCAGGGCTTGTTCAGCAGCTTGGGCACATTTCAGAAGATCGTCAATCGTGGACATCAAGGTCTCTACTTTCCCTGAGAACTCGATATCCGTAACGATCTCAGACCCTCTTGCCCTTGACGATATCTTCATTCCTTGCGGCACTAGCGAGTTGTCAGGGTTGAGCGCGCATGCGATAGCATCTGCCTCCTCACGGCTCTCAGCTTTGAGCGTTATTTTCGCTTTCAACGCTTCTCCCTCAACATCCGTGAAATACTAAGGTCAAGCTCGCGCAGAAACAGTTTCTCGGAATCAGCTGGAATATTGCCGCCAGCGGCGATGTCATGGCCTCCACCGGAACCTCCATGCGCGGGGGTAAGCTCTTGGAGGGTCTTTCCCAGATTCACTCCCGATATGACGAGCTGCTCTGTTCCTCGGGCTGAGATCTTCAGATCACCTTCACTCGTTCTAGCCAAAACCAGCAAAGCCTTCATGGGGTCAAAGATGCCTGAAGAAACCAAGATTGTTGAGATACTTCCCGTCATGTTCTCGTCTATTGTTCCTTCGCCGTGTACCACATAGATCCCTTCAAGTTCTTCGATGCGATCCTGGGTTTCGGTCACCCAAGTCATATACTGTGCTATGGTCTTCCTATATTCCGCCAGAACTTCCTGTCCTTCGTCCATGACGCTTCCCCTCTCTCCTAGGCAGATGCTTATGGCGAGTCCCTGCCGGTTCATCCTGCCGCAGGCGTTGAGAAGTGACGAGAACTCTCTTGCGTCGCGCGTAGGCATGCCCCTCTCCTCTTTCGGCAGAGTATACACAGTGCCAATCAGATTCAGGGCTACTTTTCCGGCAACACCCTTGGAGGAGACGGCTTGGATTATTGCAGATAGGAGATTCTGCTTCTCTCCGTCGCTCAGATCTGCAAGCGTTCTCCATCTCTCATCCTTCTTGACAGCTATCCCGGCTGATGTTACTAGAGAGAGGCATCGGTCTTCTTGGCCGCTAAGTCCAGGGAGGAAGGGATTTGATGTGTACGCGAGTGCCTTATGGATCGGCCTTGTCTCCCTTCCGTAGAGAACAAGGTCTCTGTCAAGCTTGAGACATCCTGCCTTTGCGCCGTCTTCTGCTATGACCGAATTGAGCCCATGCAGCGATCGTTTCTCTCCTCGATCCTGCATATCTCCCAAGGCTCCTACGACACCAAGAGCGGACAGGTCCAAGTTGTTCGCATCCGTCGCCCGAGCGACAAAGTATGCTATTCCCGCACCGCTGATCTCCCTCGCTCCGTCGAAGCCAAACGTGTGTGGATTGACTTGGATGATCTTCTCCTCTGGGTTGCCGACCGGCTGATGGTGATCAAGA
Source organism: uncultured Candidatus Bathyarchaeia archaeon (assembly GCA_964631575.1). Lineage (GTDB taxonomy): Archaea > Thermoproteota > Bathyarchaeia > 40CM-2-53-6 > JALHTG01 > JALHTG01. Next base: position 57,994 of record CAZVYD010000002.1, read on the forward strand.
ATCAGGGCCCTCTTTCCTACTTTCGAGTTTAGTAGCTCAAGCATCCCGCTTCCCATGTCGGCGAGAACTGTGAGGTCTGCGGTGTCAATCGGGGCCTGATTCATGGTCCGCTCATCCAAGCCGTCTATTGCACGTATGTGCATTGAGGCATCAAGCCTGCTTAACGCTGCTCCGAGTATCCCTGCCGAAGCCAATCCATCAGTGTCGAAGTGAGTCAAGACGAGGATTTGCGATCCCTTTTTCGCTGCCTCTGAAAGAAGGGAGGCGGCTTCAGACGCACGTGCCTCAAACGAATTTCGGTCAGGTTCTTTCACACTAGACAACTGAGGCAGCCATCAACTTGTATTCCCATTGGCGGGGCAAAACTCCCTCTTCTTTGTAGTACTTGCTCAGCCGGTATATCTTTGATTCGATGAGTGCAAGTGAACGCTTTGCGATGCTGTCCGACTTGTTTCTCTCCAAGTGCCTTCTAGCTCTCTCTGCTTTCTTCATCAGTGTCTCTAGGTCTTCGGGGATCTTGAAGGTGATGTCAGAGGATTTCAGGGCTTCTTGAAGGGTCTTCCCAACGATTGGCTTCACGAGTGGAATTCCATACCTATCGCGTAATATTGTCCCGATTGTGCTGGCGTTGTTTCCTTCCTTCGCGAGTTTCACTACTAGCGCCTCAACCTCCTCTGCATTGTACTTGCACCAAGCCGGGGGCTTCTTGCTCAGAGGTCTAGTAGAACCGGATCTTCCTCGTTTGTGTGAATACAGTCTGGCCATGTCAAGTCTGCCTTGTTTTATTCCCCAGATGGGGTTCGGATCACCTATGAGCGAAACGCTCTCTATTTAAGGTTTGATTGACTCAACGAACCATCTGCCAAACTCTCGGAAAGCCCTCGCTCTATGGGAGTATCTCCCCTTCTCTGCAGTTGACATTTCACCAAACGTTCTCTGTTTCTCTCCTTCGACGATGAAGATGGGATCAAACCCAAAGCCTCCTGTGCCTCTAGCCTCAGTCGCTATAACGCCTTCTACCGTTCCGGAGAAGCAGACAGGTTCACCAGAAGGTTCGCAGAAGGCAACCACGGACACAAACTTGGCTTCTCGGTCAGGGCATCCGCTCAGAAGCTTCAGAACGCCATCGCAGCCCAACTTCTTGAAGACGAATGATGAGTAAGGTCCAGGAAAGCCGTTCAAGGCATCAACGAACAGTCCGGCGTCTTCGACGACTGTGGCAATATTCGCTTGTGAAGACGAGGACTTGGCAGAATGTTTGGCTATCTCTTCGATACTGTCAGATTGAATCTCCAATGCTCTTCGGCCTAGGAACGCCAGTTTGATTCTGTACTCAGCCAAAACCAATTGCGCTTCAAGGAACTTGTTCATATTTGAAGTGGCGAAGTGAATCTCAAGCTTGTCTCTCTGCAAAGTATCTCCCTCTCTTCTCTATCTCCCTAGCTCTCCTGAGCACGACATCTGCCAGTTTGGGTCCTAACTGTGACCGATAGCCATTGACCACTGATCTGAAGCAAGGTTCGGCATAGGTGAAATGAGTACTATTCAATGCGCGTCTTACAAGGTGCATATCCACGCCTCTGTCTTCTGTCTGGCCTGAGTGGAAGCTCAATCCGAAGTCGATGAATGAAACATTTCCTTCATCGGTGAGTATCATGTTCGAGGTGGTCAGGTCTCCGTGAACCAGCTGGTTTCCATGCAATCTCCCGATCAAACTTCCAACCAAATGGCAAAGAGAGGCCCTTCTCTTCGGAGACATTACTGCGAGAGCTTCCTTCAATCTTGGTCCTTGCAAGAACTCCATGAAGATTCTGCAGTTCTGTTCATCAATCAAGTAGATGACAGGGGTGGGGACTCCGGCCTTCTTTGCTTCATGAATCATTTGTGCCTCGCGGATGGTTCGGTATCGTCTGATCTGATGGTCCAAGGAACCTAGTCTGTAGGACTTCTGTATTCTTTCCTTCACTATGACCTCTTTACCGAGCCACTTAGTCAAGTAAAGGTTGGCCTCAGCTCCCGTCTTGATAAGGCGAGCTTCCAAGTGCTACGCTTCCATGGTTCCTCGAATGCTGTTACTTGAATGAAGTTGCAGTAGAAAACGTTTGTGAGCTGAGCCTTTTTTCAATCAGTAGTTGCCTGAAGTACGACACTGTGAACCAACACTTTTATTGGACCAGCACCAACCTAGGTCGAAGCGATGGTACCGGAGAAAGCAAGGAATGACCCAAGACTCTGCGGATCCTTCGAAGGAAGGCGGGCACACTTGGCAACAGCCGGAATGTAACATTGGCACGCTAGGCCACGTGGACAACGGTAAGAGCACTTTGGTCCAAGCCT
>CAZVYD010000003.1:0-59078 GCA_964631575.1 uncultured Candidatus Bathyarchaeia archaeon
GTGGCGGGCCCGAGGGGATTTGAACCCCTGACCGTCAGGTTAAGAGCCTGCTGCTCTAGGCGATATTTCTGTTCTTGGTTCTCTACCTGGCTGAGCTACGGGCCCGGTTGGTTGGCAAGTCTTTTCTAGGAAAAGGTTCTGCCTAAATAACCCTTTGGAAGATCACTCCCCTCTGCTATTTTCCGGATTTTCGATTCTATTCCGACGATGGATCCTGCTCATGTATTAAGCAAGAGATAAACCTGTGAATCAGGACTCATGCAGTTGAAGGGGGTTTGATGTTGAGCCAGCTCATAATTATCGGTCTTGGCTTAAACGATGAACGGGGCTTATCACTGAAGGGGCTCGATCTGGCTAGAGAGGCTGACTGTGTCTTCGCTGAGTTCTACACTAGCTTGATGCCTCAACTTGATGTCAGAAACTTGGAGAAGTTGATAGGAAAACCGATGCTTGTCCTCAAGAGAAGTGATGTGGAGGAGAACGCTCAGCACACGGTTCTGGAGAAGGTGAGAGGCAAGAAAGCAGTATTCTTGGTTCCAGGTGATCCGATGTCGGCCACGACTCACATAGACCTCCGCCTCCGAGCAGAGAAAGCAGGAATCAGGACCAAGGTGATACCCGGGGCGTCAATCTTCTCGGCCATCTTGGCGCTAACAGGGCTTCAGGCGTACAAGTTCGGGAGGACAGTAACTCTGCCCCGCCTCGAAACGGGAAAGATTCCCGAATCTCCATACGATCACATTAGGACAAACCTCCATATTGGCCTGCACACCCTGGCTCTTCTCGACATAGCAGTTGAAAGATGCTACTGTATGCCCATCAGGGAAGGGCTTGAGTATATTCGGAAAGTGGAGCTGCAGCGAGCAGAGCACATAATCGGTGATAGTGGGCTTGTGGTTGGAGTTGCAAGAGCAGGGGCAGACAACGCCGTTGTGAAGGCTGGAACGCTGAGCAGGCTCCTAGACTATGACTTCGGTGGGCCTCCGCATAGTCTTGTCATACTTTCTAAGCTTCACTTCGTGGAAGCCGAATCCTTAGAGACTCTCGCAGGCGCCAATCCGGAAGACCTCAAAGGTTACGTTTCACCATGAACGCCAAGACATGCATGAAGGTTGAGCGGCTCATAGAGATTGTAATCTCTGGGTAAGATATCCTTGACCGAAACACCACGCGAAAAAGCGAGAAAGTACCTAGCGTCGGTTGAAACAGTTCTGAGTAGAATAGAAATCTCCCAAGTCACTTCCGATATCAACGAAAGGTCCATTCGATCAGTGATCACTGCGGCCCGACTGTATGTCGAGGATGCAAAGCATTATCTCGAAGAGAAGCCTTCAACGGCTCTCGCTGCTGTCTCATATGCTGAAGGTTTACTAGATGCTCTCAGGCTGTTAGGAGTGGCAAAGTTCACTTGGCCAGAAGCTAGAGGCGATAAGCATTGAGGAGGAAGATTGTTCTTGCAACGGGGGCCTTCGACCTCCTTCACTACGGTCATCTGAATTTCCTTGAGGAGGCTAAGAGGGCTGGGGGAAGGAACGCCAAGCTGATCGTAATAGTTGCCAGAGACAGGACTGTTGAGGCTCGTAAAGGCAAGAGACCTGTCGTGCCTGAGGATCAGAGGCGCGCGTTGATCGAAGCTTTGAAGCCAGTGGATGACGTCATTCTGGGCTTTGAGGATATGAATTACGAGGCCGTCATTGAGAAGCTCAAGCCCAACGTAATCGCAGTGGGCTACGACCAGCTAGACATCAAGAGGTCTGTTGAGGAGATCATAAAGAAGAAGGGGCTGAGGATCAAAGTCTTTGAAGCAAGGAAATTCTCCGAAGATGATATAGATAGTTCCTCGAAGATTAAGAGGAGAGTGATAGAGCTTGAGAAGGACAGCTCGTGAAGGTGCCAAGTTGATGCGTTTCACGTACACGGGAGTTCGCGTGAGGAACCTGAAGCGGTCTCTGCGATTCTATAAGAAGGTAATGGGGATGCGGGAGACCCTGAGAGGAAGAATGAAGGCTGGAGGAATCTATGTTCAACTGAGAAGTCCCAGATCCAAACAGCTGTTGGAACTCAACTATTATCCTTCGAAGGCGAAGTACTACGAGCGCTATGATTCGGGATCCGAGCTGGATCACTTAGCCTTCTGGACAAGAGATGTGGACAAGCGGTTTAGCGAGCTAACCTCCAGGGGCGCGAAGGTCGCTGTCAGGCCCTTCTCGGAGGACGGGTACAGGCTGGCGTTCGTCAAGGATCCTGACGGCATATGGATCGAATTGATAGGCTTGGACAGAAGAACCGAGCGGAAATAGTAGGCGCATTCTCCTATCGGACGAAGCCGATCCTGACAGTGTCGCCATCTCTCAGGTTTAGTCTTTCTCGTAGGTTGACTGGAGCCAGAATCTCAAGTACATCCTCGCCGTAATGGCTTCGCAAAGCTGCTACGACAAACGCCTCCACTTCTTCATTGATCAATACCCGGTAGCATCTTCCTGCCCCAAAGCTCCTCGCCCCGTCTTTGAACCCCTCGATTTCGATGTAGCCGATTGACTCCAGAAGGCTCCGATCTTTTAGATGCTTCTTGCTCAGCCTCACATTCAGAGTTCCAAGGAAAGGGGTGAAGCCGAGCTTTTCTTGGAACTGTCGCATATATATTGGTTGACTCACGTAATACGCACCTTCTCCCAGACCTGAGAAGACCTCCCCTTCAAGAGTCAGTTCCGTCTTCGGTCCTTCAATGACTCTGTGCAAAGTGTGATACATCTTATTCAGTTCATTCATGCCCTTCTCCGTTATTCGAACGGTTTCGCCTCGCGTTGCTTTCTCTCGTTTGATCATGCCTTGATTCTCGAGTTCGATCAGGTGTCGTGAGACTGTCTGCTGTGAGAAGCCCAGTCTACTCGCGATGTTTACTGTCGTGTGAGGCTCACTTGGGCGAGAAGTGACCTCCGCCAGCCTGTAGAGAGTGATCAGGAGCCAAGGCTTCATGGTGAGATAGCCTCTCTCATCTTGTTTGCCTCCGTGTGCGCCAAGCTGATTGGATCCTTAGGTCCAGAGAGACATCGCGAAACTATCCTTATCGAGTCTCGTAAAGAAATCTTATGCCCGACACTGACATAGAATGGCTTTCCAGATCTTCTTCGAAGTATCTCTCCTACCGTTTCTCCTCGATCTTTCAGCTTGATTCCCACGACCGTTCCGCACAGTCTACTCTTCGCAACTCCAATTGTGGGAGCGTCCAATGCGATTCCAACGTGACACGCTAAGCCAAACCTTCTGGGATGAGCGTATCCGTGCCCATCAACCAAGTAGACATCAGGGCTTTTCTTGAGTTTCATCGCTGCAGCGAGTATGATTGGGGCCTCACGAAACGCTAGAAAGCCCGGCACATACGGAAAGACAACCTGTCCGCGAGCGGTAGCGCTTTCCTTCGTCTCCATTGTCTCAAGGTTGACGGACACCGCGGCCCCGAAGGCCATCTTGCCGACATATGCTGAATCAAGGCCTGCCGCAACCTTCATCTTTCTGGGGAAGTTGCCTTTTCGCCTGACTAGTCTTCTCAATCTCATTTGCAGCTCTGCAGCTTGCTCTATCGAAAATCCTGGGGGCGGAGTGATCAAGCAAGTTCTATCTGCATCTGAACAGGTCCGCCTCATCTCACGCATACCGTCGCTTGCTCAATCGCAACTGGGTTAAGCAGATGTGGCTTTCTTCTTCTTGACCTCGTTGTGAAGACTCTTGATGGCTCTCTCAAGTGATACCCTTCGAACCTCAGTGATGACATCGCCACGAGTGGATTCAATGATCCGCCTAGCTGAATCGGCCTTTACTCGGAAGGTCGGAACGATTGCCGTATGATCCAGAGCCAAGACATTCTCATAGAGCTCCTCCATTGTTCTCAAGGTTTTCTCTGCGTCGCTTGTCTTGCCTTTTCTGAGATGGTTGAGTGCTAGCCGCCTGAGTTCGCCAATCAAATCTAGGACACCTAAGATGTATGGAACTGGTTCCACTCCCACATCTTTCAATGAAGCTATTCTTCTGTTTCTCAGTAGGCCGTAGAGAAGCATCGCCTCGACATACTCTTGGTACGCCACAATAACGCTACCGGACTGCTTGAGTTCAGGTTTTCTTTTCAGAAGAGCTTTGATTCGTGAGAGGGACTTCTCGGCCTCTTTGAGAGAGTGTGCCGCTCGTTCCATCTCGTTTCTGTGCATCTGGATGATTGACCAGTCAGATAATCTCGTGGCTATCCTAGAGGCTTCAAGTACTTTCTCACGAACTTCATCGAAACTAGTAAGCTCCTGTTGGATCTGCTTGAGATCCTCACTCGATATCAACGGTGCTACACCCACATGCCTCATTCAATAAGGAAGATACTGCTAGATTAGTCATAAACTGTTTGTTCCAATTCATCCTTATGCGTTAAGAGCAATCCTGTGCGTGGGCTTCAGGAGAGGAGCTCAGATATGTCGTAATTTGCGACAGCGAGACCCGTTTTCATGAGAAAGAACAACGTGGACGCGATCTCTCAATGGAATGCTGCAGATTTCTTGGCTAAAGGTGAAAGAGATCTTTCGTTTTCTTTCTCTTTCTTGGTTCAGTGTCTTCCCTTGGCTTTCTTCGCGTCTTTGACGTAGTCAATTAATGTCCAGTTCTCGTGTTCCTCAAACCTCAAGTCGAGATGGCTGTAGAGTTTGCTCGCGATCAGCTTTTCAATGACAAGGGCTCCCGCGCCGAATAGGCTTTCCAAAGCTCTATGGAAGTCCTCGAGCCTCTCAGGTATCTCCTCAAGCCTAAGCGATGCGCTTTGCCCGACATGATGGTACACAACGTTCCTTACGCTCTCGCCGAGAACCTGTAAGCCGGAATCGACGGCCTGAAGCAGTGCCTTTCTGAACGCATCTGCCTTACTCAGGGAACTCGCCCTCCATTGTCGCCTTTACACGATCGGTGTCAGCTGAGGCATCGGATAGCCCTTTGATATGTCCAGTTCAACTGCGAAGAGAGGAGCTCTGGGCTTGACGCCGTAAAGCAGCAGAGTGCCGTGTTCTCTGGCAAGCTTAAGGTAGATGTCTGCTATGGCTCCGAGCCTTCTGGCTGGTTCTTCGCGCCCCTCCTTCATTGTGATGATTCCCAAGGATTTGCGTTCTCTGATCCTGATAGCGTCTTGGCTGAGGATCCCCTCACACGCATTTTCCCCGTAATTTCTTATCAATGTGTCCCCGCTGATAGCACTCATAGCCGGTTGACCGGTGTCTTGAACAAGCTTTTCTTCGAGCTTGAGGTATTCCGCATAGTCTTTCTGGTTGTCCTTTCCTTCGTAAACGGTTATGTAGGGTTTTCTCTGGTCTCGGCGTGGGCTTAGTTGCTCGTAAACCCTTAGGAGTCGATTGATCTCCTCCTCGGTGGCGCCGAAATCCAGCGCCATCTTCCTAGCCAATTCGGCGTCAACGCCAGGCCCGGGGATGAGCAGGATGCCTCTGCCTTGACCGCCAAAGTTCAACATGAGTGGCAAGACTACGAGATAATACTCATACGTCGACACTTTCTCAGCTCCCTCCAGAAGGATTGTTACGCCTCTAGGCAAGCCTCCCCCGAGCATTCTATCTAGATCTCGCACACCTGTCGAGTACATGTTCGGTGGATCCTGAATAGGTTGGAACCGGCCTGCCCTCGCTGTAGGCTTCGGCTTGAATGGTGCGAAGGCTCTGAATCCCCCTTCAAGAGTGAAAGCAAGCTTGCGTTCCGTCAGTCTCGTTCCTCTCAGCTTGACAAGCTCCAAGCTTCTCAGCAGTCTTCCATCAATTTCTTCGGTTTTGAGAAATATGATTCCGTCCGCCGTGAACTCTTCTGTGCCGGCTGAGACTTTGGATCCTAGTAGCGACTCTTCCTCCACCATGAAAGTCGTGCAACCTGTCTCGCGGACAAGCCTGCTTAGAACGGTGTGGACGATGACTCTGACATCGATAGGCTCCTTGAATGCTTCGGCCATGGCTGTGAATGAATCTATGACCAAGCGCTTTGCCTTTACGGCCTCAAGTTCCCTGAGGATTGTTTCTAAGGTTATGGATATGCCCGGCTCCTTCAAGGTAACCAAATCCAAGATCTTGAGTTTTCCCATGCTCTCTAGACGGCTGATATCCACACCTATATGTCTCGAAAGGTTTTCGACGAGAACTTCCCTGTTCTCTCCGAAGGAGACGTAGACGCCGTTTTCACCAGATTTGGCACCTTCAACCAGAAACTGAGTGGACAACACTGTTTTTCCGGTGCCCGGCCCCCCTGTGAGGAGGATCAGGTTGCCTCTTAGGAATCCCCCCTCAGTTACTGCGTCTAGGCCTTGCACTCCGGACGAGATTCTCTCAACCAACGCAGGTCCGTCCGCAGTATATGTCTGGCGTTCCCTTGATAGGGTTTTCATAATTGGGCTGTGGCGCCGGGAGGGGGATTTGAACCCCCGTGACCCATAAGGATCATCGGCTCTCTGCCTTGGGCTAGCAAGCCGACGCCCTACCTGGTTTCCCGATCCGTAGATGAATCTCTAGGCGATCCCGGCTTTCCGCCTTGCCTCTATCGTGGCCAGAGCCCAGCAGGTAGAATAATCTTTCTCTCAGGGGGCCTGCCGCATTTTCTGCCGTTCAGTTCAAGCATTATCACGGGGACCGGTAGGAGGTCGTAGTAAGGTTTTTTGCTGGTCTTGAGTTGATCTGTAGGTCTAGTGAGATACTTGCGTTCAAGGGTCTTCAGAGCTCTGCTAGTTCTTGTTCTCTGCATCTCAGTTCTTGGGAGTTCTCCGAGCAGACCAGCTCAGGCTAGGGGGGACGATTTCATATGTGCATATTCCTTGAACGCGCCAACGATCGATGGCACTTGGACGAGTGAAAATGAGTGGATGGATGCAACTGAATTCAATGGTACTGAGAACAGCCAGTCATGCGTATTTCGATTGAAGCATGATGGTTATCGGCTGTTCATCTTGGTAGACCTCGCATGTGCGACGGCCAATACCAGTGTGTACACCGAGGTGCTTGTTGGGATTGATGTGAATTGCCAAGGCGGCGTTGCGCCTCAGAGCGATGACTACCTGTTTCGGATGCTATTCACCTCTGAAAGTTACGGCATCACGGAGACGATATTGTATAGTCAAGGAAACGAGATCGCATGGGTTAAGCCGAAGTACTTTCTGAAGATCAGCCCAGTTGCAGGGTTCGGAGTGGGCAACTTCTCCGCAGGAAAGAGCCCGTATTCGTCAGTTATACACTGGATCTGCGAGATGGAGATCTCGCTTAAGTTTCTTGAGGCAAGAGAGGCCTATGGCTTCTACATCTCCGCATACTATAGCTATCTCAATGCCTTGTTCGCGTTGCCGAAGAATGGATCGATTGAACGGCCGGACAGTTGGGGGAGGCTTGTCGGCTTCCGCTTCCCAGATCTATCCGTAGCCAAGATATGGATTGGAGATGCTTCCGGGAAATGGATCTTCCCGAAGCCCGAACAGGAATACTATTTTTGGGTTCTGGTTAAGAACATCGGGACAGCATCTGCCTTCGATTTCAAGCTCTCTTTCAGGATCATCCATGAGGATTATCCACAACACTTGGAGATGTATTCCGGCTTCCTAGAGTCAACTGGGGTACTTAATTCAACTCGGGATCGAAGATTTGCATTGTATGTCCCAGCCATGTATTCTTGGTTGAGGAGGCTTGGAGAGCATCAGGTGAGAGTCGCCGTGAATGAGGATCGATCAACTCCGGAATTAAACTACAAGAATAACGAGCTGGTGAAGAACTTCCTCGTTGACTACGGCCATATTCTGAGAGTCAGACTTCCGTATCAAGGTCTCACCGTGAAGATCGATGGTCATCCGTATGTGACCGATGAGAATGGAGAAGTCGGCGAGGCGTTGCTGCAAGGAAGACATGTAGTAGAGGTTCCCGGTGTAACCTTTCCGCTGTATGGAGTTGAGATCACGTTTCTCAGGTTCAGTGACGGCTACAACGCCACATCTCGGCCTTTCAATCTCAACGACGACATCGTTTTCGACGTGAAGTATACGGTACGCTACCTTCTTGAGGTGGAGTCAAAGCATGGGGTCGTCAGTGGAGCGGGGTGGATTCCGGCAGGAGCAATCGCAAACCTTTCAGTTGCGCCGTTGATCGACCTCGGTAACAGCACAAGAGTGGTGCTTGTGAAGTGGGTTCTGCCGGAGAACGTGACTCATTTCGGGGACACAGCGAAGGTCAGAATGGATGGCCCGAGGAAGGTTCAGATTGTCTGGAAGAGGCAGTTCCTACTGTCAGTGAGATCTGAATATGGTTCTCCTAAGGGTTCGGGCTGGTATGACCAAGGGTCCCTTGCCTTCCTCGAAGTGGAAGAAGTCTGGGGAGTCGTCGTGGTTCATACGTTTCGAGAATGGACTGGCGATGTTAGGGCAGTGACTGCCAAAGCTTCTGTCGTCATGGACTCTCCGAAAGAGGCAACGGCTCTATGGACGACCGACTACACCAGGCTGTATATTGTCTTGGCATATATCGCAGCAATGGCTTTGTTTGCGGTGTTCATTGCCTATAGGGCAAGGCGGCAAAGAAGAATGAAGCCGCCTGTACGTCGTCGCCGCGCTACGCCTGGTCAGACTTCTTTGACGCCGGCTCCGCATTGATCGCAGTAGAGGGAGTTCGGGAGAAGGTCGCGGCCGCAGTAGCAGCAGTACCTTGGAAGGATTTGCGGTTCAGACGGTGCAGCTTCTCTTTCGTCTATGAGGATTCCAATTATCCGTGAAAGCTCTTTGCTGGTTTCAGTTAACGTGACAAGGATCTCCTCCTTCAAGCTTCCCTTGGGGGCAGAAGTCCCTCCTTCCACCTTCGTCTCCCCTGTAGTCCCTTTCTTCTCGCTCTCTACTTCTTGGGACCCTGAGGGTTCCCTCACAGTTTTTGCCTTTCTCGCCTCGTCGATAAGCCATTCAATCTTGTCAGTCGGATTTGTCCGGGTCATCGTTTCTCTTCTTGACAACTGGTGTGACACTATCCTTTGGATATGTTGTGGGCTAGCGAATATTAATAGTTGGCCGCCATGATTGTGCCGCACGATCATTCGGGAATGATGGCTCTGTGACGGGCTTTGGCCTTGTCTGGGCGATCCAGAGCCTCCTCTGAGCCTAAAATACGATATGCAGAGTTGGCGACATCTTGAACATGGTTCTACGGTAGGATTTGCTCGCAGGTATTACCATGATTGTGCGCAATGGTCGCAGTTGGTTTTGACGTGATTCGTAAGTTCTTCTACATAATTCTTTGAGCTTGTCCTTGGGAGGCATCTCTTTGGGGTTGCGAGGATGAAGAGGAGCGGAGTCTGGGCCATAGGTCACGCTGAGATCCTGTCTTCCTACTTGAAGGAGTTTCTTCCAATCACCTTAATGGCGCTGGTTTCAGCGATGGCCGGCGCGTTGAGCGGCGTCCTGCTATTACTCCTTCTCAGATGAAGCAGCCAAGGCTACATGAAACGGGCTGCCTCGATTTCTATGTCTGCCTATCCCTCTAACACGGCCTTAAGTATTTTAGAGGTCGTGAGGCTGCCCACTCAGCTTGATTTGCAGTATTGAACCTAGTCAGGGCTCGGATTTCATCCTCAAATGAGCATGCTCCGGCCTAGACAATCATGATCGCTTCGTGAAAGCCTTTGAAATGAGGGTTCTTGGTCAAGATTCTTGCTCGAAGCATTTTGGCGCAGGTCAGAACATAGGCGTCCGCCAACCTGAAATCCTTTATCCTCTTTCGCATCTCTGCGTGCAAGATGCCTGCTTGCCTGGACAGTTCTTGATCGACTGAGATTATCTTTGAGTTGCTTACGAGTATGTCATATGCCGTCTCCGGGTTGCGGTCCTCTCTTGCGGTCTTGCTTACAACCTCGGCGAGAGTTACAGCGCATGTATAGTGCTCTGCCTCTTCCTTTTCTAAGATGTTCTTGACCTTGCTTCCGGCGTCACTTCCAATCAGATACTCGACCCAAGCATATGCGTCGAGCAAATACCTTCTACTCATGGGCCCTCAATTCATCCTCGGCAGTGAACGAGCTCATGCCCCTGATTGCTCCGAAGCCATCTTTCTTCACTTTCTTGACGATGACCTCCAAGATCTCACCTTCCCTTATCCTCTTCTCGTCCACCAATTCTTTTGGCAAAATGACCATTAGAGAACCGCCTACCTTTCGGGTCCTTACGAGAGTCATCTATGTCACCAAGGTTAAATCTAGTATAATATCAGTTATATCTGTACTCTTCTGAAAACGCTGTTTTCAATGTGTGAGGTTCCATAGATGGCACCCGGCAGGCCATGGAGCTAAGGCAAGTGACGCTGTGGAGTTCGGTGGAAATGGTTTCGGCCTGGTTCTCAGATCGATCTGCCTAACTAGTCCGCTGGCTGGAGGGATTTGCGGAGAACGTGTTTTGGTTGGAGTCTCTTGGCCCTACTTCCCCGTTTTCTTCCAAGTCTTGAGGATTTTTTCGGCTTGTTTTATGCAGTGAGGTAGGGTTTGTGGGTCTAGGCTGTTTGGGTTCAAGCCAGTGGCAGCGCATACGGATTGGATTATGAGTTTCTCTATGGTTATTGCGCCTGAGCCGAAGATGGCGCTCAAAGCCTCGGCAAAGCGGTCGGGCTTCTTGGGGATGTCCTCTTTCTTCAGTGAATATCTCTTGTCAATGTTGTAGAATATGACTTGGGCGACGCTTTCGCCTAGGGCCGAGAGTCCCTGTTCAATAGCCAGTATCAGCGTTTCTCTGGGGTCGTTTGCTTCGGAGCCAGCGTTCGGGAGACAGGGGGGAAATGACCGCTCATGGGTGAAGGGGGTTTTCGAGGCGTATGGGTCAATGACTGCGAGAGTCTGACCTGACATTTCTCTCTCCTTGGTCCGCTATCTCTTTAGCACGCTACAGAATGTGCCGCAATCGTATAGAGTCATATGTCCCGCGGCGGTGGGCTTGTTCAAGTATCTAAACATGGGTGCCGTCTGCTCGATGCGGCGAGCGAAGTACACGGGCTATGGACCCAGACTCAACGCAAGTGATTCAACGCGAGCCTTCTGGGCTGGACAAGAGGGTAGACGTGATTATTGGCGGATTGTTTGACGGGCTTGGACGTATACCCATTTTTAAAGGGGGCCCTCTAGAGGACTTGGCAAGGGAGAAGGACAGATGCGTCTTCTAAGGAAGAGAAGAGGCGTAAGCGGCATCATCAGCGGCGTATTCCTAGTAGCCGTAGCCGTGATGATCTTCAACATATTGGCATGGCAGTTCTTTCAGTATGACGCTTACCATCGAACAGTATTGGAGCGAGACCAACTAGTATGGGAACGGTACAACGAGCGGCTCATAGCATATCTTCCTGAGGTCGGAGTCTCGAAGCTGAACTTCACAGTTCGCAACTACGGCACAGTCTCAGCTCACATAGTTGACCTGTTCTTCAGATTCAACAATGGGACATGCCTGTACTACCAGTTAGATGTGTGGATTGCTCCGGGAGCTCTCAAGCGAATAGCGAATGTGGGACCAACGCTTCTGATGAGTGATGTCTACTATTTCCAGATTGGCACCGAGCGAGGTAACATCACTGGGCCTATTCCCACAGGATCTGGGGGGATAAGCAATGAACCCAAGCCAGGGCAGGGACAAGCCATGCCATTCATCTTCGGCTTCGGATACAACGACTTCCAATACAAAGATGGACCCAACTGGTATCCTGCTTGGTACATACTGGACAAGAACCCAGATGGCTACAAGATTAGGTTGAACAACACATATTCGAAAACAGTCGTTTTGACATCTAACTGTCGGATTGCTTTCGTTCCTGATGATTTTTCAACATCAAACACTGCTAACATCGACCTAGGCCAGACATCAAGCATTCCTCCCAATAGCGGCGCATTCATATTCTTTGGTTCTTCAGGCAACTTTGCGAAGAATCGGTATTATGTATTCATAGAAATCTTCTACTACTTCTCTGATGAACCACCCAGCAATTTCAAAGGAACCAATGTCGGAGTTCTGTCGATCATCGTTCAATAATAACTTCCGCTAGAAGCGAGAGATAGTGATCTGATGGTGTTTGGTATGTTGAGGCGGAGAAGAGCAGTCTCTACGATTGTTGCGACAATTTTGACGATCAATATGGCTATCGTAATGGGCGGTGTCATGATTGCTTGGGCTATGGGGTTGATTGGGTCGTATCAAGGGGGCACTCAGGTCCAGTACATGTTGATGGGAGAGAAGGCACAGGAAGCCATCACAATAGAAAATGTCTGGTTCGAAACCGGGGCCCCCAAGAAGATAACCATCTTCGTTAGAAATATAGGGGTACGAGAAGCAAAGCTAGTCTCTATCTACGTGGGCGGATCACCCTACACTCCAAACGGCACATGGCCGTACACACTGCCCGTTGCCAGCAGAGCCACCCTTCAAATCACATACGATTGGACTTCTGGTACACGCTATATCATTGTGGTCGGAACTGCCCGAGGTAACCAGGCCCGCGGTGAATGGCCAGCATAATCAACAAGACAGATTCTCCTTAAGCCAGCTCACGCAGACCTAACGTAGAGTTCAATCCCGTGAGTGGAAGTAGACCGTCTGAATCCTCAGCCCTCAAAGCACGGGCGCCTAACCGACAAGCAGGCTTTACACTCCATCTATCTCTCCTCCTCAGCATCTTACGTGTCTTGTCTTTCAGGAACAGCACCAATCAGATTTCCATCTACCAGACGAAGAAGAAGAACACCAAGTATCCCATGATCATGAGGACGAGCGCGTGCTTCAATCCGGCGCCCATCGAGCCCTCACCCATCTTGCCAGCGATCAGGCCGCCTGTGAAGGCTTCGATATTCGCCATGTGGTAGAATACCCTTGTGACAGCAGCAAGGTCAATGGGCTGAGCCAAGAAGCCTGACGGCGTCTTCGCCCAGACCTCCACAATGTTCGCGAAGAAAACCTTGAAGATCAGGACCCCCACCAGAACGAAGATCGCGAACGCCAAGTAAGATATCCATATGAACGGCCTTATCCGGCTCTTCCTCTCCCTCTCAACCAAATCCAACGTGTTGACATGATCGTAGATCGACTCCAATATCTCCTGAATGTTCCCTCCGGATCTGCTCGCCTCAAGCAGAAGAAAAGTCGTACGCTTGGTAGAGAGCGTGTCCACCCGCCCCGCGAACGCTCTAAGCGTCTCCTCCAGAGTTGCACCCCAAGACAGTTGAGCTACGACACGTTTGACCTCCTTCGTGAGGGGGCCATATCGCCTCTCAGCCGAGGCCTCAATCGCCCTCGGAAACGAGAGTCCAGCTCTCGTTCCTTCTGCGATCTCCTTCACCAAGTACGGCATGTTCTTGTCTATTGCATCTCGCCATCTCTTGTCCATGAAGCTCGTCGCTGCTGAAGGGAAGACTGCAACAATGCTACCCAGCACTATGAGGTCGTCCCATCTCGGGTTAGTCTTTACACCTAGCACGAAGTTGACCAATAAAGCTGAGCCAGCAACCAGGGCGAAGATGAACACTGAAACCAAGTAGACGATCTTCCGCTCTTCCTTAGGCACACGCATCAAGGCGCATCTACCACGATGGTATCAGTCCATCCAGCAGTATTACCATTGCAAGTGACATGAGCGGGATGAGGACGTAGGCGAGAAGGTACATGAGCATCAGAATATTGAAACCTGCCAGTGTCGAACTAATGCTTGCCATAACAGTGAACATGATCATCACAACTAGCGGAAAGACGATGAGCATGGTCACGTAGGATTCTCCAACAATCGATAGTGTATCGCTCAGCTCCTTTGCTCTAATCTTCTTCAACTCCATAAGCGACTTCGCTTTGTCATACAAGTACCTTCGAATGTCTCCGCCCGAAACAACAGTCGCGATCAAACCTTCAGAGACCTCAGAGAACTCCTTCGAGGATGAACGGTCACCAGCAGTCTCCAAAGCTGTGATAATGTCTTTACCCAGAAGATCCACGTCCCGGACAATATCAGTCATCTCGTCGGCGACAAGGGCACCATCGGCAATAGCCACAGACCTGAATATCCTTTCAGGAGGAACCCCTGCAGTGGCGAGAACAGCCATATGGCTAATCACGTACGGCAACTCTTCCTGTATCCGCCGGCTTCTAGAATCAGCCTTGACGGAAGGGTACGTATACATGACTAGGAACGCCACTGCCCAACTGAGGAGTCCAAGCGCCCCTCCCAAGAGAAGAATGCCGGCGAAGGCAGCCCTGAAGAGCAATCCAAAAGCGAGTGAAGCTATTAGAGGTACCAGCAGAGCGAGAGCGCTGACTAGAAGCATCATGCTGACATAGCCGCGTAGAGTAATCTTCAGTCCAGCCTTGAGAAGCTTAGGCCTCAAATCCTCGAAGTACCGTGTGAAAGGTTCCGCCAGTCCGCCGAGAAGCTTGTAAGAGTAATGGGAGTACGCTACTACGGCGCCTGATCCCTTCTCAGCTTTCGTCTTGGGTTTCTTTCGCCTTGGTCCTTCCTTGAAGAAATCCCTTGCCATACGCTTGAAACGGGCAAGAAAGCTTTCCTCTACGGGCTCGGTCAAGAGAGCAATCCCAACCTAGCCCTATCGAATGTTCCTGCAGGATCGTTGTAATAGTCTCTTATTACTCGGGCCACATCCCTGTACTGCCGAATCCTATTCTTCACCATCCATTCTATGACAGTTCGTCTCCGCGTCAGCTCTGTCTCCACAACATCTTGAGATATTCCTCTCCTCGACTTGATCTTCTCTATCACTTCGCTCTTACCGGAAGGCGCGAACAAGTCCGTAGCGGGATCCCACTTGAACACATCCTTGACTGAAAGGTCACTAGGATTGCCATCTGAACCCACAATCTCACTCGTAACCTCAATCCTTCGCGCGGGCCTCTCTCCAACTCTCGTCCTCGCCATCATCGCAACCATGTCCAAGGTCGGAATCAGTGCTCTTGGAATCTTCATAGGCTCAGTTTCCAAGCGGTTGATCATACCGTCAACGGTGTCTGCGTGGATCGAGGAAAGGCCCCCGTGCCCCGTTGCCATAGCCTGAAACAAAGTGTAGGCTTCGGCGCCTCTGACCTCTCCAACGATTATATAGTCGGGCCTCTGCCTTAGCGCAGCCTTCAGCAGATCGAAGAGGGAGATCTCTGATGCGCCTCCTCCAGCTCCGAAGCTGGGTCGGGAGATTGAAGCGATCCAATTCTCATGTGGCAGATTGAGTTCCGCGGTCTCTTCGATCGAGACGACTTTCATGTCTGGTTTGATGAACATGGATAAGCAGTTCAGGGCGGTTGTCTTCCCTGTAGCTGTGCCTCCTGCAACCATCATGCAAACCCGGTTCTCCACTACGAACCAGAAGAAGGCAGCCATCTCAGGCGTCAACGTATTGAACTCTATCAGATCCGTGATTGTGAGCGGATCCGCCTTGAACTTTCTGATCGAGAAAGTGCTTCCTTTTCTGGTAACCTCCTTCCCATATGTGATCTGAGCTCTGCTCCCGTCCGGAAGAGTCGCATCAAGCATAGGAGTGGCTATCGAAATGTGTCGACCGCTCTTGTATGCCAGTCTCACGACGAAGGAGTCAAGCTCCGCCGCTGACTCAAAAGCCACATTGCTTGGAAGCGACTCGTACTGCCTGTGCCACACATAGATCGGCACAGCGGGGCCGTCGCATGAAATGTCTTCAACCATGTGGTCCTTCATCATCGCATCGATCTTGTCGTAGTTGACGTAGTCACGGATAATGTAGTACATGAACTTGTCAAGCGTTTCCTTCGTCAAACTCATCTTGTAGGCTTTGGTTATCTTCTCAACTTTGCCTCTGAGATAAGCGGCCGCTTTCTCCGAGTCGTCTATTGTCTTCAGATCGACATCAAGCTCATCGACTAGGACACTGTCTATTTCCTCAAGTCTCTTCCTTTCTTCGTCGAGAAGTGTAGGCTCGATCACGATGTACCTTAGGCCTTTGGTCTCAGGGTCTTCGATCAAGGCTGCGTATGCATAGGGCTCCTGGAGAGGCCACAACTCCTTAAACGTTGAAGTAGAAGGCCTAAGAATCGAGCTCTCTTTCTTCTCCTCTTGCACCTTGACCAACCAGCCGACAAGCTAATCTGAATTCGCGGTCAATGCTATTTCCCTTGACTTGATACCGCACTATATAAGCGATTGATCAGAAGATCGTGACATCCAACGCTTCCCATACGTTGTCAAAGGACTTGAAAATGCATCAACTCTCATATGGACAAAAAGCCCCGAGCTGCGGCCAACCATCACTCTTATCCTCCTCAGCCAGCTCTGGCAAACCCAATTAATAGAGGCACTCCATAGTTGATAATGGGAGCATGTAACGAGAGTATCTCAAGAAGGTCTTACGCTTTGAAGCATCTAGGTCTCAAAGCCAAGAGTTGGCTGAGAACTAGGCTTCCTTTATCGAAACTCGTCGGAGAGAATAAAATCCTACCGATGATTCTGCTGCTGGGCATAATCACGCTGTTCTTTTTCAATTTGCTACCATCTCTGCTAACTCGATTTGACTATCCTGCTCTAGAACGCAGATACAAGAATTGGATGGCAAATCCCGGTGACCTGAACTGGTACATCACGGACAGTGACATCTACGCCTATGCTGGTTGGAACTACGTACACGGCACAAGTCCAGACGAGATCAACTTCGAGCATCCCCCTTTAGCCAAGTATCTGATTGGGCTGTCAATAGTCTTCTTCAACAACCCGAATGTCATAGGCGCAGCATTGGGTGTTTTCTCCCTTCTAATTCTCTATGAACTCTCAAAGAAGCTGCTTGGGAGATCGTTGTTCTCTCTCGTCCCTGTCTACATGCTGTCCTTGGAGAGGATCTTCATCGGCTTTTCCTCCACATCGATGCTTGACATATACCTTGTCTTCTTTCTTCTTCTCTCCTTCTTCCTGTTCAGCCATTCAGACAATGACATTTGGATGTTTGGCGGTGCTATTGCACTCGGTCTCGCCAGCGCGTGTAAACAGTCAGCTTTACTGGCAGCTCCGTCTCTTCTGATCCCCCTAATCGTGAGGAAAAGGAAAACCGCTTGGGTATTCCTTATTCAAATTGTGGTCGTCGCTTTCTTGGCCTATTGTTTGACCTATGCATGGTTCTTTGTGAACGGACACAACTTTTCAGATTTCTTTGAGCTACAACGAAGAATATTCCTATTCCAGTATGGCAGACGGTATGAAGGATCGCCTCCACCTGGAAGGCTTCTGTTAACCTTGCTTACTGGCATCGCAGGCCCTGAAACTCGCTACATCATATACGTTGACGAAGTCTCAAACACAATCGACATCGTCACAAAACACGGCCTCTCGATGGTAAGCGAATTCAACATACTCACATGGCCACTGTGTTTCTCTGCAGCAGTTATTTCCTCATATCGGGCTGCAAAGACGAGAAACATAGCAATACTTCAGTCATGTGCGTACTTCTTCAGTTTCCTCGTGCCCTTCACTTTCAGTCAGAGCTTCGCCTGGTACCTTCTCCCTGTGTTTCCAATGGGATTTCTATTACTCACAAGTAACTTCAAGGGAATTGCGGAGAAATCAAATCGGAGGGTGTTCTTCGTTGCCTTTCTTGCCTACTTGATCGCACTGCTTGCTTGGTCAAGATTCCTTGTTATTCCTTCATTCATAGAATTTTGAATGCAATAGAACACTGTGTCTAGAAGAGAGCTAACGCTACTCTTTCTTCCGCATCGGATTTCCCATGACAAAAAGCTGGGAAAAAACGGGGGGTTCGCGGGGCGGCAGAGTCTTATGCCGCTCTTCCCTTTATGACCGAGTAGGTGAATGTTGCACCGGTTATCGATACTATCTTTAGAACGTATGATGCTCCAGCTGAAAAGCCAGTTGGGCTGGTTATTGTTAGCGCAGTAGTCATGCCAATTCCGACAGTCGATGTACTTGTGATCTTGGCTTGTCCCTCGAGGTAGACAGCTGCGATCGTGACGTTAGCTGAGCCAACATTTCGCACTGTGAACTTCAAATCAGCACCAGTCCAATCGTATGCGTCGAGGATCAGCTGTTCCTTGGTTTGCGCTCCCCCAGTTCCCATCAGTCCACCTAGGAGTCCCATCGACCAGACATAGGTGATGATCGCTGCAGCGACAGCAATGGCAACCATTAGCAATGTTGCAATGACCGGCGACAACGCTTTCCTTCGGACTCTAAATTTCCCTATTTTCATTCTTAGTCACTGCAGCACAACGACGCGTAGCCGTAGTTAAACAGTTGTCCGTCTACGACGAACACACTCGGGAGAGAAATCCTAGTCCTCTTTTTCATCCTACTCGAACTTCGCCTAGTCTATCACAAATCCCGGAAATCTCTCATTCATGCTATTCGATAGGGGCTGCTTCAGAAACTCGCTCAAAGAAAATGGTGCTACAGCCCTTACCAGATGAATCAAAGCGATTTTCGGCAGGTCCGTAGAATGGGCGCGTCGGTCTCCGATCAAAGAGGCCGCTGAAACTCTGACACTTTAGGCTGCCAACGCCTTCTCACGCACTCTACTGCTTCAGGTAAGCTTGCAGTCTCCATTTCGTTGATCGTCATTCCTGTCTTCTGGCCCATGGTCCTAACAATGATCCTCTCAATCGTGACAGATCCCTCTCCGAATATCTCTCGAAGTGCTTCCATGAAAATGTCAAGCTTTCTAGGCATTTGATTTCTCGTCAAGGAGTATCTCACCTCAATGTGATGTAGAATGACCTTCCCGGCATTTTCGCCAAGCGCATTCAAGCCATCTTCGATCATTCTCATCACAAGATCTTCGCCTGCATCCAACTGATCATGTCTGGCAGATCCTCTCGGAATGGCAGGGTCCCTGTCATCGAGTTGAAGAGATGACTCCATCTTCTCTTCGGAGATCACGTTCATCCCCTCAACGAATCCTTTGATGGAGGGCTTAAGTCCGTATGGACAAGGCCTACGCGGATATTCAAATCTCCGAACCACCCGTCGAGAGACTGTGAATATCACGTCCTCTATCCACCACAGTACGGCCTATTAGAGCAAGTCTAAGAAAGGAGCCCTTTGACTGAACCGAGATTCGGTTTCCGGATTTGGCGGACGCTACTCCGGTGCCACACAGGGAACTATCTTTTGCCTCAACCCCGTCATCAGCCGGCAGAACCTTCTTGTTTCCATGTTTTCCTTTGCGACTGGTATATTTTGCAGTATGGTTTCCACGACCATTTGTTCAAGTGTGAAGGCACCGTCTCCGAACATGTCTTGGAGTGCTTCCACGAAGCTTTCAGGACGGTCGATCATGTCATTCACCTTCAAGGAGTATTCTTTTTCGATGTGGTATAGTATCACCTGTCCAACTTTCTCACCAAGTGAGTCAAGCGCCATCTCAATTGATCTAGCTAAGATTCTTCGCATGTCTTCAGGAAGAACCGGTGGATTTGTCCTGCTCCTAGGATTCCTCTTTCTTCCCTGGGGTTGCAAGGAAAGTCCGAGACTTGTTGTGTGCAATCCAAACGACCTTAAGCATGCTTAAATACGGGCAAGGCTGGAACGTCTACGTCTCCTATAAATTACCGAGGAAAGCTGGCATGGGAACTTCTGTAAACTTCAGAGCTTTTGTCTGTGACCTTCTGATACCTTTGCCGCCTCGGAGTTTGCACTTTTGTACTCTTGGCTCGAATTTCATGTACCGCCCTCACAGGTCCTCAATTTTCTTCTCCCATGTGCATCTGAGTTGATTCTCACTGTATTGGTCACCAGTGAGAAGCGTCTAAACTGATGCATTCGTCTTGAGGAGTGTCACCTTGACTTTCGATCGATTTGCGTTCAGGCCAGTCAAAGACGATGGAGCTCAAAGTGAATGCAGCCTGGCCGCACATACATCCAATTTCTCTGAGCATTCGAAGATTGCTTCAAAGATACGCGCGATAATTCGATGATGTGTCTGAATTTGCTGAATGGATCTCGGCCGCCACAAGTTTGTTTGCTGATTGCAACAGACATTTGTTTAAGGCGTTGTTTGCGTGATATGGCTGGCAAGTACGATCATCGTTTGAAGGTGTGATGTTGGTGCTTGAAGAGATCTCTGAAGCTCTTCAAGATGGCAGATGGCACGGCGAGGAAGAGATAGCTCAAGCCATGAATCTCTCCCCCGGCCTTGTTCGAAAGGTTGTTAGGTTTCTTGCCAAATATGGGTTGGTGGAGTCTCGGGTTTTTGCTGAGAAAAAGTTCAGATGGCTTAAGGACGCTCCAGGACTACCTGAAGCTCTGATGATTGTAAAAGTCGTGAGCTTGGAGCCGATGCAGACTTGTTCTGCGATAGCCTCAAAGTTGGAAAGACAAAGGTAACATGTTCTAAGGACTCCTTACTCTAGGCAACTTGTGTTGAGGTTGAAACAGTGAGCACTCTAGGCGAGGACATCCGTCAGGACAATCTGAGGTCGCCTGCAAGGAAGAATAGGAACAGGTTCGAGATCTCTCAAGCCATACTTGAGGTCGCAAGAGAGGGAGCCGGCAAGACAAGGATAATGTACCGCGCCAACCTGAGCTTCAAGCTTCTGGAAGATTACCTGGCAGTTCTTGTAAGATCAGGCTTGCTCAAGGTGAAGGAAGGAGAAAGAAGAGTCTACATGACAAGTGAGAAGGGGCTGCAGTTTCTTAGAGAATTTGAGGATCTCGAACAGCATACGGCACTAGTTACGGCAAAGAGAGACAATCTTGCTAAGATGCTTGAAAAGGGAACTTCGTAGGATCCCTGAGTTTGCAGCCAGAATAGGACTGTCAGCAAAATTCTTCGACTTGCTTTCGGTTCGCTACCACCGCAACGAAGGGCCTCTAGCAGACGAATTGAAAGACCAAGGGCGCCCTGAAAGTTCTGGAGAATGGCTGTAAGAAACGGTTTGAGCGACACTTTCTGATAGAACGGAAGACCTGTGTTCTACAGGATCGAATCTCAGATTTCATTTATCGTGCCTACTTTGCAAACTAGTCCATCCTAGCTTCCGAACTCCCATGAATTAGCAAAGAAGGAGGAAAAAAGAAAAAGAATGGAATGAGCGCTTCAGAACGTCCGTCAGAAGGAAACGAACAAATGCTGATTACAGCTCGACAGCTCTCGCTCTCAACTGTGTGGCATATGACGTCTCAGAAGATCAGGTTACGGGCAGATCGGGATCACATCGAGTCCTTACAGTCCCTCACGAAACTTCGATGCCTTGAGCACGGAGACATGGTAATGGCTCAAAAAAGGGACGGGAAGATTGTTTTCTGGTGTGGTTGCGTGATGGCGGGCAAGGTTCCTGAGAAGTTGGAGACGAACTTGAGACACAAA
Source organism: uncultured Candidatus Bathyarchaeia archaeon (assembly GCA_964631575.1). GTDB lineage: Archaea > Thermoproteota > Bathyarchaeia > 40CM-2-53-6 > JALHTG01 > JALHTG01. The sequence goes on from CAZVYD010000003.1 coordinate 21,340, forward strand.
GTTGTCAACGTGAAGCGCTGAGAACCTTAAGCCGGCTTCTTGAACTGAAAGATTCTCTCAGTAATTCGTCGTCAGCCTCCTTGAGGCTGAATCTCTGACTTTTCTAATGCAGTGCAGCAGGCTGGTTTTCTTGAAGACATTAGGGTTGAGGCCCATCTCTATGCATATGGCTTGTTTGATGAAATTCTCTATGATTCTTGCTCCTTCACCAAACATGTCTCGCAGGGCTTCTATGAAGCGTTCAGGTTTCTTTGGGATTTCTGGCCTACTTAATGAGTATCTTCTATCGAGGTTGTAGAGTGTTACTTGAGCGAAATCTTCTCCCATAAGGGAGAGTCCATGCTCCATGGCAGCACAGAGAGCGTTCTCAAGGTCATGAATCTGAGGGTTGCGTGAGCTATTGGACTGTGGCCTTTCCTTGGTGAGAAGAATCGTAGAGTAGCTGGAACGCGAACGGAATAGGGTCTCCATGAAGGTCGTCTCCTTCGTAGCCCGCTATTATATCGGCTGGCGATATAATAATGTTCCGCCTTTGGTACATGCGTGTTTCATGCATGTTCATGGACATGCCTACGAGATTGCCTAGCATCATGCTGATTGCAGTCACAACGGTACTGGGTGTCTCACTAAGCTACGAAGAAAACGCCCAGAACTGGAGTCACAACGAGTTGCATCATGTTGAGGTCTTTTCTATGTCACCCTTTAGGTACACATTGACTCGCCTGCGTTCGGAGCCTGTGATCATTCAATTGAACGTTTCTTGATCATAGCCATCGTCGTAACAAGCCAAAACAAGGGCATCACAAAAGAACCGGCATGCAGTTTCTCTTCTCATGAGTATTTTACCATTGAGATAAGTGTGAGAAGCATCAAAGCCGCGTAGGTTGCAAGAAAGGTGTTCAGAAAGATCAGAAAGTTGCGGCTCCCCAAGAGCTGCAGGACGTATTCAAGCGGAGGGCTCTGCCCTGCAGGAACCATAGCTTTCGGAAGATGATATATCACGGGTCTAAGCCCACTTCCCCGACCGCCGGACAGAACAACGCTTGGAACCGCGCTTCCGTGAGAAATCAAGCCGTCTAGCTGATCCCATTCTGTACTTCTGCTCGACTCATTCAGAAGCGCGAGCCGATTCGGATCTTTCAGGAATATCTCCACAAGACCGGACTCCTTCTCTAGAAAAGGTGGTGTCTCTGTCCTCAGGGCTCTGACTTCAGGAACCGAGGAATAGTTCAGGTTGCTCACGAGCCTGCCTTTAGTCAAAACGTAGAAGGCTGCGCCTCTCCTCTTCACATACTGATCACTAGCTTCGACACAGCTTCGCGAAACTAAGTGCCCGACTACCAAGCGCCTCGGAGAAGCGTTGATTATAACGTGGCCTCTGCCTGGCGGGGCCAGAACCTTCTCTCCTTCCTTGGCAATCAGAAGTGTGACATTATCCACTTCTTCTCCACATTGTTTCTGCACCAAGAACTCTGCCTCTCCCTCAAGCACCTCGAAGATTTCAGCATGAGAACCTGCCTCTTCGAAGGGCAGATGGTAATGGCCCAAAGTCTTCACATATTCCTCCCCCAGCATGAGCGGAGGCATAACAGTTACATCGTATCGCAAACCGTTCTTCCGAAGAAGATCTTTCGCTTCATCATCGCAACAGTCGCGATACGTCTCATATGCTGGTACGTCCAAGCCAAAATTCCGAAGACACTTCGTGTCGTAGAGAACCGGCTCTAGCTCTCTGAGTCGGCAAACCTGATGCAGCCCAGCCTGCGTTAGGGCGCCCAGACCTCGAATTTCAAGCACCGGATACATCTAAGACCTTCAAGGCTCTGTTCTGAATCGAGGCGCCTTGCCCTCGCAGGGCGATTCCTTAGAGCCAGACGCAGGTGAAGCTTCGAACTCTATCGGCTTTGGTGGAGGCCTCGTCGTCTTAGTCAAGCCGATCCATGCAGGAATGACCAGAACCGCGGCCACGGCAAGGAAAGCTCTCGCCAGCGACACAACAGCAGAGAATTCATAGATCAGCCATACATGTGCAGCTATTCCCGTAACGCTGCCAAAGAGAATCCGGGAACCAATCCCTTGGTCCCTATTCAAGGCACCTCACTTCAGTACTTGCCCTTGGATTTATCGGACAGTTAATGATACATAAAGCTAACCCAACCCCAAAGATAACACAAAGACTTTCTTGTTGAGATAGCACCGAGAAGCGTTGCGCGGAAGACCCAGAAGATTAGCCAGTTGCCTTTGCGACGGATGTGAAACACAAGTTTAGCATTTCCCAAAACCACGAGAGTTTTAGGCAACGAGGAGCCTGTCTTAGAAAGAAACAGAAGTCCTATCTCGCAATCCATCTTGAGAGAGGCTCAGCAATTACATAGCGGAATTCGGACATCCGAGAAATTGTCTCTCTTTGTAGGGACACTGGTGTGTTGCACGTGCTGCCCGAAGTTCTAGAAAAAGCGGCACGAAATGTCTGTCCAAAGGGGGCAGACAACAGCTAATTAGTTGCCGGCGCCCTCCGAGGCTGTGGCTTCACGGGTCGGTCCAGTGAGCCCCAACCAGGAGCGGCGCCAGCACTGACTTGGTTACGGGTCGGTATAGATAAGATCTTCCAAGTTGCCATTCTCGTAGTTATCACGATACCTTTGGCTCAATTGACTTTGGAGAAATCTGTTTCAACTGGGCAGAGCGTTTTCGTTTACACCAATCAGAGCCAGATGCCATTCAACAGTGACCTAGATTCTGCCATTTTCGCAGCAGCTCTTCGCGAGGCCGAATACATTCGAAAGTGTGTGACGATTGATGGCGCGATAAACATGGTTCCTGTGCTTGATCTAGGGAAGGATGCCTTCGTAAGACCTTACTTCTCGGTATATGCTTCGATAGGGTTAGATGTCGCAGCCCTGTTGGTCAAGGGACATGATCGACAAAGAGCACTCGAGTACGTTCAGCTATCTGACAGCTTTTACTCCTGGTACGTATCTCACATGAATCCTGATGGCTCAATAGATGACTTCACGAAGGGCACACTGGCTACTCCGAAGCCCAGCGGCGACGCGGACTCTGAAGACGCATATGCAGGTATCTTCTTGTATGGCGCATACGTTCACCTTAAGGTGACTCAACAAATCGACCAGAAGACCGCGGAGGGTTTTCTCAAGAGAGTAGAGCCACATCTGAGGAAAGCAGCAAATCTCATAGTGTCACTCCAGGCGCATGATGGATTAACCATCGCCAAGAAGAACTACCCCATCCAGTACCTCATGGACAACTTGGAAGCATACGCCGGATTGATCGCGCTGCAACGACTTGGTCTCTTTGGGTTTGAACAATACGCAGGGAGAATAGCAACAGCAGTCAACAGAAACCTTTGGCTCGAGAAGAAGTATTATGCTTGGGCTAGAGATCCACGCAACGGCGTCACATCCAGTGGCTGGATCAAGTGGTACCCAGACAAACTGGCTAACACTTGGGCCACGTACTTTAGCTTCATACCGCCTGAGCGAAAGGCTGTTCTTTACTCGGCGCTGAAAGCGGAGTTTTCTGACCCCGCGTCAGCATACTCGACTCTTGGACCTGAAGTAGTGTATCTAGCTGTGGCGTCTCTGGCTCAACGTGATACTCCGACAGCTGACGGCTACATGAGAGAGATATTGAAGCATCAAGATCAAGAAGGAGGATTTCGAGATCTGCATGGGTACACTCATATATCTGGTTGGTTCATCACAGCCGCCGGATTACGCCTAGCTTGGAACGATCTGGCAGAAATCATCTTCACGTGAGCACGAATATGTGGTCCCAAGAGAGTTATTTTCTCCGCTCCCGCTGCTTCTTTCCCAGTGACAACAGCACTCATCTTGTTTTATCGCCAAACGTTCTGTCAGATGAGATTCAGCAAGTGGAACCAATGCGGGGGAAGGTTCTAGACAGAACCTGTCATGGCTGAGAATATGCAGACTTGCTTGTGGCGAGGTAGAACATATGAGCACAGGAACCAAATACAAATTTCCCCGCTTCAAGATGTTGAGTTTCGCTTTTCCGATAGTCGTTGTTCTAACTTCTCTTCTCATTCTTCCTCCCCTGTGGGGAGGAAGCACCGGAGTCCCTGAAGCATACTACCAGTTCATAATGGATCATGCGCCTCATGTCTATGTTACCCCCGGGGTAGGCACAGACTCGTGTTGGGGCCGCGCTGCGTTTGCCGCAGCCTTCGCAATAGACTTCCTTCACAGAGCATACTCTCATACGCAATTTGTGACACGGAGATTTGCCATTCACAATATGATAGTGACTCTAGCAGACTTCATCCTGAGTCAGCAATTCGTATCGGACACTTCGAGAATACAATATGGCGGCTTTCGAAGTAGCGAAACAAGCCAGTATTTCTACAGCGTTGACGCTGCTCGAATCATACCTGCCCTGATAAGGGCATATGACTTGACCGGACGATCCTCTTACCTGAATGCTGCAAGATTGGCTGGATCTACGTTCCTCTACGCGATGCAGAATCCTCCGGTGCCCAGTATTGTCGACAAGTACTACGGAGGTTTCGTGCGTGGGGTCAACATAGCAGAAGGAAGCTCTGGTAGTGCGGAACTTTGGCTCACTCAGATGGATGTCGAGAATCTGTACGCGCTGATCGGCTTGAAGATGCTTATTGATTATGATCCCGTAAACCAGGTCAAATATGAGAAAATGATGTTGGATGCCATAGGCTTTCTGCGCTCTGGGTTTGAGAGGCTATACCTCTACTATGATCCGCCTCCAACTGGTAAAGGAAAGTGGCGTAGGGTTGGTTTGGGTGAGAATGAGATCTATGATGATTCGATTGCTTATGCCCTACTCGGGGTCTATGAGTTTGAAGGATGGAGCACAACGGTGCAGAGAGTCTACAACTCCATAAACACGATTACCCCCTCCAAGGATCATCCATCATATAATCCCGCAATATGCTGGGCAGGCTACATAGATGTAATTAGCCGCCTTCCAGCATGCGACTATTACGATGCAGTGACCGCAGGAATCTTGTGGAAGATTCGGAAGAATCACGACAAGGTAAACCTCGATCTCAGCATAAGAATCATCAGAGAACACGTGGAGCAATTCATGTTCTGGGGAGTGAGGTTCTCCGATTTCAGCTGCGTCGATACGAAACAGTCGATGGCATCAATTTGCTGGCTTTCGCTACTATTCCTAGAGTATCAGAATCCAATCGTTTGGTTCACGTAGGCTAAGCTGGAGAGACGGGGCCAGATGGCCCTGTGCTCATCCCAGAGCGCCTTGCGCAGAGGTTCTTTCACCTGCGACGTGAGATGTCATGAAGAGTTCTAGGAAGCAGCATGTGGCATTGGTTGCGTCGATACCCACTGAAGCTGGCCCATGTCCCTTTCAATGAGATATCGTTAGCTTTCTCCTTGAAAGGAAGAAGAAGATGCCAATGACTGATGCGATGAAGAATACTCCTATTGCCAGAAAGAGAGATCGTCTTGCCATCAGCACAGGTTGAGAGCCTTCAGCCTTCCAATTGACTCCCACAGTAATAGGCCTGTCCATCACTATTGTCACCGTGCTGCTCGATGATGTCAAGTCTCCCTCCCACCGCACAAAAACCAGCCTTGTCAAGTCAGCAAGTACCACAATTGAGGCAACTGAAAGAGTAGCCGTCGCCCCATGATCATACCAACCTTCTCCCTTAGGATCGCCATACTGCGACTCCACCCTGAGGAGGTATTGGATCTTGTGCTTCGCTGTCACGTTCTTGGGGCCATTCATCAATACTGTTCCTACAGGAGACGCACCAGAATAGTCGCCACTCCACCCCGTAAACAAGTAACGGACTCCTCGGCCAAGATCTACTGACAATTGAGTCGTGAAAGTTGCAGTTGAACCCGAGTCGTACCATCCGGATCCCACCGGCTCTCCACGAGGTGAGCTGACGTTCAGGTAGTACTGAGCGGAATACTCGAAGGCATGGGAGCTTGCAGATGACACGTTCCAAGAGTTGCTCTTGGCTATATAACGTGTGCCGACATCTGCATCCATGAATGCGTCTACTGAGATCGTGTGATTTCCCGTGAGCAGGGCAGAGGATTTCCTTTCTCCGCCTCTTATAGTGCCTGCCTCAGCTCCGTCAATCATTATTCTTGCGACAAATCTTGGAGGAAGTCCTGATAGGCGGATGTTTGCCAAGTAGTCGCCCACAGTGAAGCGTTCCGTGAAGAGTAGGTAGGGGCCATGGTACATCTCCAACCTCCAAATCCCCGTGTTGTTCTGCACCATTCTCAGAACATCTGCTGAGAAAGTCCAGATGGCCGTATCTCCTCTCTTCTGAGCATCAAATTTCCTTATTCTGAACTGTACAAGTTTGTCATCCGGTCCGTAGAAACGACCGATGCCCACGACTTCCGGCAGGTCTGCAAGATACAGCATCTTCATGTAGCATTTTGCCCACGTTTCATTACTGAGGTAACCGTTGACCCTCGTGACAGGCTGAGACTCTGAATCCAGATCGCCTTTGTAGAAAGAGTAGTCCGTCACAAGGATCGGCTTGCTCTGTGCGTTGACTGTGACAAGATTAGGGAGTTGAGCGACAAGAATGCTGAACAGGAGCAGACTGAAGATTATGCAATGCGATGAGTTCCTGGAGGATGTAGTCTTCATCGCTCAATCAAGCTCCTGTGTTGACTTGAGCTATTGACTCGCAAAAGCCGATGTCTTTTCTAATCGAAAGGAACATTGTTGAGAGCACTCTTTATGATGAAGATTTTCACATATGCGAACCGAGCTATCCCCTCATCCACGGTCAGGTGTGGCTCAGAGTATCTTCCAACTGGGTAAGTGCTTCTTGAAGTGTAGACTTGAACGCCATCCACAAATGTTTTGATTCTTCCATTGTGAACCATGAATCGTATGGTGTGCCACGTGCCATAAGTCACTCTCGGCTCGATGTTAACCGTCTGATATACATACTCGGTTTTGTGCGCTACATGTCTGATGTCCACTCTTTGTCCCTCTGCGAATAGAACCATGCCTGATTCGAAGTTCACTGCCGGGCTGTCTCTCGTTAGAAGTTGCGCTTCAGCACTGCGGGCTCCTGTTCCTCGCACGATCATGACCTTTGTTTCTATGATGAAATCTGCTCCATGGTCAAACGGGAAGACATAGACAGATTGGTCTTCCCTTCCGACGAACAAGTCTTGCCCTTCCAGTGTTCCGTCCACTATGGTCCAGTTCCCCCAGTACCAACCTCTTGGATAGAAACCGTCTTTGAAGTTCCAGTGCAAGACTTGAACCCATTCCAGGTCTTCAGCTATCGGTTTGCTGCTCTGTTCTAGGTATGTGTCCAATCGACCCATCTGCCCGTCTGATAGGTGGACTGGGCGCGTCTGTGCGGTGTGACCTTCGCCTTTCTGGCTCCATTCTGTTATCTTGAGCCGGTAGTCTCCGTGAGGAAGCCACATGGCGTATGTGCCGTCTAGTGTAGAATAATCGAAGATGCCAGACGACCCTTCCGCAGTAACAGTAACCCATGAGGTCGTTCTGTAGTCATCGCAGTAAGTGTAGCAGTAGACATTGCCGTAGAGTAGAGCAAGCTGATCCAGACATGTGATTACTGATGATTCTCCGCCAAGATTGACGCTTGGGACGAGTACTCTGTAACGATGTTCATAAGGCCCCAAATGGTTTTCACGAATCTGTCTCGGCGATTCGCCATACAGGATGCCCAGCATTGGCTGGAAGAAGTCCACTCTACCATCATGGTCTACGTCGCCGTACCAAGGTACAATGTCGATCTCGATCGTCCACCCTCCCTTATAGTTGGGGTGTGCGTCAATCCCATACGGGGCAAGCATTGTTTCGTTGTAACCAAATCTGAAGTGAGGGTCAGGGTCGTAGACACTAGGCAGGCCGGCGACCGTCACATTGAACCATGATGTGCAAAATGGCATGTAGTTAAGGGTTTCTGCAGGAGTCCGAACAGGAGTCATGGGGTCTGAGGTCAACCATTCACCCACGAGCACACCGGCGTTGTTGAATACGCGGACGCGGACAGAGCTATTGGCTACTAGGTGGTCGAACATACCTTCATGTCGAAACCTCACTGTGAGGCTTATGTTAGCTCCAATGACGACGTCCAACGCAAGGTCTACTGTCACGTTCTCCGCATTAGCACATACTGAGAAATCTCTCTTCTGCACATATCCATACGTCAAGACTCGGAACCTGTAGAGCCCCGTGCCAAATGATATAGGATATCGGCCCACCTCGCCATCTGTTGTTCCTCCTTCTCGCCCGGAGTAGAGGCTTATCGATGCGAATGCTCTTGAGCTGTTCTGAGTCGTTTCCGTGTAGTCGAGTTGTTCATTTGATTCGTTCATGATCACTACGTAGATCGGTTGAGCGTTCCAAACCCAACGTCTGGCAATTCTGGGCATCTGCCAGTCCTTGGAATAGACTGTGAGGTTGAACGAGACGCCTTTGTACATATGGTTGCTGATGTGTGTGATTGAGCCGCATAGCCCAATGGTAACTGTGTCAACCATCTGTGATATGTACCCAAACACATAGGTCTTGACAGTATATGTTCCCGCCTCCAGCCCATAGTTCCTCCCCCACCCATACGAATAGGTTTGGTTCACAAATCCGTGAAGGCTGATCGTGGTTGAAGTTGACCCTGCTGGGACCAGCTTGATCTTCCATGCTGCTGTCTCGCCTGTCTTGTCGATTGCTTCCGAGTACAAGTATCTACCAGTCATTATTCCGGTGTCAACTTTGATTCCAGGCCTATCATGGAAGTGGACTGTCTTCTGAATAATCGAGCTGAGCCTCAGATCGAACGGTATCCGCGCATCTCCAGGCCATTTGGGTGACGGAACGGTGAAGGATGCATGCTCGAATGTTGTGCCATCAGCCTTGACCTGTACATATCCGTACGTGAAAGCCTTCATGTAGTATGTGCCAGGGCTTAGGCCATTGACCCATGTCGCGTTGCATTGTGGAACGTGTCCATCAAAGTCAGACGGGGCTCCGTATTTTCCTGATTCGCCGAATTGAAACCTGAAGGATGTTGAGGCACTTGAGACAACCCAAGTCTGACGTGGGCCGACCCCATCATAGTCAACGCCAATCTCTCCCCAAGGATAGTCGCCAGCAGTCAGTCCTCGCCATGGGAATTGCTTAGCACTAGGCCCGTAAGGTGACCATGTGACCGCCAATGTCTGCATTGAACGATCGCAGGCCTCCGCTGCCGCAGCTGTCCTGTAGATCTCAATCTTGATTGGGAAACGGTCATAATACCAGTTTATTTCTCCTGTACCGCACCTTGAGAAGACTTCTCCTCGGATCTCGACACCCGGTGCGAGGTGCCCATCGATCTGAAGAGATTGCCCTCGCTTGACTCTGACGCCGGCTGCAATCCTTTGTTCAGGATATCCTGCCGCAGATGCATAGATGTCGTAGACCCCAGGTGCCACTCCCTCGATTTCGAAGTGGCCTTCAGCAGTATGGTTGAAGTATCCTCGGGCTTCGACACGCCGGCCAGTTGACTTACCTGTATGCGGATCTTCAGCAACGCCAATGGCTCGCACCCTTCCCGGTAATCTGATCGGAAGCCCGTAGAGAGACGTATTCCATCCTCCGAATCGAATCGTGCCCCATAATATGGCGGGGTCGACTTCTCCCTTGACAAGAAGGACCGGCCAGTTCTCAGTCGGAATCATACTTCTGGAAGCGATGAGTATGTCAGATGAGTTGCTGAGAGAGATCTTGAAGAAGTATCTGCCAGCTATCATCGGCGCGGTAACATCGTTTATTCGAACATAGTACCATCTGTCGGCCCCATATGGCGTGAAAGTTATTAGATGGCCATTGTCCGCGACAATTTCAACAAGAGTCCACTCCGGAGCGATCGGGTCCTCTTTGCCACAAACCGTTGCGTTCATGCTGTAATAGATGTTGGTGATGGTGGTAACAATTCTTGACTTGTTTATATTGGTGAACTCCGGTGGAATCCAGATCCGAAGCCAAGAGTATGCCTGTTTGCTTGTGGGTCGACTGTAATTGATCGCAAAGAGGAGATCACCTCTACTATGATGGTCCTCCGTTGAAGTCAGGATTGCACCAAAGGGTGAGTAAGCGTTTCCCTGAAGCTGAGTCCAATCCGGTTTCGGTCTCATGTATTGAGGATAGTGTGGCCACGGGTGTTGGTAGCCCGGAGCTTCCGGCTGACTGAGAGTTCCTCGGCCAATAAGCCCACCCCCAGGCCACACATAACCCAATGGTCCTGAAACATGCGGGTCATAGTTATTGAGCGAATAAGGATGGGTCGAAACATTTCGACCCAAGGTGAAGTGTGACGCCACCGACGATATAGAGGTGGACATGACGAGCAGCATGAGCGTCACGGCCAACTGATTCCGGAACACGGAGAAGGCGCTCATCAGATCTCGCACCACCGATATTGCAAACAAAGATCTATCGAAGCCCTCCGACCACCCGCGACTCTTGGGATTTCAAGGCTACAGCCACGGGGTCCGGCCATTCGTCGACGTAGATTCGAGATCATCTGAGCAATCAACTCATCAGGATCAGAGCTATCATGGTGCTAATGTTTCACAAGAGTGTTCTCAAGATTGTCATTTCTTGAAGTTTACTAGTATGCGACGGCCTCTGCACCTTCAGTGTTCAACTCCATTGTGAACAATTCAATCATGGTCATTCTCGCGGGGCGTGCCATAAGCAGTCCCCTTGTGCTCAGTCTTCTGCCATAGGGCTTTCTTATCGGAAGTTTCTTTCTGAACATGACACGCTTCGTACGTCAGCGGCGGTTCCTTTCTCCGCTCTTTGAGCTTCGGTGCCGGCTGGTTCAACCTAGATGTGAGTTCGTCGTCTAGTCTATCAACAGTCGTGATCTTCTCAGCTTCGAGCTTTGCTCCACTCGTGAACTCTTGTTCGACGTAGATCTCTGATTCACAGACGACGCCGCCCCCTTTTTCCCCTAGTCCCACTCGGACTCCTTTCCCAATGAGAAGAATTCCCAGGCAATAGACAGCCTCCTCAATCGTTGTTTGGCCACCTATCATCATATTGCCTTCACAGTGCACGGATCCTCTCACAAAGTTCACTTCTCCCAGGCGCGTGTTTCCCTCGACGTGAAGGCCTCCTAGGAAGTTGACGTTCCTACCTGTTGTCAGGTCGCCGAAAACTATCAGGTTAGATTCAACGCACTCATCGTTCGGGATCTTGATGTTGCCAGAGACTCGTAGAGTCTCACCTCCTATATCGCGGGATCCCTTCAGATACTCTGCCTCGTCTTGGGTACGCTTCTTCGTTTCATCCAAACAGAGACACCTCTAATCACCAGATTTCGTTACGACAATCACTCGGCCGTTCAGCTTCTTGACTTCGCAAGAACCCTCAAGAGTGATCTTTCCGCCAGAGCCGACGAGTCCTCTGACAATGCAGCCTTTCCCAATCCTAACATCGCCATCTGAATCGGCAAAGCCGAATATCTCAGATTCTTCTCCTATGGTCATGTCACTTCCGGATGCTATTGAGTTTAGCCTATTGCTTCGGCCGATTTGGCATTGTCCTCTGACATAGACCCGTTCCATGAAACTGCAATCATGTTCACTGACGAGATTGCCCTGCACTATTATTGCCGATTCAATCGAGGTCCCCGCAGGAATCGTCAAATCTTGATCTATCCTTAATACGTTGAAGCTGCCTTTATCGCCTTTGAACTCTCTCTGATATGTAACGCCTCCGCTAATCCACTGTGGCATGTTTGCTGAAGGTGCGGGAGTCCATCCCTGATTCTTTGCAAGTGATTCACTGCTCATTCTGAAGTGAATTGCTTCTGAACGGGGTTCAACTGTCTTGGAAAGATCGATGTGCAAGGGCCCCGGATCTCTAGGCAACCTATATTCCAAGTAGCCGGGAATGAATGAGAGGAAGAACATCATTGCGAAGACTCCGAGAAGCACCAAGTATTCCATCATGGTGATCTTCTCCTCAAGTTGCTCTCCTGAGATATCGCAGTTCCTTTACGCTTCTTTCGTCGAGTGGTCAGATGAGCTGAGAGTGAGTCGATAAACGAACGCGATCCAATAAGAACATAGTAAAGTACAATCGGAAGCATGAGAGGCAGCAGCCAAACTGAACGGTTTCGTCTATCCAAGAGGCTGGCTGAGCCGATCTCTGAGAAAAGGGCCAAGTTACCGACTACATTGTACGCTAGGGTCAGGAAGAGCGCGAACAAGAGTGGGCTCCAAAATGGGGGTTGAAACAAGTAGCTGTAGATGCCCAGAATCCAACCTGCCAATTGCACGAACGGCATAAAGTACACGCCCAAGAGCATGATTCCATCCGTCTTACTCCAAGAGGTAAGAAATGGAGATTTCAAAGTTCTCAGCCAATGATCAAACAAGCAATAGTTGTGCCCTATCCCCCATCTCCTTATTTGCACTCCTCTTCGATGGATCTGTGAGACAACTTCTTCATAGCATTCTGCCCCGTTCACGTAGCATATCTTCCAACCGGACAGAAATGCTCTGTAAGTAATGTCCGTGTCTTCTGCTAGATGATACGCATCGAATCCATTTTGGCTGGTGAGGAAGGATCTTCGAAATCCTCCAACTGTGCCTCCGTACTGGGGTACTAAGCCAAGGTTGTGGCGTGCTTGCTGATCGACTTGATAACCGGCCGCTCTCTCGAGTTCCAGGACTCGGCAGACTAATGCTTCTGGAGTGTTTACCGGAACTACTCGGCCCATGACTCCTGCAACTAGCGGATCGGTGAACGGTGCTACCAGTTTCTTTACGCAGTCTCTGGGTGGAATGTAATCTGCGTCAAAGAACAAGACTATCTCGTTATTCGCGAAAGTGAGTCCTGAGTTCAGGGCTGCAGGTTTACTCAGTATGGGGGAACTGGATCTGTGAACAGCCTTTACGAACGGATATTTCCTCGCATATTCATCAGCTATTTCTGATGTTTTGTCAACGGAGTTATCGTCTACGGCTATGACCTCGTACCTGCCATTGTCCTTAGGATAGTCCATGTTCACCAAAGAATCCAAGAGCCTAGGCGCCACATTTTCTTCATTCTTCATGGGACAGACGATTGAGACAGAAGGTGCATAGGCTCCAACAAAGCTCTGAGATGCCTTCTCCTGCACTCCAAATGTCCTGTCCCAGTAGAAGCGATAATGCCTAACCGTATACGCAGAGACCACAGCCACTATCACGAGAATAGCTATGTCTACTAACAACGACATGTCAGATGGGCCTCCTCCAAGTGGCTAGTCGGTATATGACGAGTGAGTAGAATAGAAGCACGTAGATGAAATCCACGAAGGCCCCGGGGAGATATTCAAGGAACATGAATGAGAACGTTCCAAAGTAGAACAAGGACGCCAATGCAAGAGAGAATCGTATTATGCTCCATCCAACTGAAAAAAGAAGACATCCAAGCACGCCAGCAAGCTTTGTTGAAAGGGATCCCGGTATAGGGAAAATGGCCACATTGAAAACCAGTGCGATCAGAGGCATGATTACTATGCCTGAGGTCAACCAGTCTACTTGGAGTGGTGAGGGCTGCTCAGGATGCAACACTTCATAGGCTATGTTAATGAGAACCAGTGTCAGGAAAAAGACTGTAACGATCTTGATCGGAGGGTTGAAGCGGGGAATAATGGCCACCACTAGCATGGCCAACAGGACTGCTGCAACGACTGCTAGGATCAAGCCCCGGGGAAGATTCATCTTGTCAATAAGAAATGCCGGGGGGATCGCTCCCAAGAACCCTGCGCCATATCCGCTTCTGGAAAGAAGCACTGAGTGAGGAACTCCTGCAAAAACTAGGATATCACTGACCAGAAAAGCTTGGAAGACCCAATATTCCTGTACATACGTCACCAGCCAGAGGAGGGTTGCAATCGTTATGCATGACCCCAAGATCAGATGATTTCTCTGAGATTCAAGGCTCCACGAGCTGTGACTGGGCGAATTCGGCACTTCCATTGTCGTTTTTCAACCTACCATACTGGAGTTCAGGGGCATGTCATCAAAGGAGCCGTGGAGGATTCTACACAAGTTTTGGTCAGACTCTTCCTCTCAACTGCTTTCTCTAAACCTTCGGCGATTCTTTCACCGGCATGCCCATCCCCGAATGGGTTGGGAGCAGTCCTCATACGGTTAGCAAAGTCCTCATCACCTAGGATCCTCCTCGTGAACCGAACTATCTTATCAGGGTCAGTTCCCACTAGGAAGTTCGCTCCGACATCTATGGTCTCAGGTCTCTCTGTGTTCAGCCTCATCGTAAGACATGGTACGTGCAAAGTGATGGCTTCCTCCTGTATTCCGCCGGAATCTGTCAGTGCAAGCTTCGACACCTTAAGCACTCTGAGAAGATCCAAGTATGATAGGGGGTCGGTGAGAATTACGTGTCTGGCCTTGCGGAGTTTCCTCATGAAACCGAATTGGTGAAGTCTCTTCTTGGCTCTCGGATGAACAGGAAAAACGAACGTGCATTCAGACAACTGTGTCAGAGAGGAGACAATGCCTTGAAGGTTTTCCTTTGAATCTACGTTGGCTACCCTATGAGCCGTTACCAGAACCAAGTTCTGATCTTCATCCAGATCCAACCTTTTCAATATTCGCGACTTCTTTTCTGCAGCTTGAGAGAAACGCATGCAGGCATCAACCACCGTGTTACCGGTCATGAAGATTTGATGCTTCGATATTCCTTCCGAGCACAGATTCAAAACTGACTTCCATGTTGGAGCAAACAGCAGGTTCGAAATGTGATCCACTACTATCCTGTTGATTTCCTCAGGCATTTCTCTGTCACAGCTGCGCAACCCTGCCTCTACGTGGCCGAAAGGAACCTTCAGCTTGCTCGCCGCAAGAGCTGCAGCTAAAGTGGTGTTGGTGTCTCCTTGGGCGATAACCACATTAGGTTTGAAGGTCTCTATCGCTCTCTCGCATCCAATCAGTGCCTTGCCCGTCTGCTCTCCGTGACTTCCTGATCCAACTCTCATTGTGACAGCAGGCTGTGGAAGGCTCAGCTCTTTCACAAATTCATCTGACATGTTGCCGTCGTAGTGCTGTCCACTCAGTACGAGAATAGCTCTGTGGCGACGTGAGGTTAGGGCCTCGAAGACTGGAGCGATCTTTATTAGCTCAGGTCTCGTCCCTGCGATAAGCACCGCTCTTATGGGTCGTGTCCTCCTTTGAAAGCCCGCCTGACCTGTTTCGGAAGCAATTCATAGCGCTAACACGTCTGGTTGGACAGTCGATTGTGTCGTATCTCGACGCTAGTTGTTGGAAGGCGGATATAAGTCAATGGGTTAAGGGCGAGACCGGATTCCTTACTGTTCTGTTATCATTTCTCTCGCAGTTCTCGATTGAAACCTGTGTTCCGGTTCTTACAACTGCTGTCGGATCTTTCGATCGAGAGCGGTGCGAGTAGACTCGTCGAGCAATAGCCTCAGCCGATAGACTACCTCGTTGCCTCCTCGACTTCGAACTATCGGCATAACCACGACCACTATCAGAAATGCCAGCATGATTATGAAAGCTGCCTGAACAAACAAAACGATGACATTCTCGGCAGTTCGCTCGACAGTCATTGTGGATGTCTGAGTGGTCGTGACCTGAGGAAGTCCCGGTACCGGAACACTAAGAGACAGCTCGGCACTAGCTTGGTCGCAGACGGCTCTTATCGTGACCGGATGTATCCCTGACGACTTTGCAGTCAGCATCCAGCTCAATTGCCAAGACGACCCACCCTCCAACGTTCCTCGGTTAGACACAGCTCCCCCAGAAATGACGATAATCTCTTGACCAGACGCCAACATCACAACAAGATTGGAAGCATTCAAGTCTCCCACATTTGTCACAGAAACAACAAGCTCCGTCCTATCAGGCAGTTCTCTCCATCTACCTTCATGGAGAAGAATTCTGACAGGGTTGACTCGTCTTAGGCTGAAGTTTCTGAAGCACGAAACCGCGGGCGGAGGAACGGATGTGGTGAATCCAAGCTCCACCGCAACCTTCAACGCTGTAAGTTGAAAATACTCCGGATCCCCAGCATCTTTTCGGAAAAGCTTCAAGAGGTCCAATCTAACATTTTTCCAGTCGGAGTTTCCCGGCTCCTCATGCGTTTCGCCAATGATGGTAAAGTAACTGCTCTTACTCTGTCGATCGATTACATAGAACGTGATAAGGGACCTTGCAAAGTATGCCTTTGAGGGAAGCTCGGTGCGCACACTATATGAGAGTTCAAGATAGAACGAGAGATCGGGCCTTTGCACAATCTGTGACAACGATCCTTCTCGTACGATCTTGACGCTTTCCCCGTCGAGGAAAGTCGCTCCCTCCATCCTCCATCCTTCCGATCCCTTCTTGAAACCACCATTCGTCAACAACTCGACAGGGGCTCCAAAGGAAGATAGAACAAATGGAATCATCGTCAAAGTTAGGACCAGCATGTGAAATACATTTCGAGTGGTCGGGGGGTGAAGGGCTTCACGTAGCAACCTCAGACATGGCTGGCTCCTTAGAGAAATGATCGGAAGGCGTCGTCGACTTGTGAAGCGATGCTTTTCTCGTCCTGTTAACTTCATGAGCGATCCACCTTGAGCCACATAGTGGATATGCGATTGGCGACCCGCAGCCTAGGTTGGAACGCGATAACAGTCATATGCTCCAACTCGACTTGTCTAGCTGTCACGGAGCACATCAGCCGAAGATGACAAGCGGCGAATCCATAATCACCGGTGCCGGCGTCTACGGCTCAGCCAACTCAAGAACATGCTGTTGAGCAGACCTTATGCGAATCCTACGCTCAACTCTCTGATCTCCAAACTCTCCTCTGATGCTGATTATTCCTTCTCTGACACCTATGTCCCTGGGAATGAATCTGAGCTGCCACACTTTGATCAGCTCTCCTGGGACCTCCCACCACTGCTTTTCATCTAAGCTGTAATAGAACTTCGGCGGGGACTTCTCTTCCTCACGAACTGTCAAAGAAATCTCAGGCGGACCTATGCGATCAGGCTGGCGTCGTTCCTCAGCCTTAGGTGACGCGGCGGACACGACGGTGATCTTCTCCACGCTCTCAATACCCGGGGTCACCACTTCATTAAGTGTTCGCTCCCACGCCTGCCTTATCTCTGCCTCATCTCTGCCATTGCCCTTACTGATTATCGTGGCGAAGATCACTTTCTTATCAGACACCCCTTCCAAGAGACTACACGACCTATCCGCTAGCCTCAGCTGCGCTCCAAAGCAAACACACAACCATCAGCACTAGTCCGTATTATGAGTTACGGAGAAGCGGTATTAGAAAACGGCCAGCATGGCTGTCAACTCCATCCTCTAAACAGGGACTCATACAAAACGCACTTTAGCCCGATCCAGTCATCCTTGTACCCGCATAAGCTATGTCCGAGCCAAATATCGCAGACAGGCTACTTGAATACGGCCTAGCAGATATTGAAAGCGCGATCTACCTCTACGTAGCGAAAAGAGGACCTTCTCCTGCAGGAGAAATAGCTAGATCTCTATCGATCCGAAGAGGGCAGACATACAACATCCTAAAGGCCCTGCAGGAAAAAGGTATCATGGAGACAGTTCCAGGCAGGCCGATAAGATTCTCGGCGATTCCGTTACCCAAAGCGATAGATGTTCTTCTGGAGGCGCATAGACAAAAGGAACGCCTAATGGAAAAGATCAAGCCTGAGCTACTTTCCATGTGGCAATCTGCCCTCTTGGCAAGAACAGAACAAATCGAAGAAGAGAAGTTTCAGTTCTTGAAAGGCATCGAAGGAATCTACCGAAAGGCTGTGGAGATAATTGATGAAGGCGAGAGGAACTTGATGATGATCGCTTCTGAACCTGCGCTTTTTCACATCGATAGACTTGGCGTTCTTGATAGGATGTACGAGGTTTCACGTAGAAATATTGAAGTTAGGGTCTTAGCGGAGGTGACTCCAAGAGTTCGGAGGATAGTCTCGCACATGGGAAAAATCGCAACCAAAAGTTTCAGCGACTATCCATCGCCGCACTTCCTTATTGTCGATGGAAAACAGATAATCTTCTTGACGAGACCTTTGGAGTCAGTTGATCCAAGAGAGGCCACAGCTATCTGGACGAATAGTCCCATGCTGATAAAGACAATGCAGCATCTTTTCGAGAATATGTGGACATCGGCAAGGTCGCTGTCGGAAGTACTCAGCGCGGCGGAGTTTGAGGCAAGAGGAAGAATGCCAATCAAAGCTAGATCCGAAACGCTCAAAGCTCATCAGGAAGAGTTTGCCAAGTATCTTGTGGCCGCTGGCTTCGATGTGAGGAAGGATCACATGGTAGTTGGTAGTTCAGGTGTGGAACATTCCTTTAGCCTTGGACTATTTCGAAATGGTGGAAAGCCTGTGGTCATAGACATAGAATCATCTGACAAGCCGATCAGTTCCGTTCAAGTGATAAAGTTCTTTGCAAAGAAACTTGACGTTAAGGAACGAGTAGCTGACACTACGCTAGTAGTCGAACCCAACCTTGACAGAGATGCGCGCAAACTTGCAGCTTTCTACCAGATCAAGTTCACTGAGCTTGGTTCAAGAATGGGCTAACGAAGTGACTCCACTCAGATTGGCTTGCTTGTAAGTTGCGGCCCTGAGAAGCGGCGTAGCAAGGCAAACAAGGTGGCTGAAGATACTCTACGCCGTTCTCATAATCAACTCTCTATTAGGGATTGGTCTGCTGCAGTCCTCTCTATTGACTACAAAGGTCGGCGAGATGCCAAAGTGTCCTCATATGCGGTACGATGTCAATCTCGTCTGCTGTTTATCTCTAGGATGAGTCCGCCGATAGGCCCGGTACAACAGGAAGGCTCCGACGCCCAATATCGGTGCAGAGATCACATAGCAGATCGGTGCCATCCAGAAGATCCATGCAATGTGTTGCATCAAATATGACAAGTCCGTTGTACCTGTGATTCTTGAGGCAATGTTTCCCCCCAAAGACTGAAACAATATACCTATGACGAGTACTATGGCCCCGGCGACAACCGTTTCGACCCCTGTGTTGTATGGGGCCAACTTGTCTTTCTCTACAGGCTTTTCCTTCTTCATAGTAACCGAGGTGTAGGCGCATCGGCTTGTAATTAGGCTTTTCCAGGCCGCTCTGGTCCAATTTGAAGGTGAGATGGAGGTTCTTCGCTTTTCAGTTGATGTTCTTGAAGCTTTTTTCTTCAAGAGTTGCTGTCACCTAGCAACAAACAAACAACCAAATACCGGTTGTGGAGTGAGAAGCATGTGGCAAGAATGCCTTTCGTCTCCAAGTCTCAGCCACTTAGATCATCGTGGAGACTCAGCCCGCTATTCTTGGCTTGCTCCAAATGTGGAGCTACGTTGTACACTGATCATCAGGCGTCGAGGCCTATGATCCTCCGGTCAGCCCTGAATCCGCCGGAAGACCCGGAGCCATCACTGGAAGACCTCGCGAATGGCTTGCCCTTGGTCTTCACAGACACCGGGGCCTACGTTGGAAAGATCCTTGGGGTCGAAGAAGGCGCCAAACTTAGGGTCATTAAATCTAACATTGAAGAATGTTGCCCTGCGTCCCGATTCGTCTTTTTTTCCTCTCGGGCGGTCATCTCTTCAGAGCCTATTACACTTCTCCTAATGCCCGAGTGGTTCGAGGAACTATCTGAATTCGTTCATCAACTGGATTACTATGAAGCAAGGATCCGACCTCTCTTGACCTTGCTCGCAAACCAGAAGATCAGCGAGGCATCCTTCACAATGCTGTTAGGGAAGTATACGGAGAGATTTCAGCAGGCTGAGTTTCGCAAAGCCCAGTTCTTCAAGGAAGTGCTAGAGACCGAGATCGCCAGAATCGCGGTTAGTCTTGAAACACTTGAGGCGCAGAGAATACTGGGCGAAAGAAGCGATGAAGAATTCCTGCTAAAGAAGAGCATGCTATCTCAAATCAAGGGATACCTCGAACTGGTGGTCAGCGGAATAGCAGGAGCCACAAGTGGAACGCATAAGCTATCAGAGGAAATTAGAGAGCTAGTCAACCGGGGATCAATGTCTCTAACCACTGCCTCGAAGGCTCTTGCCATCATAGAGGTCTTGATAACGGATGGTCAGAGGCGCCAGAGGGATCAAGCTAGAATGTTGGAACAGAGGAGACAAGCCTCTTAGTCTTCGCTGAGAACGCTCCTTTCTCAATCTGCGCGAGGGCCTTTCTCAGGCTCTCTCTTGATGACCTGATTTGGTTAAGCATTGAATCTATGGTTCGCAACTCGAATCCCAACACCGCGTTTGCATTCTGGTCCTTCGTCGATCTTGCGACCGTTGCCAGTCTAGCTTTCTGCTCCAAAAGAGAGCTTTCAAGCCCAGGTATCTTCTTGCGCCCGCTTTCGGTCGATAGTCTGTAGGAAACCGCTAAGTATGCATCTTCAAACTCCTTTTCAGAAATTCTGCCATTCTTCAAGTCTTCCAGTAGCCCTCCTATCATCGTCTTCAATCCCTGAGCCACAGCCAATGCTTCATTGGCCTCAAGGAACCATTGTGGCATCATGATCAGGGATCCCTTGAATTGCCCCGGAACGGAAGACAGGGGAATCAGTAGCAGTCGGCCCACTTCGCATTCGTAAGTTTCTCCACTGAGAGTCCTTATTTTAAGCACGTCCCCAAATGGATCAGCTTTTCCGGCAGCTAGGCCAAGCAGCGCACCATCATCACGATATACCTGTTGCAGATCATCACTTACGTTGTCGAATGTGGCAAAGGTGGGCGTTGTGCTCGCAAGTCTCAAGCCAATGTCAAGTCCTCTCTCAAACTTGAAACCACAGTACTCACAGAACTTGTTGTCAAGGTGAATCGGCCTGCTGCATGACGGACACATCATGTGGATAGTGTGCGGAAGTCCAGAGATGGTCTTTGGGCTCTTCGTCTGCCAAACAGCCTCTTTATTGGGACTAGGCCCCCCCACGCCATAAAGTAGAGTTTCTCGCAAAGGCTTCTGCTTTCTTGCCTTGATTCTTGCCCTATTCACCGATAAGTTCCACGCTGACAGCGCTGCGCTGACTGCAAGCGTGAGCGAGCCAATGATTCCAAAGGCAAAAGATACAAATTGATAGATCTTGGCAAACTGAAGGATTTGAGCAAGCGAGTAGACAAGGTATCCGAGACACATCAGAAGGACACCAAACATAAACGGAACCAATGTCTCCAACGCTAGGCCACCCGATGAGTTCCGAATCCTATATCTTCCTGCACTCCCCGCCCTCTTGGCTAGGAGATTCTATTCAAGGCTTCATGGAAGCTCTGAGCGATCTCTTCGGGTCTCGCTCCCTCAATTACCTCCAACTTGTACATGCTGGCCAGCTTCTTCGCTGTATCGCTCAAGGCTGGAACAGCTATCAGGATTGATTTGGTCGGTGAGACATCGAAGGTCTTGGCGAAGACAGATATCACGTGCTCTTCACCGCAAACCTTGTCGCTAATAGTCATGTCAAGTGTGAGGGTGATCCTTCTGTTCTCCTGCGTCTTGGAGGTCACCAAGTCGAACGTATGCGATGTGCCAGAAGCCCCACGCACAGCACTTGACGTCTCAAGCTCGTATCCAGCCTCTCTCAGGATCTTCTTCAGCGGAACAAGGAACAGAACTTCTCTTGCGAACTCTGTTTGGGCTGTCTTGTCAAGAACATATGAATATGCATCATCAAGAACGCTTTCCTTTACTCCGAACTTCGAGCTGCAATCTCGACAGTAATGTCTACCTTCGGGGGCATCGAACCGCTTACCGCAGCTTCGACATTGAAACCAAGTGCCCACCTGCCGATAATCTGACCCAAGGCCGCTGAGAGGCTTTCTGCACCGTGGACAAGCTGGCTTGCCGTTCTTGAGAAAGTGATCGTCGCTATCGATCGCTCCGCATTCAAGATGCTCATACAGGTCTCTCTTCTCAATCTCATGCGCTCCACAGTAAGCACAGTAGTATCTGAAGGTCACATTCTTGGAACTACAACTAGGACAGATCGTCATCTTCTCATAGAACTTCGGGCGCAATATGCCTGCTCGAACAAGCTGGTCCAGTAAAGCCTTGGCCTTCTGAGGGTCTCCGGCGATCTCCTCGACTCTTGGGTATCGAGCTCCAAGCACTGGATGCATTTCTGGTGAAAGTTCTGCGAGATTTCCGTCAACGAACATCCTGAGTAGGACCTGAACCTCAGGAATCTCGTACAACGGGACTCTCTCGGCCCTACTCAAGACATCTCCACTCGACCGGTCACTGAAACCTGACCCGACTACCGCCCTCTCAAGAGCAATTGTACGCTCCAAGCCAAGTATATAACCGTTGAATCGGGCAGATGAAGCTATACCGTGCGGCCCCATCTACACAGGTATCAATTCTATGGGCGGCAGCTGTATCTCCGCTCCTCCTGAAGCCACGATGAAACCGGTCCCTTGATCTGCATAGCCTACAAGCGAAAATTGCACGCCGCTTCTGCCATCCGGCATGAAGACCCAGTAGTCCCCATCGAGAGTTGTCGTCACTTCCATGAAGTCGGACACGCGCACTGTCGCCCACGAAACACGACGCCGTAAACCGTCACTCAACCCGTAGACAACACCGTACAGCCTGTTCAAGAGATAGATTCGTTGGATATATCCAGCCTCCGAAGCTAAACATTGCAGAGTGAAAGTGGGGAAATTTGTCTGCGCGAACTTGTAGAGGTAACCGAACCTGCGCACGGACAATGTGAAGTTGCCTTTCCCAAACCCATAATCATAGTGCCGCTCACCATCTGGAGTCACAAAGAAAAAGTGCCCCCACCCTCCGAAGCCTCGACATGTGAAAGCTATGCTTGATCTCCCCACAGTCGCGTTCCCGATCTGCCCTCCTACAAGGGTCCCAGTTCCATCAAATAGATCGGCCCTATAACTCACGTTCTCGACCAAGCGATAGAAGACTCCTGCCCTCATCAAAACTCCTGTGGCGTTAATACCGCATCCGATGAGCATATCGATCCTGGCTGAGGAGCAGTAATACTGAACGTTGAGGCTCGGCCACGTTGACTGAAGGTACCCATACGTGAAAGCCTTCAGATTGTATATGCTTGGCCACAGGACAGTTGGGACTTCTCCCCAATAGATCACTTCGGCCAGGTCATAGTTCATACCCCCAAAGACAGTGGTCAAAGTTGTATCCGTAACATTAGGCTGCCCGCGCGCGATGATTCTCTCTGTATAGCCGTAAGAAAACTGGTTCACATCGTAATAGTATATTCTCGCCCTGTAGTGTACAGGTCCTCCGATGAACAGCCAGTTCGCAGCCATCTGTATCCGCATCGTACAGGGCCACGCGATTCCGGAGACCAATGTAGTCTTTATCGCTCCGCCCGCTGCCAGATTGACAGTGAGGGTCTGGTTTGAACCGAGCGCCAATGTCACATTCTCATTTGTCGTCTGGATGTAGCCTCTGATATGAACCTTCACGTTGTAGACGCCTCCGTCAAGGCCATAGTCCCTCATTCTCCAGTTCCCTGACCATGTCCTGTTGTAGAACTCTGTGAAACCGAGAATGTAAAATCTGATAGTATTCTGATCGGCGTAAATAGTGACGCCGGAGCGTAGCGTTCCGTTTCGGACAAAGATTCCATTGAGCGACCAATCTGAGATCCGATACGCCTCCACCAAGACGTGCCCGCCGAAAATGGCGCCACTTGTGGTCCCGCAGACTCGCAGCTCAGCCTGCCGGGGCGACTCCAAGACCACGAGTGGTATTCCGGACTGTACAAACCGGATCGAGCCCGATATTACAGCTCCAGTCTTCAGGTAGATATCCCTCGACGCGTCTTGCCCTTTCTGAATGATTTGGATCAGCGGCGTTATAGGGTCCTTCTGAACATATGCGAACACATACGCAGTCAGATTATATGTTCCCAATCCGATTCCACAAAACTCCGTGGCAATAGGGTCTGCGCCCACATATTTCCGGCCCGTGCCGACCCTAATGAGGAAAAAGTCTCCTCCCGGTTGGTCTAGTGTGGTACCATTCTCCATCGCAATCAACTTACCATTTGTGTCGCGCACTTCCACAACCCAATTCAAGATCGCAATGTATGGAAGACTGACCAGCCAAGGGTGATCACTAAGCGACCGTATATCGCCAGGGATGCCCGGTCTCTGGTACTTTATTGACCCCGAGATCCTAGCCCCTCTATCAACATACATAGTCATAGTCAGGTTCTGTCTCCAAGACAGGGGTATAGGGTTCGGATACCACTGGCTCTGATTAGTTACCGCATATGCGAACCCGGTCGTCGGAAAGTATCCGGCGCAGGCCTCAAAGAAGTATCTTCCAGGCCGAAGTCCGGTCAGGTTGAAAAACCCTGTAGTAGCGTTCACCAACGCTCGGGCTTCCCTTTCTCTAGTCTCAACGTTGAAGGCGTAGACCACACCCTTCGCTTTGACGACTATACCACTCGGCGGAACTTCCGGATCCACAATATACCCGCGAACAGATGCCCAATCACGAGACCTGCAAACCAGAATCGTCATGTTCTCAGTAGGTCTCGTAGGGAAGATCGGCTTGCGCGTCGGAGAAAGGGCAAGAGATGTGGAGACATAGATCGTCACATTATAGAGCCCTGCCAGACTCGGAGCAACCATGTCCTTGAACCGGACTATCTGGGGAGCAGTGAACCAAGTCAGGTTCCAGCTCCAGATTATCACGTACCAAGGAGCATTGGGGTCGTAAGGAAAATGCTGTCTCATATCCGTCACGTTGTAATACCAGTAATCTTCTGTTATCGTAGACCAGACAAACGAAGTGTCATTTTCTCTGCTTATTGGCACGAACTCCCAAGGTATCTCAATCTTGACCGCGAAGCCCGGGACCGTCACATTAACCTCGATATCTCCGCTCGTCCCGACGAAGACAGGCCACCTCGACGGACGCATAACCGCACGCTGATTCCCATAGGCCGGTTTGATGTGGAGCAAGAAATAGGGCAGAACAGCCGAGCAGAAGAGAATCAACGATACTACTAGTGAGGCGCCTTTCTTCAAGTGGATCGGCCTCGGCCAACGTCTGCCTAGCATGGTGCCTCACTGATGGAGAGTGAACGTGAAGCTACGGTTATGTCGGCGCGAATAATAAGAACATTTCCAGAATAAGACAATGGATCGTATTACCTTTGGCTGGTGAGACCGCATATTTGTCAAGATGGGGGGTTGACGCCTAGTCCAATCGATGATCCATACCATTCCTCTACCCGAGCCAACTTGGATCGCTTCAAGCAAAGGAGGAGGCTCTCCGTGCCTCTAGCGCTCTCAGCTTGAGCCTGTCTTGGAGTATCTCAATATAGCGGCAATTCCTCCGAAGCCTTTGAGAAGTTGTTGGCCCTCCTCCGTTTCCGCGGAAATTATCTCAACATCCACACCCTTGTTTTCGCCGATTTCAGCAAACTCTTCAAGCAGGTCTCTCTTCTCAACCTGAAGTGTGGCGTTATTGCATTTCTTACATTGAAATGAAGCGGCGTCCTGCTCTAGCCTAGCCATCTCATGTGGAAGCGCGAGCCTATCCTCTGTGAACCCGCAGGCCCGACACTTGATGGTGGCGTGAACCATCTCAAGCTTCTCTGAAAGAAGCAGGACGCTAACAAGGCCAGTGTCCAACGCCCTACGAACCTCACTTTCACCGTACGCGGCCAAACCAGTATCATGTCCTACCTCGTAGAGGAACCGTTGCACAAGTCTCTTTTCTTCAGAGTAGCGAACTCCACGAAGGATCTCAGGCGCCTTCTCTAGAACCTCATCGATTCCGTTGTCGCCTACATATGAGGTGTCAACAGTCGCCACGATCTTCTTTTTCAACTCATAATTCAAGTAGTCCCCGTCCTCGAAATCGTATTTTGAAGGGCCCGGTCCGCCTACGATTAGCCCTCTCAGATCCGGTGTCTGCCCAAGGATCTCATTGGCGTGTCCTCCAACTCTTTTGTAGTATTGGTTCACTTCGGCCTCCCTGAGCCTCTCAAACCTCCGCGCCGATTGTCCTCCCGCCCTGTGCTTGCCAGGAATCCCTGAAGTCATTTCCTTGACTACGCTGACCTGTCTGCCTCTCAGAGTCGCTACCAGAGCGTCGTTGCCATCGATCAGAACGATTCCGAATGTGTCTTTCTCCCTAAGAATCTCAAGCAGTGGTTCGATGTGAAACCGGTTGTCACATCGATAGAGGTAGACGCGGATAGGCTCCGGTGGCTCTAGGACATAGGTCTCCATCCTTTCGGTTCCAGGGCCGTTCTGAGGAATCGCCCCGCAGAAAATGGCCAAGCCGTTCGGTGGAGGGCGCTTGAAAAGTTTCAAGCGCTGCATCGTCTTCTCAATCGCGTCGAGAACATTCTTCCTTGTAGTTCTGGACTTTATGTTGGACGCGGTTCCATATTCTTCGCGAAGTTGACCTATAACCTCATGAATCTGCCGGTCAGGCGGAACGTACAAGGTGATGAGCTCAGTCCCGCGGCCTTCTTTCGAGGCCAGTTGATCCAGCGTCCGCTTCAACTTGAATCTGGAAACTGAATCCTGAGACTGAGCTTGCAAAGCAGACGCCTCACACGCCTACCCCGAACTCACTTATATAAGCAGATTGCCCCGTCAGTATCAACAGAGGAGCTGTCAGGTGAACTCCGTCATCAAGATTGGCGGTTTCTTGTTCGGAGACAAACTGGACGAGAATCAAATCAAAGCGTATGCTCAGGTATTGAGGGATATTCACAGACAAGGCCAGGGGATGGTCATCATTACCGGGGGAGGAGAAACAGCCCGGAAGTACATTACTGCAGCAAGAGCACAAGGCACAAACGAGGCACAATGTGACCAGATCGGTATTCATGCAACGCGCCTGAACGCGAGGCTGCTTATCTCTGCACTCGGAGAAGATGCGTTTCCCGAAGTTCCAAAAACGATAGAGGAGCTACGCAGATGTTTCGTGACCGGAAAGATAGTGGTAATGGGCGGACTTCAACCAGCCCACTCAACAGACGCTGTCGCCGCCATAGCAGCAGAAGCGATCAATGCAGACGTATTCATCAAGACGACCGATGCCCCAGGCATCTGCACAGAAGACCCCAAGAAGCGCCCTGACGCCAAGAAGCTCGATGTGATACGCATCCAAGAGTTGTTAGAGATGCTTTCTAAGAGGTCCATCGCCGCAGGAGGTTACGAATTGATCGATCCGATCGCACTTAGGGTCATCGAGAGATCAAGAATATTGACTTGGATCGTTCCTGGAGAAGACCCCACAAACATAAAGAGGGCTCTGAGGGAAGAAGCTGTTGGAACTAAGGTAGTTCCCTAGCTACGACAGTTTTCACCGACGAATGACGCCGATCGTCATCAGAGAAGGCACGGTCTGCTATCAATTATCATTGGTTCGCAGTCGCTTCAGTAAGAGGTTTTAGCCTGGCTCCTCACTGCTTTTGACTATGAAGGTTCTTGATTTGGAACTCATTTGGTAAGTCGGCGGTGTTCGCCTGGTGACGGTAGTGTTCCTCCGGTTCGGGTCTGAGCCTTTCCTTGGGGTGCTCTGAGCCTTTGCTTTCTGATCGTGAATACAATGAAGACAGCAAGGGTCGCTACAATCGCCGTCAAGGCAACGAAGAAAGCCGTGACCATGCTGTAGTCGCTGGTCCACGAAGCAACAACGTTGTGCGGTCTATCCATCAAGATTGTGGCCTTCGGGGTGGTCGCGGCGGCGTCTCCAGTCCAGCCACTGAAGACATACTTACCGCCTAGAGAACCGAAAGGTGATTCCATGGGTACTTCAGAGGGAATGGAGAACTCAGCTGTAGAACCGTCGTCATACCAGCCTTCTCCGCTTGGAGTCCCGTGCTTCGTTTCAACCGTCAAGTAGTACTGCCACCTCCAAGTGGCAGTCAAACTCTTCGGTCCGTCCATGACTAGAGTGACCGCATTCGAGGTGCTGGTCGCGGCCCCTTGCCATCCCAAGAACACCAATCTAGACTTCTTCTCTATTGTCTTTGAAGGCGATAGGGCAGTCACAGATACAGTTGTTCCGCTATCCAGCCATTGCGTTGACTTATCGACTTGACCATCTTTGGGGTCGATCGTGAGCAGAAACTGGGTCTTCCAAGTTGCAGTCACCGTTTTGGGTGCGTTCATGCTGACCGTGCCCGTCGTGAAACTGCCGGCGTAGTCTCCCGTCCATGAATTGAACGTGTGTCGTATTCCCTCACCCCCAGTCACTTGTGAGGTCACAGAGAACGTGGCTGTTTGATCCTTGTCATACCATCCTCCTCCGGAAACCTGCCCGTAAGGAGAGTTTACGGTAAGCTTGTACTGCGTCACCCATACAGCCTCGATGATCTTCGGCGAATCCATGTAGACCAAGTTCAAGGGGTTGCTCGCACTATCTTGCAGCTGTGCGCCGGTCCATCTGTCAAATCTGTATCTTGTGCCTATTCCTTCCTCGATCGGAGAAGTAACTGCAACGCGTGCCCAGCTTCCCGCAAGATACCAGCCTGTGCCTTCAGGGCTTCCCCGATCAGACTTCACATATAGAAAGAACAGCGGGTCATATCTGAATGTCAGAGTAACAGTTGTGTTCGGGCTGGCCGTCTGAGAGTTGAATCGACAGAAGAACGCGACGCCATTGTTGCCGTATGGCCCCCAAGACGGCCCTGGATAGATATAGTAGGGATAGCCGTAGTAGGGGTACCCGTTAGGCACATAACTATCAATCGATATTGTTGGACCATAGGTCGTATTGAAAGTCAAGGTTCCCTCCCCATAGATCGTTCCCACTTGATAGCCTCCAGCATACACCTTTGCTCCGATATTGGGGTACAGTCCAACTGTCTTTACGGTTACATAGTACCAGCTGACCGCCTCAGTTGGGGGAGTCCCGAAGCTCATCATCAAACTCAAGAGTGCCATTAGAAGCAGAAGGGAGGCAGATCTGAACCCTTTCAAGTTCTACCCTCGCGATGAAACTCGCAATATAGTCTTTGTTCTTCCTCCTTTTCATCTTTTCGTATGAACTGGCGAGACAGACATTATTCAACTTGGCTCGCTGGGGTGATTCCAAATTACGAGAAGGATATATCATGACAAGCTTAAGAGAGGAATCGCTCTAGTGCTAAACGTCAGGATGACTGGCAATGTTGTTGTGGGACCAAGGCTTCTGGTGGCTGTAACGAATCATGGAGCACGCCACAGACTGGATCTCAAGGTGCATTCGCCACGCGAAGTTTCTGGTTTTTCGCAACCGGAAGCTCTTGGGGACCTACTCGAGGACGAATGCGGAGATCATGCGTGCAAGAAACTACGTACGTTCGCGCAGGATGAGGTTGGAACAGGCGTTCGATCAGGAGCTCTCTACTCTGCAGAGATTCTTTCAACAGATGACCTTTCTCAGTCTGGCACTCGCCTTTATGTCCGGGCTGATCTTGGGAGGTATCATAAGCTCAGTGCCCGCGGTCTTCATAATACTGACATTGGCCTTGGGCTTTCCTGTCGCTATCGCCTACGGTAGTGCGAATGGACTTTCGCCCATTTTCTCTACGGCCGCCGCAATCTCTGTGAACTGTTTCATATCGTATGCTGTGCTAAGGGTGATTCGGATAGTAGAATCAAATCCACGTATTGAACCATATGTAACCCGAATCAGATCAAAATACGCGAGCACCTCACAGCGACTTATGTTACACGCTGGTCGGTTCGGAGTCGCAGGAGCTTTGGCCATATTCGCCTTTCTGATAGGCTGGTGGGTATCCGCCTTGGTGGCCTACATCTTGGATGTTGAGCTTGGAACGGCCATGAAAGGGATATTCGTCGGAGCGCTCATTGGAGGCCTCACATCCCTTGCCATATATCAGGGATTGCTCATCGCCGTGCCGAATCCCGGAATAATCTCATTCATATTCGTCACGATTTTCGTGATCTCTGCGTACTTGACGAGGAGAGCTAGCCGCCGGAGAACAGTGTCCTTCAGCCGCGGTTGATGTACTCCTCGGTTCTCTGATGAAGTATGCCGGCACGGCCGAGCAGACGACACCGAATGCAGAGAAGAAGTATGGGGCGGCGATCCCGAAGCTCTCCCAAAGGGCGCCGCTCAGTCCTGCACCTATCATGCTGCCGAACCACCATGTAGCTGCTGATATCCCGTTCATTAACCCCCATTTGTGCGACGGCGTGAGATCCATCATCAAAGCTTGGAAAGCCGGCCAAGAGGCATTTAGAATTGCATACCCTATGAACATGAACACAACCGCTTGAATGTAAGTCTTCGACCATCCAAACATAGCGAAGAATGGTGCGGAAAACAGAATTGTCAGGAGGACCATCCTTCTCTTCCCTGTCAGGGGAGCCAACTTGCCACCTGGAACTTGCACAATTAGAGATGCAACTCCGAAGCCAATAGCGTGCATAAGGCCGACCATAGTCATGTCGACCGAGAATCTTACAACTGCGAAAATCGGTGATATCGGTGTGAATATCCCGATTCCGATTCCTTGAACAATGTTGACCATGGAGAAAGTCAACACGGTCCTAGAAAAGCCCGAAGTGTCAAATCTATCGATTGGAGTGGTGACCTTGCTTCGCTCTTTCAGCGTCTCCCTGATTGTTGCGGTGATCGCCACGTTTCCTAGAAAGAAGATGAAGCACAGTAGAAAAGGAGCTCGAATTCCAAACATATCGGCGACGGCGCCGCCGATGAGCGGCCCGAGAACGAATCCTGCAAGTAATCCAGTATTCGCCCACCCGTATGCCCTCGCCAGGCCTTCAGATGTGGATGCGTCCGCCACGATTGAGTATCTCATCGGTACATAGATTCCAGGCGCCAGACCGGCCAAGACAACCCATGGAATCAGTTCAGTCCAGTTCACGGCATAGGAGTACATTAGTGGAGGCAGGACTGCCATGGCGGCTCCTGCGATGTGCAGCCTCCTTCTGCCATACTTGTCTGACAACGCGCCGCTCATCAACTGAAAGATCGCTGAAACTCCGTTTGATACGGAAAAGACCAGGCCCAGCTGAGTCACTGACGCACCAAGAAACCTTATGTAAAGTGGCCAGATCGGAGCGATTATGTTTGAGGCAAGAGAACTTGCCGCGAACGCAAGCGATAGAAGAAGAACATGTCTGTCGCTTCTCTTCAAGGCCCACAAGAGTATTCTCTCATCTGTGCCCAGTGCTTGTCCCTGTAGCGCACATTTCCTTAATGAGTCATCGCTCTTTTCCTTTGCGTAGGATCAGGCATACAACTCTTAAATGAGGTATACGTCACTCTTACTGGTTGATCTGTCGTGGTCAGGAAGATAGCTGAGGGTATTTTACAGAAGCTTCTCGGGTCGTTGACCGAGGTCCTTCATGAGGCGGTAATGGATGCTGTGGGTGAGATCATACGTGGCTTTCTGAGAAGACTTGTCCTAGCGCTACTTGGGGCTTTCTTGATTGTTTTTGGTGTCCTACTTCTCTTCCTGGGCTTGATTAGGTTTCTTGCTGTCTTCTTTCCTGAATGGTTGGCCTGGACTATTGTAGGCCTACTCATCGCGATCCTTGGGTTCGCGTTCTTACTGGCCTCTATGCCCCGAAGGAAACACTAGCTACGAGGCAATTGTGCTCATCTCCCCCGCTGCGGTATGACTCTGCACACATTAATTTCGCGATGGGACTAGTGGCTCATGATCAGGCTTGGTGCGCATCCAGGTCAAGCGATATAAGAAGAAATACCTCTCAAAGGCGGTCTACCAGTGTACCAGCTACTTCCTCTACGTCAATAGAAATGTTGCTGAGAGATTCAGAGACAAGAATCTGAAGATGGTTGCCGAAGAAGACGCGATTGTTTTTCAAGTTGTCGGGGCAGCATTGACCTCTAGAAGAAATACTGAAGCATCATTCTCACACCAATCGCCACGACAAAGATGGCAAATATCCTCTGCAGGGACCTAGCTTTCAATCTTCTCGCAGCAAACGCTCCAATTTGTGTGCCAAAAACTATACCAAAGCCTAATGCGGCTGCGGAATCAGCCAACACGTTCCCTAAGAGAACATGAGTGATCGCTCCTGAGATCGAGGTGAAGATCATGATGTACATCGAGGTTGCTACAGCAATGTGCATGGGCATAGTCATGACAAGAACCATCACTGGAACCATAACTGCTCCGCCTCCTACACCGAAGAATCCCGACGAGAATCCAGCAAGAAAGCTAAGGATCATGCCTGGAACCATGTTTGCCGTGTACACAAAGGTCTCTCCCTTTGCATCACGGATTCTACGAAGCCAGCCCCATATCCTAGCTCGCTTCCTCTGGCTTTCCTCACCTGAAATCACAAACATTCTCGTTGCGACAATGATCAGAAAGACTCCGAATAGCGAAGTCAGGTTCTTGGCTGATATGAAGCTTGTAGCCAAGGCGCCCAAAGTTGCTCCCGGAATACTTCCGATGGCTACAACCAACCCTAACGCGTAGTCAATTCGCTTCTGCCTCGCGTATGCGACGCTGGAGGCAAGGGCTGTAAAGATTATCATGACCACACTTGTTCCCACAGCGTAATGCATAGAGATTCCGTAAAGCAGAACAAGGATCGGCACCATCAGAAATCCGCCGCCTACACCGATCATGGAAGAGAGTATTCCCACTATGAAGGCGAGCAGAGACATTGAAACAAGTTCCAGCATTATCGACTCACATTTGTTCCTCTACGGATGAAGCCCGGAACTACCAGCACCGTTCTTATAAGAACTCCCAAAAGAAAGCAGATCAACTCTTACACGATCTTGCGGTCACTCATGAAAAGATCAGACAGTTCATGGTAGGTTCGCAGGGCTTCTTCTTCCTTTTCCACTCCTTTGATGAGCATTCTGCCGTTTTTGAACAGACTGACCTCCACTCCATCATATCGAAAGACGATCACGACTGCCGAGCGTGCCAGAACATCGAATCTTCTTTGCATCTTCTGTGTTACCTTCTCAAAATCAATGTCGATGGGTTCGCTTGGGTTTACGTTGATCGTTTCTCTTCCGCAGAGCCAAGCAAGTCGTCCATTGCTTCTAAGCCTCGGATGGGTCTTTTTTCCACATATGCTACAATCTTCTCTCCTGAAGATCTCGATCTTTTCGAACTCCATTCTTCTAAAGTCACAGACTAGGAGTTTTCCTTTCAGCGTTCCCTCGATGCCTGCGAGTAGCTTTATTGTCTCCACTGCCTGAATCGATCCGACCATGCCTGCTGTAGCTCCAAGAACTCCTCTCGTATCGCACCCCGGTAGGTTCCTGTCATCGATCGCAGGTAAGACGCACTCTAAGCATGGGGTCTCCGGTGGATTGAAAACTGATACATTGCCCTCCATCGCAATTGCTCCTCCGAACACGTACGGTATCCTGAGTCGTGAGCAAGCGGAGTTTACGATGTATCTCGTTCGCATGTTGTCCAGGCCGTCAACGACCACATCTGTGTTCTTAATGATCTGTTCGACATTTTCCTCTCTGATGTTGTCGGGTACTGACAAAGCCTCGATATCAGGATTGACTTCCATCAACCTTTTAGCAGCAACCTCCGCCTTCGGCAGTCTGAGATCTTGAACTGTGAACAGGATCTGCCTGTGCAGATTATGAAGCTCAACTGTATCTTGATCAACCAGAACTAACCGTCCAACACCTGCCAAGGCCAGATAGAGAGCGGATACTGATCCAATACCGCCCACCCCGATAACCGCTGCTTTCGTTCCTTTGAGCCTTCTCTGGCCTTCCTTTCCCAGCTCTTTCAGAACTATCTGCCGGCTATAGTACTCGACAGAATCAAAGCCAATCCCGGGCATCTTAGATATCCCAGATTACTAGTTCTCAATCGTTGTGTTAAAGCCATTATCATTCTGGATCGTGACATGATCCTCTCGCAAGTCAAGTTGACCAGATCTCCAGCTTGAGAAGTCAACGGAGACTCAGGTCTTCCTCTCTTCTAGAAGTCTTCGTATACTTGAGAGCAGCAGAGTCCGGAGAAGCTGTACTTGAGATCTAGATTCTCAGCCAAGCGTACTGCCTTCGGGTCAGGATAGGTGATCGCGTTTACTCCAGCCTGTACAGCAAGGCGATCGATTTCTTCACGTAATTTTCCCTTGGGTCGAACGCATCCAAGTGCAAGAGGAACCTTGGGCATCAACCTACGTGCCTCAACGATCACAGATGCGATGTCGCAGGGAGATGCGGGTGAACAAAGCTGCATAGGTGTTCCTGGGACAGGAGTGAAACCGATAATTATGACCGCTGCTGGCCTATGACGGGAAACCATTCTGAGAGCCTCAAACTCTCCTTTCAGTCTTCCGTAGTGAAGCCCCACGAGTACGTGAGGGACGACTCGTACCCCTTCTTGCTCCAAGACGCTGAGCGACGCATCGTAATCCTCGACCCTACGATTCAGCCTGTAAATCTCTCTAATGGTCTCGTTAGAACCGATCACATCAATGAGAACGGCGTCAATTTCCACTCTCGCCAGCTCGCCAGCAAGATCCTTATTCACAAGGCCCGTATGAACGACCACCTTCAACCCCAAGTCTCTTTTCGCCTTAGCTATTGCACCAATGAAAGTTTCCAAGGGAACCGTCCCATCTAATGTACATCCTCCGCTCACTAGACAACCTTCAGCATTTGTGCGATGCAGTTCTTGGAAAACATCGACCAAGTCGTCAGGTGATTTCACAGGTATCATTGTCTCCAAGAGTTTTGCGCTGCAGTGTCGGCATCTCAGTGCGCAGCCATGTCCTGTAACGGAGATTGAAGGGAACGGGCGGACATGATTGTTCCAGTATCGATTGCCGTATGGCATGAAACTTGGGGCATAGAACCTGATCCTACGGCCGAAATTCTTCCAGCTTGTCTCCTTCGCTCTGTTGAGAGCTTCGGTGAACTTCACATCAGAATCCATTGTTGGGGGCCATCTCAAGCCGTAGTTCTTCCATCGAGCCTTGAGCACTGCCAGTTTTCCTTTCGAGGAAGCGATCTACACATACGTTGCGATGGTCTGCGGGTACTTTCTCATTAGAAGTCTTTCGAGTTCGAGTCTCAGTTCTCTGTCCAATTCCGCCTGTCTTTCAGATATGAACTCTATGCCTTTCGCAGAATGAATGACAGGTCCTTGGAGGATTCCGGGTGATCTTATCTCAGTTGAGGCGACAGGGTCTGTTCTCAAGGCTCTAGCAAGTAACTTTGATGGGCTTTCATTTGATCTCAGAGCTAACGCGACTTTCATCATCTGTCTTTCCGATAATGGTCGGAGCCCGAAAGTGTAAGGAGAGATCTTCTCGATGGTTTCGAAGTTTACAACTTTGTCTCTGACTCCGAAGCCAACTGAAAGGAAGGGGTTGATCTGCTCCTCTTTTATGAGCCACGTGTTGGAGTCATGTGAAACGATTAGGTCAAAGTGGCCTCTTCTGTCTCTCCCGACGAAGACTCTCCACCCGCTGGGATTTGAGTCGTATCTCTTCAGGATTTCCTTCTTGATGTCCTCAGCGGGCTCCATCCTTCTCGCCTGTCAGCTTGCTAGAGATTCAAATCGACTGCAATCAAAGATATTAGCGTTTGTCGATTGCCTCCCCACTTAGAGGCGGAGTGTTCGTTGCAGAAAGACGGTGATGAACATGAGTCCCAAACCGCATATTAGTGAGAGGGGAAGTCCGGGAAAGGTGCTTCTTTTCTCAAGCATCTTGAAACCTAGAAAGGTGCCGATAACGATTCCGATAGAAGCTGACACATATGGAATAAAGCCGAACGAGAGCATCGTATGACTCGCAAGCATAGAGTAGAAAACAAGGTCACCTAGTCCGACAGTCAGTTCTCCGAATGTCAAAGTTGCACCTGAGAGATTCTCAAGGTCTACCTTTTCAGCAATCTTCCCGATAGGTCCCTTGAAGACCGCCAATATGTCGTAACCAGCCAATCCTAGTAGAAGGACAATCGTCGTAAGCGTCGGTATAGACGCCCCCAGAAATGTACCTAGCATCGCGCCTAGAAGAGTCATTGAGGCTAGGTGTGCCATGCCTCTAGTGCGGTTAATTGCGTACGCCAAGATGGTCGTCAGAACTAGGGCGGATACGATGACGGCATCGGTGGCAAATTGCGCCGGAATCCTAAGGATCTCGAAGAACGCCGCCAAATACCAGTTCGACAGCATGAAGAGGACTACGATGGTTGCTAGCCTGAGGATCATCCTGAAGATCCTCTCCAAGCCGTGTTTCACGAGCAGATACATGATGGTTGCGATCGCTGCCATAATTACGACGAACATTGCCATGTTGAGGGTTGCACCTGACGATGTTTCTGGGAATGCTGTTATGACCTCGACCTCGATTTTCGACTCTAGAATCCCGACAGCAAGGATGCCGGCTACGATCAAAGTCCACATCTCGGGGAGTAAATGACTAGCCGTGGCTCTAAACTTCTCTTCCAATCTTCTTTCCAGCATTTATCGAGCAGTTCCGACAGAACCGCTCATTCTTCAAGTCTGTGTCTTTTATGCTATTCGAGAAATGCATGACGCAGGACGGATCCACGCAATGTTCGAGGCCGAGCGTGTGACCGAGCTCATGAACAGCCTCCTTAACCATCCTAGACTGAAGGAGGTTGTCGCCGTCTGTTGTTCCTTCCGCGGCTTTCAGCCTGTAAGTAGATATCACGGCAACCCTGTCAAATGCTTGGCCAAAGACGTAGTTCAACCCGGGCGCAAAGAGATCCTCGCCGGTGATACCTAGAATCCTCGCATCATGGTCCTCGGGAAGGATTCGCAGCAGACTTGAAAGAAAACGCGCTGCTAGAAATTGTTGTCTCGAGGGCGCGAAGGAGTTGTCAGGAATCGTTTCTGCGTTGACTACTCTCACTTGAACGCCCATGAGTTGCTGCAGTCTGTCCCTCAAGTCTTTCAGCTTGTTGAGATCGGCATCTCCGAAAGGCACTATCACCACATTGATAGGATTGTCAGATCTCGACAATTTGTCCCGTCCTTGGAGCTTCGGCATCAAGGCCAGCCTCCTTAGCCCATGACGCTAGTTTGCCGCAATTTCCCTCGGCTCCGTGGACCACAAGTATCTTGGTTTTCCCATTGATCTTCGACAAGGTCTCCCTGAGCTCATTTCTACCGCAGTGAGAAGAAAAGTCGAACTTCTGAACGGGGGCGTCCACCTTTCTCATCTTTCCGTGAAGCATGAATTGTCCCTTCTCCTGTAGAAGCCTTCCGGGCGTCCCTGGAATTTGGTAGCTGACCAGAAAGATCGCGTTTCTGCTATTGGTTGCAACGGATTCCATGTAGAAGACTGAGGCTCCTCCTTTCAGCATTCCCGCCGGGGAAACGATTACGGAAGGTGTCTTTGCTGCTCTTCTCCTGTCTTGCCACTTTTCTATCCACTCGGCTCGACGTATGGCTCTGGAAAAAAGATCTGGGTCTCTGAGTGAATCCGGATGGTCGGCTAAGATTCGATTTGTCTTCAAAGCCATTCCATCCACAAAGACAGGATGATCAAAGTGGTATGCTTCAAGAACGCAGAGTATCTCTTGCGATCTTCCAACACCGAAAGCTGGAACGAGAACCGTGCCCCGATCCTCAACTACTTCTGTTGCCTTTTCAATGAATTCCTGCTCCATTCTCCTTCTATCGGGATGATCCTCCTCGGCGTAAGTGGACTCAATGATCACAGCATCTAGATCTCCGTAATCTTG
>CAZVYD010000004.1:0-18436 GCA_964631575.1 uncultured Candidatus Bathyarchaeia archaeon
AAAAAATAGTCCACCTGTCGGGCACCGAGCTCGTCTGGGCTCTTGAGCTCTTCATATGCTCCTCCCGCGAGCGGACTATGTCGGCAACTGATATATTAATGTTCCGACGGTGGAACATTAGTGTGCCGCTGCTTACCGCGACAGCTGCAGACACATATCACATTGATCAGCCCCCACTACCCCGACTGAACCGTCACAGAGCTGACATAGCATGCGCTCCTTCCTGACGGCTCTGCAGAGTTCACAAACCGCAGCCATAACCGTATGCCTATCAGGATGAATCTTGAGAAGCTCTTCGACAAGCCCGTCCAACACTTCCCCCACCTTCTTCGACCCTTGAATGACAGAGACCAGTCTGCCTCCTCGCACGCCAGACACGTACTGGGTGACGGCTGCTGGAGTCAGTCCCATCTTGGACGCGACCAAAGTGGGTTTCAGTTCGTGGGTTTCAATGAGGGACCTGGCAACCACTACTCGTACCGCAGGAAGTACCTGCGATGCTACAATCGTACAAGGAGGCTTCATGACGTATCTCAACCGTTGTTAACGCTGTTAACATCAGTTTCGACTGCTATTTAACAATAGTTCGATGCGCTTTTAACGCCGTTAACTTAATAAGGAGCAATCCGATCCATGATTAACGCCGTTAAGTGACACCTTTGGCAAGGAACGCTAGGCCCCATCAGACTGCTATCACAACGATGGAAAGCAGTCCTCCTCCTGCATTACTAGAGGACTCTCAAGTCATCAGGCGTGTCCTGAACGCCGTCAAGAACAAGCGAAGAGTCTCAATACTTCAGCTACTTGAAGAGAAGTCTCACACAGAAAAGGAGATACGAGACGGACTCCGATCAATGGGGCATAAGCATAGTCTGACAACCATCCACAGATATCTGCAGCCATTGGTCGATGCTGAACTTGTCGCGCGGAAGAGCGGAAAATATTCAACGACCGCCAGGGGCATCAAGGTTTTTCATCTAGTTGGCAAGACTGACTTCCTCATACGATTCCCCTCCAATTCATTATGCCACGAAGAGTTGTCACTCATCGCGATCAAGAACGGCTATCGAACATTCGAAGAACTCGCAGAGATAGTCGATCGTTCTCTGTGGCCAAGAACCTTGAACAGACTTCAACGAGATGGCCTCGTTCAGTCAAACCACCCAAAGGATCACGTCCAGTTCTACCGGGTCAGGCGCCGCCTCTATAGAGAGGCCTCACCAACAGAGCGAAGGGTCTTTCACTCACTAAGCGAAGAAGGGATCCCCGTAAGAGAGCTCTCCAAGACCGTAGGAATCACTGTCAGGAGAACATACAAGTATCTTGCCCGGCTCAAGAAGAAGGGTCTAGCCCTCCAACGCACTCTTCCCGTGACCTACATATTGACGTCAACAGGCAAAACTGTAGCCGACTTCATCGAGGAAATACTTGCACAGGCACTCGATAGGCCGCGGCGCATCATTCTCACACCCGAAGCGGACCCAGAAGGACTAGGAATGAAAAGCCCCCTCACCATCATCCAGCAATACGAAGGCAACGGAATACTGCAGTCAGAACTCTGGAGACGACTCGGAGTAGACAGCAGAAGGGGCTCCAGGCAGGTGTTGAACCTTGAGAGACGCGGCTTTGTCAAGAGAAAGAAGGAGCTGAACAAAGGAAGATGGACGTTCAGGATCTTTCCCAAGAAGAGAACAGCGACTGTTGACACGATAGCCAGCATTCCCTGCGCCTCATGCGACGATGACTACCGGGGAATATGCCCAACTCACATCATGAATCCGGCGACATGCAGCAAGCTAACACATTGGTTGGCCGATCTGGATCGACAAATGCTGTAGAATAGGCGAAGAGGCACGACTGCAAGAATTCATGCGTCTTAGAAGCACATGCAGGCTAGCATGTGCAGGGTCACTGAGGCCCCTGTATTTGGGAGATGGAAGGTGCTTGATGTTTTCCTACGCTGCCTTCTTGATCATCTCAGCATGATGGCGGACATAGGTTCTAATGCCTCTCAATGACATTGTGCCCGCGCGAACGATGAGGTTGTTGAACCACTTGACGTCGAACCTGTGCCCAAGCTCCATTCGAATCTCGTCTCTCAACCTTTCCAAGGCCACCTTGCCGAAAAGGTAGGTTGACTTGTACCCCGGCATTAGGAGCGTGCCGTTGACTTCGTTCGTCGCTCTTACGCCCACTGTCTTCTCGTAGAAATCGACCGCCTGGTCATAAGTCATCTCGCCTGTGTTCAATCTTGCATCCACAATGATCCTCACGGCGCGTCTGATCACACTCATGCACAGTTGCATCATCTCGATCGGGGTGAACTTGTCTTTGAGGAATTCTTCTGCGAGCATCGCCCAGCCCTCGGAAACAGGGACTCTGATCTGGGTCCTCATCTTGAAGGGCATCGGTGCATGCTGTCCAATGTTTATTGCATGCACATGATGGCCAGCATAGCATTCATGGGCCAAAAGAGCTCGAGATGGCGGAGGCATAGGGCCTGCAACACCCGCGGTTCTGGGTGTAACGTGAAGCTTCGACGTGACTCGGCCTCCGTACATGTCATCGGAACTGCAAGAGGCGCCGGTAGCGAACATTCTGCGCCATTCAGGGGTGGCGAAGGTCTCAACTCGCTCCCCTGCAGGAAGGTCAACTACATCTATGGCTTTCAGTGCTTGCCTTACTTCCTCCAGCAGCTTCCTATGATCATCAACGATTTCTTCCTCAGTGGCTGGATTGTATGTCTTGATCTTTTCCCAGGCCTGCTTCCAATCCGTAGCCTTCCGGTCGATCTGTCTTGCGTATTCCAGCAGTCGTTTGGACCATAGTTCCAGTTGCTCCTCCCCTATCCTTCTCAGATCTTCCACTGAAACATCTAGTGACCACAGCCCCTGGAGCATCCTCTCATACTGATGCCTCTCAGGCGCAATCTGGTCAGGCGCGCCCTCAACCTTTGATTCGAGGTACTTCAAGTACTGAGACAGAGCTGCGGCAGCCTGCGTCGAAGCCTCAATAAGTTCCTCCTTTTCCCGCGCTGCTTTAAACGAAGTCGACACGCCCTTCAGGAATACAGTGACAGCTTTGCCCATCTCCGTCGCCAACCTGATGTGGAGCTTCGACAGCCTCTGGCTCCGCATCATGCAAGACTCGAAAAGTGGTTGCGAATGTTTGAGTTTTGCAATCAACAGCCTCACCTTCTCCGGCTCCTCCATGAACGGATAATCCAGAAGGTTCTGAACTGCATCGGCCAGAGACTCGATCGGGTAGATGGGATCAACAGACTCCCACTCCACCTCGATCTTTGTGGAACGGATCATCCTACGCATTTCATCAATCTTCAGTCCATCGTACCAAGAGAGTTCGCTTTTCTCCAGTCTCTGAAGCGATGACTCTATGAAATCGAAATCTCTGAAGAGTTTCCGAATGTTCGCCGGAGTCGGAATGAAGATGTGGTCGTTGTACCTATGAAGCCCGATTGGGCTTCTCAAATAGGCCATCGTATCAACAAATCTCTCAATCGTATCGTCCAACGCTGACAATGTTGTTCCCCAGTGATGGATAGGCGTTCAGCTTTAGAGACTTTTGGTCACGCCGACACGCCAAGTGCAGATGCTTCAGCATCTTAGTGGAGGAGGGCTGTAGTGAGTGGTTGATGTCCTGCCGGCAGTTCTCGCTGGTGATGTGAGGGACGAGGATTAGTTACTTGGGGTAACATTTATAAGCCACCTCTGTTACCTAAGGTAACGCAAAGAGCCCTAAAACACCAAGAAAGAGGTGGAAAAAGATTGTGGCGAGATGAAGATCTACCAGAATGGTTCAAGAGAAGATGGCGCTTTCCGTTCTTTGACGACAAGTTCTTCGAGGACATTGACAAGATGATGGAGGACATGTTCAAAGAGATGTCCAGTCTCGGGCCAAGAGATCTCGTCAGAGAGAGAAAGCTTCCTGACGGCAGTACGGTTAGAGAGATGGGGCCATTCGTCTACGGCTACTCCATGACCGTTGGTCCAGACGGAAAACCAGTCATCCGAGAATTTGGCAATGTGAAACCATCGCTGAAGCGAACACCATTCGGCGTAGCAAAGCCAAAGTTGGAGGTCAAGGAAGAGCGTGAACCTCTCGTTGACACAGTAGTTGACGAAGAAACAGTCAAGGTCGTTGCAGAACTTCCCGGAGTAGAAAGATCAGACATCAACTTGGAAGGAACCGAAAACTCACTCAAGATCTCAGTCAGCACGCCGAATCACAAGTACTACAAGGAACTAGAGCTTCCAGCAGAAGTTGACCCGGACACCTCAAGAGCTTCCTACAAGAACGGAGTTCTGGAAGTAGTTCTGTCCAGAACGAAGCCCAAGAAGAAAGGAAAAGAGATCAAGATCCAATAGGATCTCTAACTTTCTTCCTGCTTTTTCTTTCCCCTCGTGAAGCAGACCAGTTTGCAAACCTTGCATTTTGGCCGTAAGCCATGCTTATGTTCATAAAGAAACGTTTCAGATTGTTAGCCATCGGTTGAGTGGGATGGAGGAGGTCGAGCTCGTTTTTCTGGGGACCGGAGGAGCCCGGTTCTCAACTATCACGCAGAAGCGGCACACTGGCGGAATCAGGGTCCTCAGGCCACTCAACCTCCAACTCGACCCGGGGCCAGGAGCAATTGTCTACTCAAACTTGTTGGGACTTGATCCCTCAAATGTCGAGGTTGTAGCAGTCTCTCACTGCCATCCAGATCACTATTCCGATGCACAGATCTTCGTAGAGGCAATGAGCCAGGGAGGCACGAAGAAGAGGGGCGTCTTCATTGGACCTAGGAGTGTCGTGACAGAAACTGAAAACTTCGATTCTTGTCTCACAAAGTACCATCGAAAACTGATCAACGAACTTGTAGAAATGCAACCGGGGACAGAGCTACAGATCAGAGATACCAAGATATCTGCGACACGCGCCTATCACAGCGATCCTTATTCAATCGGTTTTCGATTCCTATTTGGAGCAGGAGAGATCGGATACACTTCAGACACGGAATACCGCCCGGACATCCCTGAGCAGTACTCAAGAGCTAGGCTTCTGATCTTATGCGTGCTGAGACCACATGGCAGTGCATGGCCTGGCCACCTATCCACAGATGACGCCATTCAAGTCGTTCAGAGGATTCGTCCTGAAATGTGCGTCCTTACTCACTTCGGGATGAGGATGATATCAGCCGGCCCGGCTAATGAGGCGCGAAGAATAGAGGCTGAGACGCGAGTTCGAACTGTTGCCGCTGAAGACAATATGCGCCTGTACATGGGCAAGGATCTGAAAGTTGAGTACCCTCTTAGCCTAATGAAGCGTAATTGATAGTGAGCGATTTATACTTGGAATCCGTCCTTCACGGTCGAAAGGTGCTGGGGAGTGTATCTCCGCCAAGTAGGATAGACCAACCTTCCTATTTCCAAACGCCTTTGAGGATGGCAGACTCTTCTTTCCGGCAATTATTATTCCATCGGACACCTCTTGGCAATGGAGCGTTCTATCTCTTCAGCAAATTGCGAAACAGATATTCAATGGGTAGGTATGCTACCGTGGGCCTTAGCACCTGCCAGACTGGTGATGCGTATGAGTAAACCAAGACTCAAAGAGAAGCGATGGAACAGAAACATGGAAGCAGCGCTCGCGCAGAGATGGGTGAGTGAAGGCCTCTACAAGTTCCACCTTAGGACGCGAAAGAAGATATTCAGCATTGACACTCCTCCCCCCTATCCCAGCGGAAGGCCATGGTCTGTTGGAGCCGCAGCACACTACTCTCAGATCGACATGATCGCTAGAACAGCAAGAATGCAGCGGCATGAGGTCTACTTTCCAATAGGCATAGACAGGAATGGACTTCCAGTCGAACTCTACACGGAACGCTTGCATGAAATCGACATTCATGAAACTCCACGTGAGAGGTTCATTGAATTGTGCAAGCACTCACTTGACGACCTCGAAGCCGAAATGATCAGTACTATGAAGACTATGGGACTGAGTGGCGACTTTAGCCATTACTATCGGACGGATTCTGAGGAGTACCGCAGACTCACTCAAGCAAGCTTCATTCACTTGTGGAAGCTGGGGCTGATCTATGAGGACACGAGACCCAACAACTTCTGTGTGGACTGTGGAACGACGATCGCAGATGCCGACATCGCATACGTAGAAGTTCCGACAACCCTCTTCTACATTCATTTTGGGCTGAAGGAGAAACAAGGAACGGTCACGATAGCAACCACCCGCCCGGAATTCCTATGCTCATGCCAAGCCATTCTTGTCCACCCCGATGACAACCGCTATCGCCACCTACACGGTCAGCACTGCATAGTTCCACTCTACGGAAGAGAAGTCCCAATAATCCCGAACGCTGCTGCCAGACAGGAGTTTGGAACCGGCGTTGTGATGATTTGCAGCTACGGTGACTCATCCGATGTACGCCTTTTCAGAGAACTGAAACTAGACGAAATCGTCGCAATAGACACGAAGGGAAGAATGACAGAGGCCGCTGGAA
This sequence comes from uncultured Candidatus Bathyarchaeia archaeon, assembly GCA_964631575.1. Lineage (GTDB taxonomy): Archaea > Thermoproteota > Bathyarchaeia > 40CM-2-53-6 > JALHTG01 > JALHTG01. The sequence goes on from CAZVYD010000004.1 coordinate 6,518, forward strand.
AGTATTCCGGCCTGTCAATCGAGGAGGCTCGGAAGCAAATCGCAAAGGATCTCGAAGAACAGGGATTGATCGAGAAGAAAGAGAACACAATGCACAGAACTCCGACATGTGATCGTTGCGACACTCCTGTCGAGATTGTTCCTATGAAGGAGTTCTACCTCAAGCAAATTGATTTCATTCCATCAGTTCGAAAGATCGCCAAGAGAATGATCTTTCACCCCGAAGTCCATAGACAAATCCTGTACAACTGGATAGACTCTGTGGCAATTGACTGGCCGATCTCCAGAAGGAGAATCTACGGCACCGAGATACCTCTCTGGTATTGCAGCAACTGCGGCAAGCCGAACGTCCCGGAGCCTGGGCCATACTACAGGCCTTGGAAGGACGATGCTCCATTCCGAAGTTGCCAGCACTGTCACGCAAGCAAAGGATTCGCCAGTGAAGAACGGACATTTGACACGTGGTTCGACTCAAGCATATCGCCTCTATTCATCTCAGGATATCTACGATCAGAGGAACTCTATCTCAAGACTTTCCCTGTCACCATTAGACCACAAGCCAAAGACATCGTCCGCACTTGGTTGTATTACACACTTCTGAGATGCCATCAATTGACAGGAAAGCCCGCCTTCAAACACGCTTGGATCATGGGATTCGGAGTCGACGAGTCAGGAGAAAGGATGAGTAAGAGCAAAGGGAACGTAGTTGATCCGATACCTCTCTTAGCGAAGTATGGAGCTGACACATTCAGGTTCTGGAACGCGGCAGAGGCGAGCCTTGGATCAGACTTTAGATGCTCGGAGCAGAGAATCGCAGGGGCCTCCAAGTTTCTGACAAAACTATGGAATCTGTCCCGATTCATCTCATCATTTCCTCGACCTACGAAGGCGCGTTTCACTGCCACCGACAGATGGATATTGTCCGAACTGAGTAGGCTTTCGGAGAGATGTCTCAAAGGCTATGAAGACTTCAACTTCTTCATTCCGTCAAACGAGATCAGAGACTTCGTCTGGAATCTTCTCGCTCCTCACTACGCTGAGATGGCAAAGGCAAGGGCATACAACTCTGATAATGCGTTTTCGAAGACCGAGCAAAGAGCTGCCTGGTTCACGTTACACTGTTGTCTACGATCCGTTCTCATCCTTCTGGCACCGATCTGCCCCTACATAACAGACTACTTGTGGAGAAGCATATACTCACAAAGAAGCATACACACCGAACCGTTCCTTCGGCCTAGTAAGCGCCTGATCAACAGGCTTGACAAAGTGACCACTAGTCTAGTGGAGTTCAACTCAACCATCTGGAAATTCAAGAAGGATCACAACATCGCCCTCAATCAGCCACTCGCAAAGGTGTACGCTAGTCCACGAATCAGGTCTATGAGAAGCGATCTGCTGGCGATGCATCGGATTCAGGATCTGCGCTTCGGCGTTCCAAGTGACCCCGGCAAGATTGTCATGAGTCAGGGTGAAACCTACGTCGTCTCATAGTCTCTAAGGTGCCGCCGGATGTAGCGGCTGGACAAGTGTCAATCCTATCTTCGAGGCTTCTCCTTCTTTCCGCTCAAGAGAGCCGAGAGAGACACGCCGTTCACCTTGAAGACACGGTATCTCGTTCCTGGAAGATCTCCGTAAGCCTTGCCTTCCGCGCCTCCGATACCTTCGATGTGCACTTCATCATGCTCGTCAACGAAATTCAGAGCGCCGTCCCTTGGAAGAAAAGCTGTGACCACTTTACCAGTCCTTATCAATTGGACGCGCACGCATTTGCGGACGGCGCTGTTTGGCTGTCGGCATTCAACACCGACTTTCTCTAGAACGATCCCTCGAGCCTGAGGTGAACCTTGAAGAGGATCAGCCTTGTAATCCAACCCAAGCATCCTTCTCTTGAATGGAGCATACTTCCATCGAAACCTCTTTCTCGTCCTCCTCAGTTTCCTCGCAGCAAACAGGCCCTTCGAGGGTTTTCCCATTCAATCTCACTCTGCAAGCTCTTCAGGAGTCAGCGAAGTGCGTTATTTATGCTTTTACGCCTCCGATCTGACTTCGGACAATCCACCCATCAAACCCTTACGGCATCTGAGAAGAGAGAATTCAGAGATCAACTTGACGGATTGCATTCCGTTTCAAGAGGATTTCCGCTCTAAATTCCGTTTTTTCCATGAGCCACGAAACAAGCAAACTTTATAACCGTGCCCTTTTGCTAATAGCGTAAGTTTCCGATTTCCACGAGTGAAAAAGTTACATGGCGGCTTTTTCCTTTGGAGGATTCCTCTGATTGGCGAAAAGAGAAAGAGAGAAAGTATTCAACATTTTCCAGCATGAACTTGTTCCCAAGCACGTAGTTCTGAACAAGAAAGACGCCGAAGAGGTCCTAAGAAGGTACCACGTGAGGCCGCACCAGTTTCCTTACATCAAGGCTTCAGATCCAGCATGTGAGGCAATCGGTGCCAAACCCGGGGATTTGGTCAGGATCGTTAGGCGAAGCCCAACAGCTGGCGAAGCGATTGCGTATCGCTATGTTATTGAAGACTGATTTTTGGAGGATGTCCATTGAGCATTTCTGAACAAGATTCTTGGTCTCTGTTTCGCAAGTTCTTTCGGGAGAAGGGGCTCGAAAGGCAACATATAGACTCATACAATGACTTCATCGAGCACGGTCTGCAGGCTGTCGTAGACGAGGTTGGAGAGATCCCGATAGAAACTGAGGAGTACAGCCTGAAGATACGGTTGGGGAAGATCGAGATCGGTTCACCGAGAGTAATCGAAGTTGACGGGTCGGAACGACGGATCTACCCCACAGAAGCTCGTGTCAGAAACCTGACGTATTCTGCTCCTCTTCGCTTGGAGATGGTCCCCATCGTAGGAAACAGAGAAGGCCAAACCGAAATGGTCTACGTGGGCGACTTTCCTGTGATGCTGAAGTCAAAGATATGCCCCACCTCAAGGCTCACTGCTGATGAAATCAAATCGATAGGGGAAGACCCGCTCGACCCGGGAGGATACTTCATCGTTAACGGGTCTGAACGTGTGGTCGTAACGCTCGAAGACCTCGCTCCCAACAGAATCCTCGTCGATATAGAGAAGACAGGTGCGACTCCGACGTACAAGGCGAAAGTCTTCTCTACAACCGTGGGTTTCAGGGCGAGGATAGAGGTGACGATGAAGACAGACGGTGCCATCTACATTACAATGCCGGGAGTTCCGGCGGACCTGCCTGTGATCGTTATGATGAAGGCACTGGGAGTTCACGAGGACGCGAAGATCGCGGAGGCAGTTTCACCAGACAGGACGATTCAGAATGAGCTTGAGGCGTCATTTGAAAAGGCAATTGGAGTGGCGACAGAGAGAGATGCTCTGCTATTCATAGGCAACAGATTGGCTCCGGGGCAAGTGGAAGAATACCGTCTGAGGAAAGCAGAATCGGTAGTTGATCGTAACTTTCTGCCTCATCTTGGCATAAAGCCATCGGATAGGAAAGAGAAAGCCCACTTCTTGGTTGAAATAATCTGCAGAGTTGTCGAGTTGAAGCTGAGAAGGCGGCAAGTCGATGACAAGGATCACTATGCCAATAAGAGGCTGAGACTCGCAGGTTCTCTCCTCGCTGACCTTCTTCGGATAGCTTTCCGAAACCTCACGAGAGATCTGAAGTATCAGCTTGAGAGGATTACGATCCGACGACACATTGAGCTCTCAATATCCAACGCCGTGAGGCCAGGCATAATCACAGAGAGGATCCAGCATGCCATCGCAACTGGCAACTGGGTTCGTGGTAGGGTCGGAGTCACGCAACTGCTCGATCGAACAAACTTTGCCTCCACATTGAGTCACCTACGGAGGCTGCAGTCTCCTCTCAGCAGAAGTCAGCCCAACCTTGAGGCAAGGGATCTTCATCCTACACACTGGGGGCGACTTTGCCCCAATGAAACCCCCGAGGGCTCGAACTGCGGCTTGGTCAAGAATCTTGCACTGCAAGCGACAGTAGCCATAGGGGTCGAGCCGAGAGAGCTTGTCACCAGGCTTCACAGAATGGGCGTGATCCAGGTCGATGAGGCAGAGAAGAAGCTCAGATTGAACTCAGCGAAGGTCTTCGTTGACGGCATAATCGCAGGCTACTGCAGGGATCAAGATGCGCTTGTATCTGAGATCAGGAAACTAAGAAGAGAAGGAAAGATCAGCTCGGAAGTCAATGTTGCCTACTACCCCTCAAGAACGCCAGATTCGAGGGCAGAGATCTATGTCAACTGTGACGCGGGCAGAGTGAGACGCCCTCTCGTGATAGTTGAGAACGGGAGAGCAAGGCTGACAGAATCGCACATGGAGAAGCTTCGCCGCGAAGAGACTCAATGGGAAGACCTAGTCAGAGAAGGTCTGATCGAATATCTAGATGCTGACGAAGAGGAGAACGCGCTGGTTGCGTTGGATCGGAGCAAGGTCAACGCCAAGACCACCCACCTTGAAATAGCGCCCTACACCATTCTCGGCATATGCGGCTCAATAATCCCGTTCTCCGAACACAACCAATCCCCAAGAAATGCGTACGAATCAGCCATGGCTAAGCAGGCCTTAGGCGTCTTTGCGACCAACCACTTCAACAGGACTGACTCGAGATCTCATTTACTTCACTACGCCCAGAGCCCTCTGGTGAAAACAAAGCCCATGGAGATAATGGGGTTCGACGCAAGGCCCTCAGGCCAGAACTGCATTGTCGCCGTAATGTCGTTCCAAGGATACAACATGGAAGACGCATTTGTAATCAACAGGTCATCAGTTGAACGCGGACTTGGGAGGTCCTCCTTTTTCAGAGTATATGAAGCTCAATGCAGGCAGTATTTGGGAGGGCTCAGAGACAAATTCGAGACCCCAGATTCCGCAGTCAGGGGGTACAGAGGAGATAGATACTATAGGCTTCTTGAAGAAGATGGAATCATAACAGTCGAGTCGCCTGCAACCGGAAATGTGGTTCTAATAGGAAGAACGAGCCCACCAAGATTTCTTGAGGAGTACAGAGAGTTTGAGGTGAGAGGCCCGACAAGGAGAGACTCGTCGGTCTGTATGAGACCTTCCGAGTCAGGGGTCGTCGATTCAGTCTCAGTATCCGATTCGATCGAAGGCAGCAAACTTGTAAAGGTGAAGGTGAGGGACCTCAGAATTCCTGAACTCGGAGACAAATTTGCGTCTAGGCATGGTCAGAAAGGAGTCGTGGGCTTGCTTGTGCCTGGCGAAGACATGCCTTTCACAGAGGACGGAATAGTGCCTGACATAATAATCAACCCGCACGCCATACCGTCAAGAATGACCATAGGACAACTTGCAGAATCGATCGGAGGTAAGGTTGCATCACTGAGAGGCTCATCCGTCGATGGAACGCCCTTCTCAAATGAGAATCTATCCTCGCTCAGGGAGGCGCTTCTTGGGCTTGGCTTCCAATACGGCGGCAGGGAGGTCATGTACAGCGGAGTGACAGGGAAAAAACTCGTCGCAGACATCTTCACCGGTGTCGTCTACTATCAGAAGCTGCACCACATGGTTTCCGACAAGATGCATGCAAGAGCGCGGGGACAGGTTCAGATGCTTACACGACAACCAACAGAAGGGAGGGCTCGCGGCGGGGGACTTAGATTCGGCGAAATGGAGCGTGATTGCCTCATCGGCCACGGCGCTTCGGCGCTTCTCAGAGACCGACTCCTAGAGGAGTCGGATAGAGCAATAGTGTTGGTCTGCGAGAATTGCGGGCTTCTGAGTTACTATGATATAAAGCAGAACAGGTACATCTGCCGGATCTGCGGAGAAAAGGCAGTTATCTCTCCAGCGGCGATGTCATACGCCTTCAAACTTCTGACGCAGGAACTAATGGCGCTTGGCATCGCAGCCAGAATAAAGCTGCAGGAGCGAGCTTGAGATGGCGGTTGCGGAGGAAGCTCGCAAAGTAATAGACGCGATTCGGTTCTCACTGCTCTCGCCAAACGAGATCCGTAAGATGTCTGCAGTTGAGATTCAGACTGCAGACACCTATGACGAAGATGGCGTTCCGATTGTCTCAGGTCTGATGGATGGCAGACTGGGCACTCTTGAGCCTCGGCAGAAATGTAAGACGTGCGGAAACACTGCTTTGACTTGTCCGGGCCATTTCGGCCATATCGAGCTTTCTCAGCCAGTAGTTCACGTGAGCTTCGCCAAACTTGTTCACAGGTTTCTTTCTGTCACATGTCGCGGATGCGGAAGGATTCTACTGAGCAACGAGAAAATCGAAAAGTACAGGCGCTCGATGGAAGAAGAGAAGAAACGTCTGAACATTGTTCCAGACATTTTCTTCGAAGGCGTTGCCAAGGACGCAAAGAAATCTCAGGAATGTCCTCACTGTGGAACGAAACAGTACATAATTGAGCATGTCAAACCGACGTCATTTAACGAGATAGTTGAAGGAGGAGCAAGAAAGCTCACGCCGAGCACTATACGGGAGAGGCTTGAGCGAATCTCTGACGATGACCTGAGACTTCTGGGAATGGACCCAAAGGCGGCTCGCCCGGAGTGGACAATCCTTCAGGTGCTTCCTGTCCCGCCTGTGAGCGTTAGACCTTCCATAACACTTGAGTCTGGAATACGATCCGAAGACGATTTGACTCACAAGATGGTTGATATCCTGAGAATAAACCAGAAACTCAGAGAGGCGGTCGAGTCAGGCGTTCCAGTCAACATAATACAGGAACTCCATGACCTTCTGCAGTATCACGTGACAACTTATATTGACAACGAGGTTTCCGGCCTACCCCCCGCCAGACACAGATCAGGTAGAGCACTTAAGACTATTTGCCAGAGGCTCAAAGGAAAGGAGGGCCGGTTCCGTGGAAACCTCTCAGGAAAGAGAGTTGACTTCTCTGCCCGAACAGTTATTTCGCCTGATCCGAATCTCGACATCACTGAAGTCGGCGTTCCGACAGATGTCGCAGCGAGACTAACAATCCCGGAAAAAGTCACCGAGTGGAACATCGGTGAGATGCGACGACTCGTAGACAATGGGCCAGACCAGTATCCAGGTGCACTCTACATTGTACGTCCGGACGGAAGGAGAATCCGGCTGGAATTTGTTGCAGAAAGAAAGACCTTGGCCGAAAGTCTTCAGCCCGGTTTCGTTGTGGAGAGGCACATACGAGACGGCGATGTAGTTCTCTTTAACAGGCAGCCTTCTCTGCACAGAATGTCAATTATGGCGCACAAGGTGAGAGTTCTCCCATACAAGACATTCAGGCTAGATCCCTGTGTCTGCCCCCCATACAACGCGGACTTCGATGGAGACGAGATGAACCTCCACGTTCCTCAGGGAGAGGAGGCTCGTACAGAGGCTCGCCTTCTCATGGAGGTCCAAGACCAGATCCTTTCACCCCGATATGGTGGGCCGATCATAGGCGCGACTACCGACCTCTTAAGTGCGGCTTATCTTCTCACTAATAGCTCGACATATCTGACTAGAGACGAAGTATCGAAGATTCTTGTGGCTGCAGGATATGATGGACCTCTACCCGCGCCGGATCTACGGAGACCAAGTCCGATGTGGTCAGGCAAGAAAATATTCAGCCTATTCATCCCGGAGAAAATGAACTTTGCATTCAAGTCAAATATCTGCAGAAGATGTGCCGAATGCAAGGAAGAAAAATGTCCCTATGACGCATACATTGTGATCAAGGACGGCGTGCTTGAACGAGGGGTAATTGACAGAAACGCCATAGGAGCGAGGTCCGAGAGCCTCTTCCACCGCATTGTGAAAGATTACGGCCCGAGTGCAGGCAGAGGCTTCCTCAACTCAATATCGAAGCTCTTAGACCGGTTCCTAACACTCAGAGGCTTCTCATACGCGCTAGACGAGTTGGATGTATCGCCAGCGGTAAGAGACAAGATCGACAAAGCGATCAAGAACGCACAGGAAAGAGTGAATGGGTTAGTCGAAAGCTACAGGAAAGGCATGCTGGAGAGGTTGCCCGGGCAGTCACTCGAGGAGTCTCTTGAGATATACATAATGAATGAACTATCCAAGGCGAGAGAGGAAGCCGGCACATTAGTGGACAGATACTTCGGAATGGAGAACAGCGGAATAGTCATGGTCAGAATCGGAGCGAAAGGATCCATGCTCAACATAGGTCAAATGGCTGCATGCATCGGCCAGCAATCCATAAGAGGCAAGAGGATACTGCGAGGGTACAAAGATAGAGCATTATCGTCCTTCGAGCCCAACGATGTTGGAGCCGAAGCAAGAGGATTCGTATACTCGTCCTTCAGGGACGGGCTCACTCCTGTGGAGTACTTCTTCCATGCCATGGGAGGAAGAGAAGGACTCGTAGACACCGCCGTCAGAACTCAGCAGAGCGGCTATATGCAGCGCCGTCTGATAAACGCACTAGAGCACATTAGAGTTGAGTACGACGGAACTGTAAGAGATTCTCGTGGAAACATTATCCAATTCAGATATGGAGAAGACGGCGTCGATACAGCCAAGAGCGACCATGGTAAAGCTGTGAACATAGAGCGGCTGGTTGACAGAGTGAGGCTAGGCATCGGAAGGGGAGCCAAAGCATCCAGAAGCTACGCGCTAAGAAGACTTCAGGCAAAAGCCTCACAGTTGCCTCGCCTCCTAACTGCAGAGTTGAAGCGGAACCTACTTGAGACCAGACTGACGAAGAAGGCAGTCGACGAGGTAATCGACCAAGCAATCGAGAACTACAGGAAGTCGTTGATAGAGCCCGGCGAGGCTGCAGGGATAGTGTCGGCCCAGTCGATAGGTGAGCCGGGCACGCAGATGACCCTCAGAACGTTCCACTTCGCAGGGGTAAGAGAGCAGAACGTTACTCTTGGGCTTCCCCGCCTGATAGAGATTGTTGACGCAAGGAAGATCCCATCAACTCCAATGTTGACAGTGTATTTGGACAAGAGATGCAGACAAAACCGCAAGAAGGCTGAAGACGTCGCCAGATCAATCACCCATACGACATTAAGTGATGTTGTCGCACACATAGAATCTGACATAACCAAGATGAGCATTGAGGCGGCACTCGACTCAGAGAAGATGCGTCAAAGAGAGATCGCAATGCATGACATAAGAGAGGCCCTCAAGCTCCCATCTTGCAACGTCAAGATCGAGCGGACAAGAATCGAAATCAAACCCAAGGACATGGACATTTCCCAGTTCAGACGATTAGCAACCAAGCTACCATCGCTTCACGTCAAAGGTCTCCCCGCTGTCAAGAGAGCGCTCGTGATGGAACAGAAAGGAGAATGGGTCATTAGGACTGAAGGCTCCAGCCTTGAGCAGGTCTTGACTTCTCCCAGCGTCGATCCAACAAGAACGATCTCAAACAACATCCATGAAGTCGCGATGACTCTGGGAATTGAAGCTGCCCGAGAAGTGATCGCCAAGGAGGCCCTGAGCGTCTTGGAGGAGCAGGGCTTGGATGTCGATGTGAGACACGTGATGCTCGTAGCAGATGCAATGACGGCGTCCGGAGAGGTCTTGCAGGTGGGAAGGCACGGAGTGAGCGGAGAGAAGGCGAGCACGCTGGCTAAAGCTGCATTCGAGATCACGATCCCAACGATCGTTGACGCAGCCATGAGAGGAACAGCTGATACCTTGAAAGGAGTGGCGGAGAATGTTATTGTCGGGCAGCAGATACCCATGGGGACAGGTCTCATAGATATGTACATGTCCATGCCGGAAAGAGAGAGGGCAAGGAGATAATGGACGTAGCCAAACAACTGAAAATGGCAGCGAAGACCGGAAAAGTGTCATTCGGATGCATGCAGGCCCTGAAGGCCGCCAAGAGTGGAAGAGGGAAGTTGATCGTTCTAGCATCGAACTGCCCTGAGTCAGCAAGATCTGCGATTCTTCACAGTGCCAAGCTTTCAGAGCTTCCAGTGTATATCTACGGTGGCTCCAGTGCCGACTTAAGGACCGTGTGTGAAAGACCTTTTCTTGTCGCGGCAGTAACGATCCGCGAACCAGGAGATTCTGAGATATTGAAGGTAGTTGAAAGCAGAAATGTCGACAGCTAGAATCAAGTTCACAGGCGACGAGATGCAGTGCATCGCCCTTTTCGAGAGCATTACAGGCGCAACCGCCAAGGATTGTCTGATAGACGAGAAGTGCGAGAGGATCATATTCCTTGCAAAACAAGGGGAAATGGGCCTTGCCATCGGGAAAGCCGGAAAGAACATTCAAACGCTGCGGAAGATGACTGGGCGTCAAGTTGAGGTTGTGGAGCAGGCTGACACCCCCGAGCAATTGATCAGAAATGCGCTCGCCCCGGCGAAGGTAAAGGACATAAGGATTACAGAGAAGCCCGAAAGGAAAATCGTCGTGGTGGAAGTCGAACCAAGAGACAAAGCTCTTGCGATCGGCAAGAATGGCCGAACAATCGACAAGACCAGAATGCTTGCCAAACGATACTTCCAAATCGACCATGTAGTCGTAACGTAGTTTTCTCAGTGCGATCTTGCGCTACTTCTTCACTTGTCTTGCGAAGGCCTCAGCCGTCTTCAAGAACTCGTCGATTTCAGTTTCGGTGTGAGCTGTTGAAATCGCACAATGCACAAGTTCAGGTGTCAAGCAGAAGATCCCTCTGTCTAGTAGAAAGTACATCAGTCTCTTTGATAACTCCTTGTCTCCCAAGTCGACATCTGCGACATCCTTGACAGGGGCTCTCGTGAAATGACAGCCAAAGATTGACCCAATGCCTGTTGTCTGGAATTCCAGTCCTGCTCGCTCCATTATCTCTGTGAGGCCTTTGCGCATTTTCGCCCCCATCCTATCTATCCTTGGATAAACTGAGCCATCTTCTAGGATCTTCAATGTCGCGAGCCCGGCGGCCATGGAGACCGGGTTTCCGGTGTGGGTTCCGCCGTGGAACGAATACTCCGAGCCCTTGTACTTCATATGATCCATCCTTTCCATGACATCAGCTCTGCCTGTAATCACGCCGATTGGGAGCCCTCCTCCCGCAATCTTTCCCAGAATAGTAAGATCAGGCTGTATGCCGTAGACTTGTTGGGCTCCGCCTGGCCCCAGCCTGAACCCGGTGACGACTTCATCAAAGATCAGCAAGGCATCCTCCTCGTGGCAGAGTTCAACCAGTCCCTTCAAGAACTCCTTTTCAGCCGGAATCATGCCGCCAGCGCCCATAACAGGTTCTATCAGAACGCATGCCAATTGCCTTCCCTTCATACGGTCCCTCACTCCGTCCAAATCATTGAAAGGGAGAACAACTGTATCCGCAAGCGATCCCGGCGTTAGGCCTCCCGAAGGTAACTCATCAAATGGAGGCCTCATGGCTACATGGAGCGGGTCATAGCCACCATGCCAATTTCCTTCAAATTTCCCTATCCCAGTTCTGCCCGTGTAAGTTCTGGCCAGTCTCACGGCATACATGTTTGCTTCTGTACCTGAACCAGCAAACCTGATCAGCTGAGCGGAAGGAACCATTTTCACTATTTGCCCAGCAAGCTTTGCTTCAAGTTCATGAGTGACCCCATAATGGAAATCTTTCTCAACCTGCTCCTTGACCGCCTCCACAACCTTTGGGTGACGATGACCTAAGATCAGGGCAAAATGAGCGCACCAATAATCTGTGTACGTGTTACCGTCAATATCGAACAGTCTGCTTCCTTCTGCATTTGTGACACAGAACGGGTACGGTTCTATGAAACGTATCTTGTATGAGACCCCGGCTGGGAAGAGTGTTCTTGCCTTCTCATATGCTTGTCTTGAACGAGGAGTCTTCCGCAAGTATTCGTTGCTCATTCAGAGTTCGACCTTCAGTATTGAGTTGCCTCAGAATGCCCGTCTATCAGGTTAAGCCTTTCGCATGATGAGTAGGTGCCTCTATTCGATTCGCTCGAACTCTTCTTTCGGCGCTCCGCAGACCGGGCATGTCCA
>CAZVYD010000004.1:18536-47380 GCA_964631575.1 uncultured Candidatus Bathyarchaeia archaeon
GTCAAGGTGAAGTTGACAGGAGCGTGCGCAGGATGCCCCATGTCACAGATGACCCTGCAGTGGGGAGTCGAGCAGTTCCTGAAGAAGAAAGTGCCTGAGATTCGGAAAGTCGAGTCTGTTCAGTAGGACACCTGCTCGCAAGAGCAATAACGACTGTTGACCGGGATCATAATCATGGTTACATAACAATAGGAAGGCTGGTGCTCATCGTTGAAGACGTTCTACAATTTGGAAACACGCTATCATAAACGGTGGGTCTGTTAGGATTGAGGTTGCAAAGCCCCACTTGGCTCCGCGACGCAATCACTCGGCATAACCTTAGCTTTCTATCGATACATTTGTCTTAAGACTCGACCCTGCTGGGTATTATTGGGCACGGAACCCGTACATGGACACTGAATCACTCATTTCGCAGATTCGCCGCCTTATGGCAAGTCACGTAGCCGAGCAGGTGGAGACCAGAACAAGACAGTTCAAAATCCTCAATTCAAAGGGAAATGACGACTGGTTCTCGGAGCTTTGCTTCTGCATCCTCACAGCCAATTCCAGTGCAAGACTGGGGATAAGTATTCAGGAAGCAATAGGCCCAGAAGCATTCCTTAGACTCGCTGAAGAAGAGTTGGCAACACGCCTAAGACACATGGGGCACAGATTCAGCAAGCGAAGAGCCCATTTCATTGTTTCGGCCCGCGAGTTCAGTCACATCAAAGATGTCGTGGTTAGCATCGGAAACGAGAAGCAAGCTCGCGACTGGCTTGTTAAGAATGTGCTGGGGCTCGGCTATAAGGAGGCCAGTCACTTTCTAAGAAACGTCGGATATGATGACCTCGCCATTCTTGACAGACACATCCTCAGGACACTATGTGAGAATAGGATAATTGATGAGATTCCCAAGGGACTCGGAAGATGCAAGTACTTGGAAATTGAATCCAAACTGCGGGACCTCAGCATACAGCTGGGTATGCCTCTTTCGAAACTTGATCTCTACATCTGGTACATGAAGACCGGCACTGTGCTAAAATAGAGGGGATCCTCTTGGCAAGAGTACTTTCAGGCTCACAGGATCCTTGAGGGGCCGCAGGTTGTTGGATGCGAGTGCTGGCGGGCCGCAACGCAAAAGGCTAATCTCGCCGCATGTTCTCTCTAACTAGATTTGGGAGCCAGGCTTTTGCCAGCCAACCTGACCGCTCAAGCAAAGGGGCTCTGGAACAAGGCCATTCAAGCTAGGACCGCCGAGGAGAAAATCAAGATACTTCAGGAATTTCTGTCAGCGGTTCCGAAGCATAAGGGCAACGAGAGGCTGCGAGCGCAAGTCAAGCGCAAGATTGCTGTTCTGAAGCTTGAGCGAACTGAGCAAGAGCAGAGAAAGGCGGGTAAGGGGGGTGTCGGATGGTTCATACAGAAAGAGGGAGCCGCTCAAGTCGTCCTGATCGGTCAAACAAAAGTTGGGAGAAGCAGCTTGCTCTCGGCGTTGACTAACGCAAATCCCACGATCGCAGAGCACAAGTTCACAACAGCGCGCCCGGTTCCTGGCATTATGAGGTTTGAGGATCTCCAAATCCAGCTGGTAGAGGCTCCTGCATTGGTGGAGGGCGCTGCCGATGGAGTGGCTTGGGGTCTTCAGACTCTGGGACTCGCTAGGAACGCTGACGGCATCGTAATAGTGCTCGACCTCTCTGAGAACCCCCAGAGCCAACTTGAGATGGTGCTTGCGGAACTGGAGAGCGCCAGGATTTCTCCGAGAAAGGTCAGTTCGCACATTTGGGTGACTCGACTCAAAGGGGGCAGCGGCATTCAGATAATGGTCTCTGGCCACCTAATCGATTGCGACATTGGAGACATAGAGAAGTTGCTGAGGGAATATGGGCTGATCAACGCAACAATCCGAATCAGCGGGGATGCACGACTGAACGACATTGAAGACGCGCTGTTGGAAAGCACGGCGGTTTACAAGCCAACTATTGTAGTTGCCAACAAGTCAGATCTGCCTCAGGCAAGACGAAATCTTGAGGAGCTTCGTCGGGCCGTAGCGGATTTGCCGCTGATACCGGTCTCATGCACGACCGGTGAGAACCTTCATCGGATAGGCGATACAGTGTTCAAGGCTCTTGGGATCGTCCGTGTCTACACGAAGGAACCGAATGAGCAAACGCATTCCACTGAGCCCTTCGTTCTCCATACAGGGTCTACAGTTGCTGAGCTTGCCAAAAGAATTCATACAGAACTGCATGAGAACTTTCGATTCGCAAGGATCTGGGGTTCTACAGCCAAATATCCGGGAGAAAAGGTCGGGCGAGGGCATGTCCTTGGCGACCGAGATATCGTCGAGATTCATACGAAGTAGCAAGCGACTTACAGATCGAGCTTTTGCAGATATCTTGCTGGAATGAAACGCGAAAGATATACGTCTCCGGCGTTGAAGAATCGAATTCCTTCATTGTGAGCCATTAAGGCAAGAACTCTGTACACAACTGGATTGCTGTCTCGACGCCTTCCAACTCTCAACGCATCATCTACACTTTGAGATAAGTGGACGAAAGCTCTTCGTGCAGGTAGTAGCCCCAGATGCTCGATGCTGCCAGAGAATCTTCTTGCAGTTCCGTGGAAGAGATACTCAGGGGGGATCACTGGCTCGTGAACTATCCTTTGAAGCGTGGTGTGACCATATAGCGCTCTTATTCGGCCATCTTTGATCTCAAACCTCTTTCGAGGAGACGACGCAGTCAAGTTTAGCAAGTCTTCCTTTCTTACCCATCTCCATCTCGATTCTGCGTTCATGACTGCAAGAAGTGTATCCAAGGATACGAAGCCACTCTGGTCTGAGACTAGACCAAACTCTTGAGGAGCATGCCTTAAGATGTATGATAGAAAGCGACTAAGAGATTCGAATCTATTCGAAACCATTTGCATTCAGATGGGCTATGACTCTCTTTGTCTCGAAAAACTTTTGGATACACGAAGTGTAGTTCATGATGGGATTCAGAATTGATATTTGAACAGATTCGTGCATCCAACTCTGACAATTTCATGTACCTCATTGGTGACGAAAGCAGCCGCGAAGCATTGATCGTTGATCCGGCGTCACCAATCGCTCCAGTGATGTCTGTCATCGCCAGGCACGGGGTAAAGGTAAGATACATAGTAAACACTCATGGACATCGAGACCACACGTCAGGGAATGCCGAACTTGCTGACATTACAGGAGGGAAGATTGCTGCCCACGTTGACTCCAGACAACGCAGAGACATTGCCCTGAGAGACGGTGATACGCTCAGACTTGGAGATGTCGTGGCGACCATTTTGCACACGCCTGGACATTCGCCGGACAGCATTTGCCTACTAGTTGACAAGAAACTCCTGACCGGAGACACGCTCTTCGTTGGCGAGTGCGGAAGAACGGATCTCTCTGGGGGAGACTCCATACAACTTTACAGAAGCTTATTCGAAAAGATACTGGGGCTCGAAGACGACATTATGATCTACCCGGGACATGACTACGGCTCGAAGCCTTTCTCAACTTTGGGGGCTGAAAGAAAGACCAACTACACGCTCGCTCCCCGAACACAAGAGGAGTTCGTCGAATTTATGTCGGAGCCGTAGACCTACGGATACGAAATGCTTATTGCGACATCACAACTATCAGAGCGAGCCTCAATACACCGAAGCGAATCGAAGGATTTAGAATGATTCAGATAGTCGGACTCGTCATTGCATTCGCCTTAATAGTTGTTCTTACAGGCAAGCGGGTTAATCCAGCACTTTCCATAATGATCGGAGCAATAGGCCTGGCAATCTCATATGGAGCATCAGTGCAAGACTTCATCCGTTTATCCATCCGCACCCTAGAAGACCCAGAAACCATAAACCTCACCTTGCTGGTCACAACCATTGGGATACTCGGCTATTGCATGAAAGAAACAAAGCTGATCGACGATCTGATAACAGGCTTAAAGACGATTCTGGCTACCAAGACCTTAGTCGCAGCAATCCCGGCAATCGTCGGTCTCATGCCAATGCCAGGCGGCGCCCTACTGTCGGCGCCCTTGATCGATGAGGAAGCAGACAAGCTGAAGTTGACCCCTGAAAGGAAAGTCACAGTCAACATAGCATTCAGGCACATATGGTTCTACGTGTTTCCACTGTCTTCCACGCTAATTCTGGCTTCGGGACTAGCAGGCATTGGACTTTACCAGTTAATCCTCATGCAGATCCCATCATTCCTTATTTCGATAGCTTTGGGATACATCCTGTTCATTCGGCGACTTGACTCCGATCAAGACCACAAGACCAAACGAGACTACAAGCTTGTGATTAAGGGGCTTGCACCGATCCTAATCGCGCTCACACTCAACCTAGCCGGACTGTATATGGCAGTGTCAGTGGCCTTGGGAGTCTTCAGTTCTCTTCTGATAAAGAAGATACGACCGCAGAGAGCCCTGGCGCTTCTTTGGCAAGGAATACCGTGGACTCCAGCCCTCTCGATAGTAGGTGTTATGATCTTCCGCTACGCAATAGGAGAGTCAAATGCTGTCCCATTTCTATTAGGCATCCTGAAGGACGTGAAGGTCCCTCTCCTAATGTTTGCGACCCTTTTCCCCTTGCTCATTGGAGCTGTTTCGGGCCTTGCAATAGCCGGAGCAGGCATAAGTGTACCGGTTATCCTTCCCCTTTTCGGAACTACGGCCCCCGCGCTGGTAAGCATCATAGTCCTCAGCACCTATGCTGGGTACTACATTTCTCCACTACACCTCTGCCTTGTATTGTCCAACCAGTTCTACAAGGCAAAGATCCAGCGTGTATATCGCCTCTGGATTCCCTATACTCTAGCAGTCTGTGGAATCGGGATGCTTTTCGATATACTTGTCTTGGCTAGGTGGCTGTAGAAGCCATCAGTAGGCAAACTGGCTTTGGAAATTTCGCGGAACGGATCTCAGAAGGCTTATATAAGATCCGGCGAACTCGTAGTCTCCGCGACAGTGGCGTGACATGTCTTCAAAGGAATTCAGACACATCATTCGATTGATGGGAGTGGACCTTGATGGCTCGAAGAAACTAGTCTATGGACTGACGAAAATCCGCGGCATAGGCGTAAGCCTCTCCAGTGCAATAGCAAGAGCGGCAGGCATGAAGCCTGAAGTTAGAATCGGACAACTCTCAGAGGAGGAGGTCGACAAGATCGAGGACGTAATCTCTGACCCTTTGAAGTTTGGAATCCCGTCGAGGCTTGTCAATAGAAGAAAAGACCTTGAGACAGGTAGAGACTTGCATTTGGTCGGCCCGGATCTCGCACTCAGAGTGAAGACGGACATAGATTTCATGAAAGACCTACGAACATGGAAGGGAATACGGCACTCCTTGGGACTGAAAGTCAGAGGCCAAAGAACCAAGACCACAGGCAGAAGCGGCAAAGCTGTTGGAGTGAAGAAGAAAGCTGCCATAGCCGCCTTGAGAGCGGCCCAAGCCGAGAGGACTGAGAAGGACTAAGACAATGGGCGATCCTAAGAAGCAGAGGAAGAAATATGAAACGCCTCGCCATCCTTGGAGGCGAGCCCAGATTCAGGATGAACTGAAGCTCATAGGAGATTATGGCTTAAGAAACAAGAGGGAGCTTTGGCGGTACAAGACTGAAATCTCGAGAATCAGGGGCATGGTAAGATCGCTTCTCGCAAAGCCTGAAGAGACACGATCAAAAACTGAGAGAGACATTCTACTGAGCTTGAAGAGGTTAGGGATCCTTTCTGAGGACGCTACACTAGACAATGTGCTAGACCTCAACGTGACTAACCTCTTGGAAAGGAGGCTTCAGACGGTGGTAGCGAGAAGCGGGATGGCCAAGTCTATGCATCACGCTAGGCAACTCATCTCTCACGGTCACATAACTATTGGAGGAAGATCTGTGACCGTTCCAGGATACGCGGTTAGAAGAGAGGAGCAACCGGAAATCAAGCTTACAGCTCCAGCGGCCTCCGAACGGGAATCGGCAAAGAAAGGCCGGTGAACGATGCCCCACGAAAGGGCAAATTTACCCATTCTTTACAGTCGTGTTCTGGCTCAGAAGCTTTTCGACGCCAGACGCTATTCTCTCCAAGTATGGGCCCGATGTCTGCCTCTGAATCATTCTTGCAACAGCTTCGAGAACTTCACGTGGTCTAGAGACACCATACAGAGTGTGATAGGTTCGTCCTCGCGGTATCTGCACTCCTCTTCCCCCGCTTGCAGAAAGGCCTACGCCTACACCTGTAGGCAATGAAGCCTTGCCCCCGATTCCAATGCCGGTTCTGATTCCTGCAGACGCTGAATCTTCACCCAACCCAAGGCCGGAGGCAGTTACTGGAATAACCGTGCCGAAGTTTAGAATGCGCCCGATTGGGCCCTGCACCAGGGCAAGGTCATTAATCTTGTCATATGTGAGCTGTCGTGAATTATAAAATATGAAATCACTCTCTGTGACAAGGCGAAGATTCGTAACGTAGTAGTTGTGTCCTCTTCTGTAGAGCTCTGTCAAAACGAAGCCCATCAGGCCAGAGAAGACAAGGAGCCAGTAGTGAGTCTCCAAAGGCATTTTGAAGTATTCAGTCATTATTGTCGCTGCCGAGGCAATAGCGCCAAAGGCAAGAAGTGAAGTCACCCTTACGTAAATGAGGCCGATAACGACAGCGGCCGCGACAAGTACCCCCCACAAGATCAGAACGTTCGCCGAATTGTACGATTGAAGAATCGGAATCTGAAGCTTGAGTCCTGCAACGAGGGCATAAAGCTGCCTGACAACGTGTCCAAGAACGATCAAAAGCCCCGATACTGCAAAAAGATGCCAGAATGCCAAGGGATGAGGCTTGAGCTTCATAATAAGTTGCTCGCCAGGTAGCGGCTCAGCCCTTGTCACCTAAACTTCACAACTCGACACCAAGTGAGAGAGTTGATCTACATTTTGCTCAAGTATATGTCAAACATTTCCGCCCACCGTTAATCCTTTACAAACATATGCTCAGCCGGCTTAGAGCCTCGGCCTCCGAAACTACAGGGCGATGAGCGTAAGCATTGCCAGAACTCCAAGCAGCATCAATGAGGGCTCTCCTAGTCCCTGGCCGATCGCAATTGGAATCGGCCCGACAGAGATGAGTGTGCCACCAGACGGAGAACCATGGCTAGCTGAAAAGGGGTCTTCGAGGGCCTGATGGACGAGTACAGGCAATATGTGTCAGCCGTGGGCGTCGGACACTTCCTAGTCAAGAGCTAAGTGATGTTTCTCTCGGTCTCGCTGCGCAACAGACCAACCGGGATCCTGCAGTCCTCTTCCACTCTATGTACGCATAATTCCTTTTGAGCGACAACCTTTGGGGCAACGTTAATTGAAGCTCAAACAATGTTTAAATAGAGTTCGGGCTTTCATCCGCTGAACGAAGCCTACTGAAAGATGCTGAGAATATGCAGGTTGAAATGCTTGGCCGGGACAAAGATTCTATCAAGTTTATGATGAAAGGGGTTACGCCTGCTTTCTCGAACGCTCTCAGGCGGGCTATGATCGCCGAAGTCCCGACCATGGCTGTGGAGGACGTGATGATCATAGAGAACTCATCTGTACTCCATGATGAGATGCTATCTCACCGACTGGGTCTTATTCCTCTTACGACAGATTTGGACTCATACGTGTTGCCTGATGAATGCAACTGCAAGAGTGAACTGGGCTGCAACAAGTGCAGGGCAACGTTATCGCTTGAATCAGAAGCTACAGATGAATCAAAGTACGTGAATTCAGGAGAATTGAAGGCTGAGAACCCAGATATTAAGCCTGTAAGCGACGCGATTCCAATCGCCAAGCTCGCCCCCGGACAAAAGATCAGGCTTGAGGCTTATGCAAGGCTTGGACGCGGCATTGAGCACGCAAAGTGGCAGCCCATATCATCAGCTGCATACAAGTACCTTCCAAAGTTGTCAATAGACCAAACGAAATGCAACGGATGCGAAGAATGCATCAAGTTCTGCCCGAAGTCAATCTTGTCAGTTAGGAACGGCAAGGTTGTAGTCGAGAGAGAGATTGACTGCACCTTGTGCCGTGACTGTGAGAGGCATTGCCCTGAGAAGCCTCCAGCGATAAAGGTTGGATGGGATGATCAGGCATTTATCTTCTCGGTAGAATCCACGGGGGGTCTTCCTTCAGAGAGAATCGTTGAGGAAGCAGCAAAGGTCCTTGTGAAGAAGGCGACAGAGATGCGTGAAAGCTTCGAGGAAGCGAAGTGAGTTCCATGTCCTCGGATTTCATCCTCATAGACGCGTCAAATCACGTTCTTGGGAGGATTGCCAGCATAGCTGCAAAGCAAGCACTCGAAGGACGCAAGATAGTCGTTGTCAACGCGGAGAAGGCGGTCATCGCTGGTCGAAAGCAGAGAATACTTGAGGACGCCCAACGAAAGCTCAGGACGAGAACGCATGCTTCCCAAGAGAAAGCTCCAGTGCACCCCAGAAGACCGGACATGTACTTCAGGAGGGTAATTCGGGGAATGATCCCTTGTGAGAAGCCAAGAGGCAAAGCTGCTTTCAGAAACGTGAAGGTCTTCATAGGAGTACCTGACGAATATGCTAACAAACCTCTACAGAGGTTTCGAGACGCCGATGCTTCGAAGCTGCGTTGCCGATACGTCACAGTTGATGAGTTTTCAAGAGAAATACGAGGCGGCAAGCCATGAGCGAGAAGCGAAGAATAGTCTTGGCTACGGGAAAGAGAAAAACAGCCATAGCCAAGGCGATCATCAAACCCGGAAAAGGAAGATTGACGATCAATGAATTCCCCCTCGAAGCCTACGGCCAAGAGATGGTCAGAATGAAGATCTCTGAACCACTATTGATTCTTGGCGATAGAAGCAAAGCGATGGATATCGCTGTTCGAGTCGCGGGGGGAGGAATCATGGGGCAGGCCGAAGCGGCAAGAACCGCGATCGCAAGAGGGATAGCTGAATGGTCACGAAGCGCAGAGGTCCGTCGCCTCTTAACGAGATATGATCGATCGATGCTTGCTGGAGATCCAAGAAGGTCCGAACCGAAGAAGTTCGGAGGTCCTGGAGCGAGACGGAGAAAGCAGAAATCGTACAGGTGACAGGAAATGATAGTTCCTGTAAGATGCTTCACGTGCGGCCGGCTCATAGCCGATAAGTGGCATGAATACTCGAGAAGAGTCAGGCAGGGAGAAGACCCACGCAAGGTTCTTGATGAACTTGGTATAAAGCGGTATTGCTGTAGAAGAATGATGATTTCTCATGTCGAGATCATAGACGAGTTTCTGTCGTACGCTGAACTTGCGTACAAGAAGCGTGCCCACATGGCGTGGGGACAGACCCCATGAGCGCCTCGATAATCAAGGATCTTAAGGGCTGGAAGGTATTCGACAGTCGAGGTAATCCCACCATAGAAGTTGGAGTAACAACAGCCGGAGGCTTTGGCCGAGCTACTGCACCCTCCGGACTGAGTCGCGGGAGATGGGAGGTCGAGCAGTATCCGCCTGGTGGGATTGACCAAGCGCTCAAGACTGTCGAGAGCATTCTAGCATCGAAACTGATCGGTCTGAGCGCAGACGATCAAGAGACGGTCGACAAGCTACTTCATGAAATCGATGGAACTTCGAACTTCGGCAAAATAGGTGGAAACACTGCCTACGCCGTTTCCGTTGCGACTGCCCTTGCGGCAGCCAGCTCTAGGAGAACCCCTCTCTTTGAGCATCTCTCCAATTCTCCAAGAGTTGAACTTCCATTGCCTTTAGGAAACGTCATAGGTGGAGGAAGGCACGCCCAGGCGGCAAAGACAGACATCCAAGAATTCCTGATTCTGCCTATTGGGGCTAGGACCTTTTACGAGGGCGCTGATGCCAACGCGAAGGTGCACTCTGAGATCGCCACACTTCTTCAGGCTGGAGGGAAGCCTTCTGTTGGCAAGGGCGACGAAGGTGCTTGGATCGCGAACTTAACGACAGAAGAGGCGTTTGACATCGTAGCGGCAGCATGCGAGAATATCTCAGCGCTCGTGGGCATGGAGATAAGAGTTGGAGCGGATATGGCCGCCTCAACGCTTTGGAACGAAAAGGAGAATCTCTACATGTACAACAAGGACTGCCAGAAACTGACTGAAGAAAGGCAATTCGAGTTTGTGCGCCATCTCATAGACAAGTACGATCTTGTTTACTTGGAAGACCCTTTTCATGAAGAATCGTTTGAGTCATTTGCGGAACTTACAAGGAAGGTCAATGACACTTTGATATGTGGAGACGATCTTTTCGTCACCAGCTCCGCAAGGTTCGAAAAGGGGAAAAGAATGAAAGCAGGAAACGCCATCGTAATTAAGCCAAATCAAGTGGGAACAATCACGGATGCCTCCAAAACAGCAAAGAACGCAAGACTGTCAGGCTACGCTACTGTGACCTCACACAGATCAGGGGATACCGTTGCTCCGGAGTTGGCACATCTCGCCATAGCGTTTCAAAGTCCTATGATAAAGACGGGCGTGGTCGGAGGGGAAAGAGTGGCAAAGATAAATGAACTCGTAAGAATAGAAAAGGATCTTGGTGAAAAGGCCAGACTGGCGAAGATCAAGAACTAGAGTGAGTATGTTTGACAGTCGAAGATAAAGAACTGATTCCAAAGGCGGAAGACCTACTGCTTCCGCTAGAAGAACTTCTGGCAGCTGGCCTACACATAGGAACCAGAGTAAAGACCGGTGACATGGAGCAGCACATATTCCGTGCCAGACCTGATGGACTCTTCATATTGAATATAGGAAACACTGACCAAAAGATAAGGCTCGCAGCCAAATTTCTTTCCAGAATGGATCCTTCAAGAGTTGTGGTAGTCTCTTCAAGACTATATGGTAAGACTCCGATCGAAAAATTCTGCGAACTAACGAAATGCGTTCCAATAGTCGGCAGGTTCATGCCAGGTCTCCTCTCGAACCCTCTTCAACCCAAGCATGCTGAACCGGAACTCATCATCATTACTGATCCGAGAGCTGACTGGCAGGCGATAAAGGAGGCATCATGCGCCGGGGTCCCTGTCATCGGTCTGGTAGATACCGACAATGTGTTCAGCGGAATCGACCTTGCGATCCCAGTCAACAACAAAGGCCGACGAGCTCTCGCCATGGTATATTGGCTTCTTGCAAGACAGATCTTAAGGGAACGAGGGGAGCTTCCCCCTGACGGAAGCATAACCGCCACAATAGACGATTTCGAAACCAAACTGGCAACCATTCCTGCGAGAATAGGTGAAGAGACCTGAAAGTGAGACGCCCTGCCCAAGCAGGTTCTTTTTACCCTTCGGAAAGGGCGGCTCTCATCTCACAAATAGAAAAGTGCTTTCTGCATAAGCTTGGAACTGGCAAACTACCGAAATCGCAAGAAAAAGGCGAAAGGAAGATAGTTTCCGCAGTCTCTCCTCACGCTGGATACGCGTACTCTGGTCCAGTGGCTGCACATCTCTACTCAGCACTGGCTTCCGATGGGATTCCCGACACTATCGTCATTCTCGGCCCTAATCACTACGGCGTAGGAACAGGTGTCTCCGCCATGGTTGAGGGAACATGGCAGACGCCTCTTGGTGAAGTTGAGATCGACTCCGCAGTTGCAAAGCGGATATGCAAGAACTCGGACATCATAGACATCGACGACTCGTCTCACATGAGCGAACACTCAATCGAGGTGCAGTTACCATTTCTGCAGTACATCTATGGAAATCGGTTCAAGTTCGTACCAATATCAATGATGATGCAAGACGTAGAGACAAGCAGAAGCGTGGGCGAATCGATTGCAAGAAGCACAGACAACCAAGATATGTTGGTGATAGCGACATCAGATTTGTCTCACTACGAACATCAGAGGCAAGCAGAGACAAAAGACAAACTGGTAACGAGTGCAATACTCAGGCTTGACGAGGAAGAACTTCAGCGAGTCGTGGAGCTGCAGAACATATCCATGTGTGGATATGGACCAGTGTCCTCAGCTATAGTCGCTGGGAAGCTCTTTGGGGCGAAATCTGCGAAAGCACTCTCATATCAGACGAGTGGCGATATTACGGGAGACTACAGCCAAGTCGTAGGCTACTTATCAGCCATAATAGGCAAATAGCCTCTCAACAGAATCGACTAGGATTGATCCATTGGTCCTGTGAGAGGAGTTAGACAGGAATTTGAAGGGTTTCGCAGTCGCGCCTGCAAAGGTCATTCTTACAGGAGAGCACTTCGTCGTTTACGGAACAACTGCGATAGTTGCGGCGGTGAACATACACTCGAAAGCGACTGTTTCCCAAAGAAGCGATGGGACAATCGTAGTAAGCTCGTCTTCTCCAAGGTGCAGTGTGTCCTTCACTGACGGATATTGCGAAGTCCTGCAAGGGAGAAGGAATACCCGTGCCATGCTGGAACCTATCTGTCATGTGGCCCGAGCAACTCTCGAGCACTTCGACAAAGAAAAACAGGGACTCGATATTCAGATAGATTCAGCCATACCAGTCGGAGTCGGCCTTGGTTCTTCAGCAGCTGTGGCCGTATCGACAATAGCGGCCACGGCAAAGCTTCTCCGCAGAGGGCTTGATCGCGATGCTATAAGACACTTGGCATTCAAATCTGAAAGCATGATTCACAATTTCCCATCTGGAATAGATCAAACCATTTCAACGCTTGGAGGATTGATAGCATATAGAAGGAGAAGGCCGTTTCAACGTATCCCGCTCAAACGGACTTTCCAGGTAATCATCGGAGACACACGTAGGACGCGATCAACCGGTGCGATGGTCTCCAAAGTCAAAACCCTTCTTGCCAAAGGTCGTAGACTTAAGAGACAAATCTTGAGATCGGCGGAGAGGATCTCAAGAACTGCCCTGACTACCTTGCAACATGGAGACATGCGACAGTTCGGGGAATTAATGAATTTGAATCATGAACTCCTGCGTCAGGTCAGAGTCTCAACAAGGGAGCTTGACCGCTTGGTTTTAGCAGCACGGGAAGCAGGTGCGTTTGGAGCCAAGCTTACAGGAGCAGGAGGTGGAGGATGCATGATTGCCTTAGCCCCGTTTCGCTACACAGAAAGCGTTCTCCACGCAATAAGAGATGCGGGAGGAACCCCCCACCTGGTCAATGTGCAAAGAGAAGGTGTGGAATCTTGGCTACTGATCTGACTGTCATAAAGCTGGGAGGATCAGTCATAACGGACAAGAAGAGAGAGTCCACTGTCTCTGAGAAAAGAATCTCACGATTGATGAAAGAGATTTGCGAAGGCACAACTGGATCGCTCATTATTGTTCACGGAGGAGGATCTTACGGCCATCACCTGGCGAAGCGTTACAGGTTGCCAGAAGGCTACAAAGACCCGTCTCAGATATACGGATTCGTCAGAACAAGACAATCAATGACAGAGCTAAACAAGATCATCCTCGACCTAGCAATCAAGAACAGTCTGAGTTGTGTCTCTCTGCAACCGTCCGCCTTCATAAGGATGAACAATAGGAGAATAGAAAGTACGGACGTCAATATCATGACCGACATCCTGAACCTGCAGATGGTACCTTTGCTCTACGGAGATGTGGTACTTGATCAGCATCTCGGATTCTGCATTCTCTCCGGGGACCAACTTGCCTCCTGGCTGGCCGTCGAGCTGGTTGCCAGACAGTTGATCTTCGCTGTGGATGTTGATGGAGTATTTGACTCCGATCCAAAGCTGAACCATGAGGCAAGGCTCATACAAAGAATGACAGCGGCCGATGTCAGAAGGCTTATTCAAAAGGGAGGGGAAAACACCCAAGGCTTCGATGTTACGGGCCAAATGACAGGCAAATTGAAGGAGATGCTGCCTGCGATTGAGAAAGGGATCCGAGTCGTCATCGTGAACGGACGTATTCCGGGGAGAGTCTCAGAGGCGCTGAAGGGGAGACCTGTAACCGGAACCATCATTGAGCCGTGAAAAGAGATGAAGACAACTCGCATATCACACCGGAAAGCCGATCACATAAAGATCTGCTCCACAAAGGAAGTCGAATCAGAAAGACCCACTGGATTCGAAGACATTCATCTGATACACCGGTCAGTCCCGGAGATAAACATGGAAGAAGTAGATACTTCATGCATCTTCATGGGACATCGATTGTTGTTGCCTCTTGTCATAGAGGCTATGACGGGGGGCGCATCTCCTGCTGAGAAGATCAACCAAAGGCTTGCCGCAGCAGCACAAGCTCTCCACGTGGCAATTGGAGTAGGCAGCCAGAGGATTGCTCTTGAAAACCCTACCTTTGAACCCAGTTTTCGAATCGTTCGCACGACTGCCCCTGATGCCTTCTTGATTGCGAACCTAGGTGCCCCTCAACTTGCGATGGGATACGGACCCGAGGAGGCAAAGAAGGCGGTGGAGATGATTTCAGCCAACGCCCTCGCGATTCATGTAAACACTGCTCAGGAGTGCGTTCAACCTGAGGGAGAGCCAACAGCGAAGGGCGTCATAGGCAAGATTAGGGACATCGTGAAGGAAGTGAATGTCCCAGTAATCGTGAAAGAAACCGGCGCTGGGATCTCAGCTGAAGATGCTGCGAAGCTTGAGGAGGCTGGGGTCTCGGGCATTGATGTTGCCGGGGTCGGAGGAACCGATTGGGCAAGAGTTGAAGCCTATAGGGACAATTCTAGAAGGAGAGGGTCCAGAAGCAAAGTCTTCTACGGATGGGGCATCCCTACCGCTGCAAGCCTTGTTGAGGTAACACAATCCACCAAGCTGATCGCTATCGCCTCAGGAGGAGTCAGGAACGGGTTGCAAGTTGCAAAATCCATAGCCCTAGGAGCATCGGCGGCAGGCCTTGCAAGGCCATTACTCAACCCTGCAATGAAAAGTCACCAAGCGGTGGAGAGAGCGATTCATGTCATCCACCAAGAATTGAGGACAGCGATGTTCCTGACAGGGTCGAAGACGATAAGAGATCTACAATGCACACCATTGGTGATAGCTGGCGAAACCTATCACTGGCTAAGCCAAAGAGGATTCGACACAAAACTATATGCAAGAAGGAAGTGAAATGACCGTACTGCAAGAGGAGCTCCAAAGAATAGGAAGCCTCGTCGACAACCACATGGCGCCTCATCTGAGCCGGCGAGACCCCATACGCCTGTGGGAAGCTGCATATCACCTGCCGAAGGCCGGAGGAAAGAAACTTCGCCCCTTTCTTACAATCAATGTCTGCAAGGCTCTGGGAGGCAAAGAGGAGGACGCACTGCCCCCTGCAGTTGCGATCGAACTGATTCAGGCATTCTCGCTGGTTCATGACGACATAATCGACAGAGACAACACTCGAAGGGGTGCGCCAACAGTTCATAAGAAATGGGGGATCCCGACAGCGATTGTGGCAGGGGATCTCCTTCATATCAAAGCTTACGATGTGGTCACAAAGGCTGCGATGACGAATCCAAGACTGCTAAGAGTTCTTCCTAACGTCATCAATGAGATCAACGATTCCACTGTGAGGATATGTGAAGGACAGGAGTTGGATGAAGAGCTGGAGAAGGAGACACACCCGACCGAGAATGAATATCTCGAGATGATCTCAAAGAAGACGGCCTCTCTCTTTGAAGCTGCTACAACGGTCGGTGCGCTTGCAGCAGAATCGAATTCAGAGGCCTTGAAGTCGATGAGAAGCTTTGGCCACCTACTAGGCATGTCCTTCCAGATCGTGGATGACCTACTTGGTTTGACGGCTGATGAGAAAGAGCTGGGAAAACCTGTTGGAAGTGACATTCGAGAGGGTAAGAGAACCCTGCCGGTCGTATATACTCTTGCCAAGGGCTCGGCCCAAAAGAGAAAGATCATT
The DNA here is from genome assembly GCA_964631575.1 of uncultured Candidatus Bathyarchaeia archaeon. Lineage (GTDB taxonomy): Archaea > Thermoproteota > Bathyarchaeia > 40CM-2-53-6 > JALHTG01 > JALHTG01. The sequence goes on from CAZVYD010000004.1 coordinate 34,355, forward strand.
CTCGAAACTCTTGGGAACAGAAAGGCATCTGCGAGACAGTATTCGACAGCAATCAAAGCGATGGCCTCAACCAGTGCATTAGACTACTCAAAGCGAAAAGCAGAAGGCTACGCGCAAGAAGCACGAAAGAAACTCCTGTCGTTGCCCGAATCGAATGAGAGAAAACTCCTTGACGAAGCCTTACAGTTCATCTTAGAAAGATCCTACTAGAGTTCTTGTCAGTACTTCTGCTTGAGCTGACTAACTGCTGCAATAGGTGATGCATACTCAGGTCGCGAACCTTCAGATACGGTTCAAGAACCCACAACAGATATACTCGCAATCTTCCAATAGTCTTGATTCGAGAACTGTCGACGTGATGAGATATTGAACAGAAGATCTGACATTTCAGGCTTCTACAAGCTGGCTCCTGAGCAGAGATTGAGAAAAGTACAGGAGTTTGCCAATCTAACGGATGAGGAAACCCGGCTACTCAGCTCAGGTCGGGCTCTCACCTTGACTCAAGCGGACCGGATGATTGAGAATGTCGTCGGGGTCTTTCAGATGCCCTTTGGAATCGCGACGAACTTCCTTGTCAACGGCAAGGACTACCTTGTACCGATGGTCATTGAAGAGCCGTCAGTTGTTGCAGCAGCCAGCAACGGCGCTAGGATGGCAAGGGTAAAAGGGGGATTCACTGCGTCAACAACTCCCCCGGTAATGATTGGGCAGATTCAAGTCACTGATCTACCTGATCCAAGAAACGCAGTTCTCAGAGTGCTGCTCGAAAAGGAGAAGATACTCACCAAGGCGAATGAGCAAGACCCAGTGCTAACATCGCTAGGCGGAGGGGCAAAGGACCTAGAGGCAAGGATGATAGAGACCAAGGCCGGGCAGATGGTTATTGTTGAGCTTCTGGTTGATTGCCGCGATGTCGCCGGTATGAACGCTGTTGACACTATGGTAGAAGCCGTTGCTCCTATGATAGAAGACATTGCAGGAGGAAGAGTCTACCTTCGGATAATCTCTAACCTTGCGACACGGAGACTTGCCAGAGCCAAATGTATCGTAGCCAGAGAAGCAGTGGGAGGAGACGAAATCGTTGAGGGCATCGTCAAAGCGCAGGCGTTCGCCGAAGCGGACATCTATCGGTGTACAACTCACAACAAGGGGATAATGAATGGAATCGCGGCAGTTGTCTTGGCAACCGGTAACGATCATCGCGCCATCGAGGCTGGAGCTCACGCATACGCCTGCCGAAACGGGCGGTATACGCCTTTGACAAGTTGGGAGAAGAACCATCAAGGAGACCTGGTCGGAACAATAGAGGTCCCTGTGGCAGTCGGCACAGTCGGAGGTGTTACAAAGTCCAGCCCACTTTTCCAGATAGCTCTCAAGATAATCGGCGCCAAGACATCCAGAGAGCTAGCCGAAGTCATAGCGTCAGTTGGTTTGGCCCAGAACTTGGCGGCCCTGCGGGCCTTAGTGGCTGAAGGAATTCAAAGGGGACACATGAAGCTTCACGCTCGACATGTGGCTATGAGTGCTGGCGCCACAGGCCAGCTGATTGATCTGGTCGCAGCTAAGATGATTGACGAGGGAAAGATCCGAGAGGATCGTGCAAGGGAACTGGTTGGGCAACTTTCGAACTGAGTATGAGGCCACCTAGGACTCAAGGTCGCCCTTCGTCTCTGCTCTCCTTATCTTCGGAAGAACCTCCTTCTCCATCCAGTCTGAGATCGTATTGTGTAGTTTTTGATAGTACTTCTTTGTCTCATGTTTGATGAGGCCGAGATTCTCCATTTTGTTCAAATACCGCCATTTCATGCTTCGAGATATCTTATCTCCCATCAGTCGGTCAATGTCCAACCTCTTGAAAACCCTTGGCAGGCGAGCGAAAGTGCCCACTATCTCGTGAGGAAAAGCCGTTATAGCATCCTTCGAGAGCTTGCGCCTCCCACGAGAACTGCCCTTTTCGGAGGTTTTCTCCTTCATTCGGTCTAGCTTCCGTATAATCGAAGGCTGGAACCCATAAAATGCTTTTGGAAGGCCCGGAACAAAGGATCATGACGATAGGGCGATGAATGACCACGATAACTCCAACTCGTCTTAAATAGCAATTCCAAAACAGTAGGCATTGGAACAGATACTCGCAGTATGTGAAGCGATGCTAGCAGATAGCTCCCGCAGTTCAGGAAGAGATCACTTGAGAAACGAAAAAGTTGACCCTCTAACAGAGACCACGAAATACTATAACTTGATTCGGAAGCTAAGTTTTCCGTCGCTAAGAAGAGTGCTTGCTGAGATACCTCTCACGGCTGCGATCGTCTGTGGTATTGCCTTCTCGCTATCAACCTTCGCCATCGGCGACTTCGCCTTTGGTTGCTTCATCGGAGCCCTCGTCTTTGCAGTTCCCTCGATTTTGGTTGAGACCGCGTTGGGGAGATTCGTACTGAAGGATGATCCTCTCTTCTATCTTAGACGATGTCTGGCCCTTTCACTTGTCGTGAACCTAGTATGGATGACCTTTCTCTTGATAGGCAGTATTCTTCCCAAAACCATTCTGGGCTTTCCGCAGAAGCCTTTTCTTCTAGGGATGCTTTGCGCATACTCACTGAGGGCTCTCGCAATCTTCTCTCTTTCTCAACGCAGTCTTTCAAGAAAACTCGCTGCTACTCTTGCTCAACCTTTAGGATGTGTGGCCGTTGCCTTACCGCTTCTCGGACTACCCCCTGCTCAGACAGTTCTTCTATTCGCCGTTGCCGCAGCGGTTTCACCGGCTCTACTATACCCTCTGATGTCGCTCATTGAAAGAAGAGGAAGCAAGGCAATCGGCGTCTCTATAATGAACCTCTTCAGAGCATTCCTAGCGGTATTTCTTGACCTGAAGAACCAGCCTTTGGAGAGATACTTGGAGGAACTTGGCATTGTCGGAAATATAGGCGTGAGTGTTCTGACATTCAAGACAATAAGCTCTCGCACAGCGAAGGCCATCATTGTTGTACCGAACTTCCATCCGGGCCCTTTCTTAAACGTAGGCAGTAGCGTCCTTCCAATGTTAATCCAGAACAGGATTGAGGACGAAACGAAGGCAGCGGTAATGGTCCCTCATGGGGTCTCGGGGCACGAGCATAACGTAGTGTCGCAATCAGAGAATCAGAAAGTTGTTCAGCATGTAAGTAACCTGCTTGGAAAAGGCCAACGGTCGACAACGGCGTCGAGAATGATTCGCTCATCGATTGGAAGCGCCAGCGCCACGTGCCAAGCATTTGGAGAATGCGCACTGGTCACCCTCACAACTTCGCCAAGGGACATGGAAGACATACCGTTAAACGTGTCATCTGGTCTTCGCATGGATCTTCTCGGCTTTGACCATCTGGTGTTGATAGACAGTCACAACTGTATAGACGAATTGAAACCTATGACTTCCCAAGATTCTGACGATCTCATGTCATCTGGAAGACGAGCGATGCAACAGACAAAGCGAGAAGAGCAGCGACCCTTCAGAGTTGGAGCAAGCAAGTTGAAACTGACAGAATTCACTCTGGACCAGGGCATAGGCCCTTGTGGTCTCTCAGCAATACTCATTGAGACAGATGCTTCTCTCTCGGGATACGTTACGATCGACGGCAACAACATGAAGGCAGGCCTGCGAGAGGAGATTCTCGAAATGTTGAAGTGGATGGGCATCAGTGAGGCTGAGGTAATGACAACAGACACGCATATGGTCAGTGGTAGAGTTTCGACGAAGCTGGGTTACCACCCCATTGGCGAAGCCATCAGTAAAGATGTGCTTATGTCGCGTGTCGAATCAGCGATTCGGCATGCTCTTGAGGATTTGGAGGATTCAGAGGCTGAGTGGAACTCTTCAGATGTCTCGGTCAAGACCCTTGGAAGAGAAACCTTCACCACTCTCACGAAACTCACTCAAGAGATGTCAAACTTGGTGGCTTACTGGGTGCTTGCCATAGTGTTCATTCCGGTTCTACTTGGGATAGCTCTGCTCAGATGAAACCAGCAAGAGTACATTCACGATGCCTTCTCCGGGAGCGTCAACCGGCTGTCGCCGAGCAAGGGTTTTTGACTCGGCTTGATAATAGTTGAGCAAGCGCCACCGGAGAATTCGCGGAACACCAAAACTAGAGATGAGGGAACCTGATATCTGACTTGGCCCAATCCCAACAGTTGATGAGGAGGGCTTCTCACCATGAGTTCAATTGACGAAATCGGCTCGATAATCCGCCGGGCGGCCTTACTCAATGCTGTGAAACACGGAGGGAGGGCCGAAACAGGAGCGGTGATGGGAAGGATTCTAGCCGAGAGGCCAGACCTAAGGTCCGTGATCAAGGAACTGGCCGGACTCTGTAACAAAACAGTCAAGGAAATCAACCAGCTGTCGTTATCGGATCAGAGAAGAATCCTCGAAGAAACCTGGCCTGGGACACTGACAGAAGCAAAGCAAAGAGAGAGAAGAATGCTACCTCCGCTTCCAAATGCGGAGAAATATGCTCACGTGGTAACGCGATTTTCCCCGAACCCCGATTGTGTTCTTCACATTGGCTCTACGAGGGCCATAATTCTGTGTCACGAGTACGCTCGCATGTATGATGGTAGATTCGTGCTTCGCTTTGAAGACACTGACCCTCGTCTGAAAAGGCCGAAACTGGAATTCTATGATCTTATTGAGGAAGACATATTGTGGCTGGGCTGTAAGTGGGACGAGAAGGTCATCCAGAGTGACAGAATGCATCTCTACTATGAATGGGCGGAGAGACTTCTGGAGACAAGTGGGGCATATGTGTGCACGTGCAATAGGGAGGCCTTCAGAGCATTGGCCCTGGCGTCGAAGCCATGTCCGGACAGAGACCTTGAGCCCTCAGAGCAACTGGCTCGATGGGAAAAGATGCTTGATGGAACGTACACTGAGAAAGAGGCGCTGGTACGAGTCAAGACAGATCTTGACCATCCGAACCCCGCCGTAAGAGACTGGCCTGCTCTGAGAATAATCGACACAGAGGGGACGCCGCATCCAAGAGTAGGCAGCAAGTACAGAATATGGCCTCTCTACAATATGGCTTGCGGAGTAGATGACCATCTGCTCGGAATCTCCCACATAATCCGCGGCAAGGAACACCTGACGAATGAGGTTCGTCAGAGATTCATGTATAAGAACCTGGGGTGGACGTATCCGGAAACGTTGCATTACGGAAGATTGAAAGTCATTGGAGCAGAGCTTAGCAAATCAAGGATATTGAGACTTGTGCAAGAAAGGGCGGTTTCTGGGTTCACTGATCCTAGACTTGCCACATTATCAGCGCTTAGAAGAAGAGGCATTGCACCCGAGACCTTGAGACTCTTGATCATGGAGATCGGGCCGAGACCTGTCGATGCGACTTTGAGTTGGGAGAACATCTACGCGATCAACAGAAAGGTGATTGACGACAAAGCAGATCGGTTCTTCTTCTTGGAGGATCCGGTCCAGATGACCATCGGAGGAGTCCCTAAGACATATGTCTCCAACCCAGCCCTTCATCCTGATCACCCGGAGAGAGGAACCCGTCGCCTAGAAGTCAAGCCCTCAGGCAGAAAAGCAAACCTTTTAATCTCTTCCAGCGACGCGCGGAAACTTGGTGAAGGAAGGTTCATTCGGTTGATGGAGTTGTTCAACATCGATGTTCTTTCAGTGAAAGGCGATCTTGTTGAAGCCAAGTTCAGAAGCGATTCGTATGAAGATGCGCGAAAGACTGGAGCTCCGCTGCTCCAGTGGCTACCCCCGACAGACAACATCGATGTCAGCTTGACAATGACCGATGGAGAAGTGATGCAAGGACTGGGGGAGAAAGCACTCTTCCATGCCGGCGTTGGTGAAGTAGTCCAGCTTGTTAGGGTAGGATTCGGGAGGATCGATAGCAGGTCCTCCAACCGCGTGGAGATCTTCTTTGCACATGGTTGAAGATCTTCCAACCGAAACGGGGCTGGATGTCGGCATCGAAACATTCATTAAAAAGAGGCTTTGCGCATAAGGTAAGCTTGAAGCGTATGCGGGTGAAAAAATGCCCAAGGCTTTGTATATGAAGTTTGAGGTTCCCAAGGAAATCAGTGAGAAAGCTTACCAACTAGTACAAGTCGCGAGAGATTCAGGTAAGTTGAGGAAGGGAACTAATGAGACAACAAAGGCCGTGGAAAGAGGAGTAGCGAAGCTAGTTCTGATAGCAGAAGATGTTGACCCTCCTCAAATCGTCGCTCATCTTCCAATACTCTGCGACGAGAGGAAGATACCATATCTATTCGTTCCGAGCAAGCTTGATCTCGGAAAGTCCTCAGGGATCGATGTTGGGTCCGCTGCAATAAGCATCGTCGAGCCGGGTGATGCCGCCGCTACTCTCGCCGAGCTCTTGAAAGCAGTAGACCATCTGAGGAAATCCGGTGAAGGAAAGAAATGAGCGCGAGGCAGAAGGCGGAAGAGCAGTTCATTCCTGCAGAAGTCACACAAATAATTGCCAGAACCGGAGTCACAGGTGAAGTAATTCAAGTCAGAGTGAGAGTCCTAGAAGGACGAGACAAGGGCAGAATAATAACCAGAAACGTGAAGGGCCCTGTCCGACTGGAAGACGTCCTTATGCTTAGAGAAACGGAAAGGGAAGCAAAGAAGATCAAGTAGTAAAGATGAAACTCAATGCCTCGGATGTTTCGGTGCTCCTTCTGTGGAAAGGAGTTTCGCCCAGCGACCGGATCGATGTACGTAAGAAATGATGGGGCGATTCTGTATTTCTGTTCCAGCAAGTGTAGGAAAAGCGAGCTGAAGCTTGGGCGCGATCCAAGGAAGCTAAAGTGGACCATCTACCATGGAAAGAAGGAGAGAGGAAGATGACTCATGCATCTTCTCCTCTTGGAAATGGTCATTGAATAGTTGGCGAGATCTGCACAACCAAGAAGCTCTTAGTTCTGCCCGCTCTGGCGGCCGAACCTGGATCGAAAGGAAAACATGCACTCGAGACGACATTTAATGTCGTTCGCGTGTCAGGGGTCTCATGACTGCTGTCAAGTGTGAGTGATAGGTATGCCTTGAGCTGTTGGGTATCGTGAATAGACGGATCAGGACAGCAATTAAGTTCTTAAGAATCATCTCGAATGAATACCGCTCCGGATGAGATAGAAGACAACAACGGAGGAGATTTCATGCCGATCCGGCAGCCCATAGTTGTCGTGCTAGGGCATGTTGATTCGGGCAAGACCACCCTGCTGGATAAGATAAGAGGAACTGCGGTTCAGCTTCGAGAGGTTGGGGGGATAGTCCCTTAAGGGAGCCTAGACCCAGCATATCGGAGCGAGCTACTTCCCAGCTGATACCATAAGGGAATTCTGCGGACCGCTTCTTGAGGAATTCCACTTCGACGTGAAGATCCCGGGACTCTTGGTCATCGATACTCCCGGCCATGAAGCCTTTGCGAATCTCAGAAGAAGAGGAGGCTCTGCCGCGGACATAGCGATCCTGATTGTGGATGTCATTCGGGGATTTGAAGTTCAGACACATGAATCGCTGAGCATCTTGAAGGCAAGAAAGACGCCTTTCCTCGTTGCGGTCAGTAAGATAGACAGCATAGCCGGGTGGAGAGCCAATCCCGGAATGGCCTTCGGAGAATCGTTTTCAAAGCAGGCTCCGGAGGTTCAGCAAGATCTGGACAATCGGCTTTATGCAATCATGGGAACGCTCTCAAGGCTTGGCTTCAGATCTGAGCGATATGACCGACTCAGAGGCTTCAGGGACACCGTCGCGATTATACCTACGAGCGGAAAGACAGGGGAAGGCATACCAGAGTTGATGGCACTGCTCGTAGGACTCACTCAGACGTTCATGAAAGACGAACTGGCAGTCACTTCTGGGCCAGGAAAAGGAGTTGTTCTTGAGATCAAAGAAGAACCCGGGATTGGCCTAACTGCGAACGTCATCCTCTATGATGGAATCATCCGAACTTCAGACATGATCGTCGTAGGCGGAAGAGAGGCACCAATCTCTACGAATGTGCGAGCCCTTCTGCTTCCCAAACCGCTGGATGAGATACGAGACCCTCGCAACAGATTTTCCAGCATGGAATGGGTCGGAGCGGCTGCTGGAATAAAGATAGTTGCACCGAATCTCGAAAGCGCACTTGCAGGCTCATCCCTGTTTGTCGTTCCGAAGGATGCAGATCTTCAGCCCCTTGTTGAAATGGTAAGAGACGAGTTTGAGACACTCAGGATCAAGACGGATATTGACGGGGTCATTCTGAAGACCGATACATTGGGATCGCTGGAGGCGCTCATAGCTCTCCTTGAAAGTTCGAATGTTGCAATACGTCTTGCAGATGTCGGCGACATATCGCGACGTGAGGTAGTCGAGGCCGAAGCGGTTCGGCTTCATGATCCTATCCTTGGAGTCATTCTTGGGTTCAATGTCAGGCTTCTGCCTGACGCTAAGGAGGAGATCACGAAGAAAGGAATCACAGTGTTTCAGAGTGATATCATCTACCGATTGATTGAAGACTACGTGACGTGGCGGGATCAGCAGAAGGCAGCTGGTTTGAAAGGCGAACTCGATCGACTTACGCTACCAGCGAAGATGCAAATCTTGTCTGGCTGTGTCTTCAGGCGTAGCAAGCCTGCTATAGTAGGAGTTGAAGTCCAGGCTGGAAGAATACGACCCAAGTATCGTCTGATGCTTGAAGACGGCAGATTCGTAGGAGAGATCCAGCGCATCCAAGACAAAGGGAAAGACATACACGAGGCCTCAGCCGGAGCGCAAGTTGCCATATCAATGGATGAGCCGACAGTAGGTAGACACATCCACGAAGGGGATACCCTGTACGTGGCTGTCCCTGAACAGCATGTGAAGATCCTCCTCACGAAGTTCAAAGAGGTTCTTGGCGCTGACGAAATTGATTTGTTGAACAAGCTCATTGAAACTATGAGAAAGCTCAATCCACTATGGGCGTTCTAGTTTTGCGAAGGTACTCACGATCTTGACAACATTAATATGTTTCTCGGGAAGCCTATTTACGGCCTCCGATTCAGAAACGAGGCAGAAGTCATGGCAAAGTTCAAGCTGATAGTCTCGAACCCGGAGACTGGCAAGGTTTCCATTCACGAACTGGAAGGACCCAAGGCGCAACCCTTGATTGGAAGAGCGATAGGAGAAGTCACTGATGGATCTATCGCAGGTATGGACAAGGTGAAACTGAAAATAACCGGAGGCAGTGACAAAGACGGAATCCCAATGCGGCCTGATGTCCACGGAGGAGGAAAAAAGTACACAGTTCTCTCTGGAGGAATAGGTTTCAAGCCAAGAACTTCAGGAGAAAGGCAGAGGAAACTTGTCAGAGGCAGAATGATCACAGACCAGACCTACCAGATTAATATGCGCGTGGTCAAAGAAGAGCAGCCAAAACTCACCTCAAGAAAGAAGACGGGAGCGTAACGTAATTGGACATGAAAATAACCAAGGATAGACGCAACCAGCTCTTCAATAGAAGAGAGATAGAGTTTGAAGTGGCACATACGAAAACTGGTACCCCAGACAGATTTTCGATAAGAAAGGCTTTGACTTCGAAGGCAAGCAGTAAACTCGAAAACGTCTACGTTCTGGAAGTACTGAGCGCCACAGGAACGAACAGAAGCGTAGGCAAGGCCGAAGTGTACGAAAGTGCTCAGATCGCCGAAAAGGTGCTGCCAAAGCATCTCTTGATTCGCAATATGCCTCCTGAGGAAAGAGAGAAAATCAAGCAGGCAGAAAAAGGGAAGAAGCCAGAGGAGAGGAAGACCGAAGAGAAGAAAGTCGAAGAGAAGAAAGAGAAGCCGCCACCAGAAAAACCTGAGAAAGAAGCGAAGAAAGGTAAATGATAGATGAGTGAACAGAAAGCCGAAAAGAGAGCTCCGGTAGCAAGACTCAGCAAGGTCTACGAATATGATTCCGAGAAAGGCGCAATCAAGTTTCGCAATCGAAAATGCCCTAGATGCGGCAACATAATGGCCTATCACAAAGCTCCTGTCAAACGGTACACATGCGGCTCATGTAGCTTCACGGACTTTGTGAAACAGTAAGAATTGACGTGAGGACGAGGCATGAAATCCTATTCTCTTGTCATCTGATTGACTATGAACATTACCTGTGATTTCTTCGCGGTGTCAACCCTGACGGCGACCATACCTTCACATGGTTGACCGTATACGACCAACGCATCCTGAGGAGCCAAGGCTATTGCGGCTAGTGTCAGCAAATCCTCCTCTCCCTTCACGATTAGCATAGAGTCTCGCTTTCGTAATGCCTCGCTGAGCGCTGCCCAAGCTGCCATCTCTATTGTTCCGGCCGGATTGCTCACCCGGAATATGTTTTCCCCCTTGACTCGAGGCCTCTCCGTCTGTTGCCTCAAGGTTCTGTTGTCGATGATGATGACATCAACAGGTATGGATGAGTCTACAAGAAGCTTTGAAACAAAATCTCCGACACAGACAATCTTCGAAGGCCTCATCGTCCTGACGATCCGCTTCAAACGCATAATGCTACTCTTGGGAGGTCCAGGTATTAACTCGCCAATGGGGGCCTTCAGCTTTTTTCTCAAGTCTTCAGGCAGTCTAAGTCTACGCAACTACCTCACTCTAATGGCGTACCGGCCAGGAGTCTTGATTCCCATCTTGCGGGCGACTTCTGATACTTCAGGTTCGACCACCACGAACAGCCCGACCCAGTCGTCGCTCAGGTTCGAAGACTTGCAGTTCGGGCATACTGGTCCGTTGCTGAGCATGTGGCAATTCTTACAGGCCTTCTCTGGCACCGCCTTTCTCACCTTTCGCTTTCTTCACGTCCTCTTTGATCCAATCAAGCTTTCCTAGGAATGGTTGGCGCATCGTTATTCCAATCTTTCCGCCTACTCCTCCTTTGGGAAAACTGACTGCTATCACTCTGGCCCTTACGAGGTCTCCTTTTGCCAATTTCCTTTGGCTCTCTTTTCCAGCTAGGACTCCATGTCGCTCGTCATAGGTGATGAAATCATCCATTACCTGAGAGATGTGAAGAAGAGCATCTTCTGCTCCGATCCTCACAAATGCGCCGAAATCTGTTATCTCTATCACCTCTCCCTCTACGACCTCGTGCATCTGAGGGTAGAATGTGAGAAGCTGGAAGGTCGCCTTATGATAGGTTGAGCCGTCTCCCGGAAGGACTTTCCCTACCGGATCAATTTGCACGTTCACGACAAGTACGACATAACCCAGTTCTTCGTCCACCATGTTCTCGTACTTGATCTTGATCTGTTCTATTGCAACCTTTTCAAGTGGTTTTCCAAACTTCTCAGGGGGGATCCTGACCGTATCTTCAACGGAAAACAGTCTGAACATACCTTCACATTTCCTTGATGTTCCACGCCCTTGTCAGATAAGCTTCACCTGTATGTAGGCTCGATACCTTCAATTGCGAGGCGCAAATCCTTTCTAACGTATATCACCGGCATATTAGCGTTCCTTAATCTCTTTCGAAGCTCAGCATCACCTGTGGCGACTATCCCGCCTTTTTCTCTGGCCACACGAGTGAGATATTCATCAGCGGATTCTCCTGGGGTTGGATTTCCCTGACTGGACTTGCATCTCTTGGCCAATCTGAGAGCCAACTCGGCGTGGCGTCCTCTCTGTGACCTTTCATGAGCGATCGCGGACAGCTCTGAAAGCACTATCTTGGGCGCAATGAATTCGATCTTGCCTTGTAGAATCGTTTCGATTTGGCGAAAGATGTCCACTCGCTTTTCAGCGGTTATCATGAGCATGTTGGTATCTAGGAACACTTTGAAAGTCAATAGCCCCACATGGTTAAGACTACTTTATCTTGCCTACGCCGATGAGCCTCCAGCTCTCGCCTATCCTTCTGCTGACAGCCACCTTGGAGCCTGGCTCAGCGCACACAGGCTTTCGGAGGGCCACATCTAACACATTTTCTCTTGCTGAGGTCACAACACCCGAAGTGACACTTGTTGCAACATTAAGTACCAACGCCTCATTTGTTTTGATCTTGTCGACAGCAATCATGTTCTCTGTTCCCACAGCCTTTTCGAACAACTGAACATCAAGAGTGAATTTCTCCAGAGATTCAGGAAGGGTCCCCACCTTTCCGACCACGTTTCCAACCAAGCCATCGGACTTTGTCAGTGACGGGTCAAGCGTGGTGCCCACTCCAATGAGTCCACCGCACTTGGCCTCTCTGAGAGATCCTCGCCCGGAATGGAGGCTTTGAATCGTTGTGACTATGGGTTGGTATCGCACCTTCCCGGCGGACCCAGATCCGATTCCCGGTCTAATCTCAATCTCCTCACCGACCTTGAAAACTCCCTCAACTATGGATCCTCCAATTACTCCCCCGACAAGGTCTTTTGCCTCTGTTCCAGGCCTGTTCACGTCAAATGATCGCAGCACAAACATCTTCGGATGTGCCGTCATATCTCTCTTCGGGGTCGGGACATGTTTCTCAAGTGCCTCAATGAGGACATCTATGTTTAGTTTGTGTTGAGCAGAAACCGGTATGATGGGAGCTTTGCTTGCTATGGTTCCCTTGACGAACTGTCTTATCTCTTTGAGGTTTTCCAATGCCCTGTCGCGGTCAACTATGTCTATCTTGTTCTGAACCACAACAAGGTTCTTCAGGCCGGCGATTTCGGCTGCAAGCAGGTGTTCTCGGTCTTGGGCTTGGGGGCACTTAGTATTGCTTGCGAGAACGAACATGGCTCCATCCATGAGGGCAGCGCCTGAGAGCATTGTAACCATAAGGCTATGATGACCCGGACAGTCCACGAAGCTCACAGACCGGAGGAACTTTGCTTCCGAGCCATGGGTTGGGCACTTTCGCTCGGTTGTGTAGCATCCCGGGGGCCTGCATTTCATGCACCTGTAAAATGTGGCATCAGCGTAGCCTACTCTTATCGTGATTCCTCTTCTCAGTTCTTCAGAATGCCTAGCAGTCCAGACACCTGTCAAGGCTTGGACCAAAGTGCTCTTACCGTTGTCCACGTGGCCTAGCGTGCCAATGTT
>CAZVYD010000005.1:0-41045 GCA_964631575.1 uncultured Candidatus Bathyarchaeia archaeon
TTTCATCCGAGATGTCGTAGTGCTTGGGACGTATGCAAGCAGGAAAGACCTCAGATGATTACAGTTGAAGAGAATCACAAAGTCGCATGCCATCTGTACACCGGGACTAGTCGCAGATAGGAGAAGTGACGGAAATTGTCGGACATACTGGTCAAAGTCGAGCGTCTCAAGAAGTATTTTCCAATCAGTGGGGGCGTGCTCAAGAAGACTGTAGGATACGTCTATGCTGTTGACGGAGTGAGCTTTGACATTCCGCAGGGAGAAACTGTTGGGCTGGTAGGTGAGTCAGGATGCGGAAAGACGACAGTTGGAAGATGTATTCTCAGGCTGATCAACCCGACTGATGGACGGATATTCTTCAGGAAGGAGGACATATCCGAATGGAAGGGGGAACAGCTTCGTCAGCTTCGTAGAAAGATGCAGATAGTGTTCCAAGATCCGTATGCATCCCTCAATCCTAGATGGATGATCAAGGACATTGTCGGCGAACCTCTCTTGATCAATGGGCTGGCGAAAGGTGAAGAACTCTATCAGACTGTTCTGGAATCTCTGATGAGGGTCGGCCTCAGCCAAGACCACATGAACAGATTCGCCCACGAATTCAGCGGCGGCCAGAGACAGAGAATTTGTGTCGCAAGGGCTTTGACATTGAGACCAGAACTCATCGTGCTTGATGAACCTACGTCGTCGCTTGATGTCTCTGTTCAGGCTCAGGTACTCAATATGCTGAAGGACCTTCAAGCCGAGATGGGGCTCACGTATCTGTTCATTTCTCATAACTTGAGTGTGATACGACACATGAGCGACACAATCGGGGTGATGTATCTTGGAGATATTGTAGAGATCGGGTCGAAAAGCGATCTCTTCAAGGAACAGTTGCATCCGTACACAAAAGCGCTCTTCGCAGCTATACCCATTCCGGACCCAGACATAGAAAGGGAGAGAACGGTGTTGAGCGGGGAGGTGCCGAACCCAACCAACCCTCCGAAAGGGTGTAAATTCCACCCAAGATGCGAGCACGCAAAGGACAAGTGCCGGAACGCTCATCCTGAGCTAATTGACGCCGGATCTGGTCGAAAGGTCGCATGCCACCTATAGGACGCGGTCGGCAGGCCAGCTGTCATTCATGAGAAGTGTTTCGATGACCAACAACAGAGAAGGCAGCAGGATGGGCCCCGAGAAACAGAAAGAGAAACTCAAGCTCGACTGGAAGGACTATGTGGCGATTAGCATCGCAGCCCTTCAAACGACTCTCCTTCCGATTGTGCTTCTTCTATTCGCTGTAGCGATAATCTCAATTGTATTCAAAGTCCTAATCTTCCGATGAGCGGATGAGAGGTGCAACTGAGTAATCTTGCTCACTAATGAGATCTTCAGACCTCACTGATTTTTCGGCGGTCAGGGTATCAGCCTTTACGTGAGCAGAATCCTCAAGAAGAATTCGCGTAGTACGTTTGCTTGATCGTTGTTGATGTTGAAGTAGTATCTCGCTATCTCCCCTCCCTTAGAGGCAATCAGGTTCCGCTCAAGTAGTTCTCTCATATGTTTTGATGCAACTTGTCGTTTCAAACCTGTCACTTGACACACTCTGTACTGTGTGAAGGCATGGTTCGGATACTTGGCGAACAACCTCAGAATCCTAATCCTCGCCTTCGAGCCTAGGAGTTTCTCCATTTCGGAGGCATAGTCGTCATTTCTGATTCTGAGAGTTACTGTTTCCCTCATTTCTGATCATCTTGTCCAACTCTCTTCTGAGAATCTCGATCGGGATCTCTGGAAGGCTCACTAGGAGTCTGCCCTCAAGATATTTCATGTTGATGAGTCCGGTTTTGGAAAGTTCTGTTAAGACGCCCTGCAGCTGGGCAAGTCCAATCTTCGTGAGTCCATATTCTTCGCAGCATATCTGATACGCCTTTCGGGCATCTTTGAGATCTATGTACGCATCGTCAAGTCTCAACCCTCGCGCTGCAGCAAGGAGTACCGCCTTCTCTTGGATGGAGAGAGGGATCAGGTCATCCCGTCTAATTCGTGGATGTATCTTCGACCGTGCCTTCCTGACGTGTTCTGGAGTGACTCTCTTGGCGTCCTCAAGGTCGGCGTGCCTCCCTGCGAAAGCTAAGATCTCAATCGCGTATCTGGCGTCTCCTTGCTCTCCGGCGATATCGGTTATGAAGTCGATGACTTCCTCGGATACCGTATGTGGTTTGAAAGCTTCTATTGCTCTTTGAACCAGAATGTTCTTCAGCTCCGAGATCTGGTAGGGTGGAAGTTCGATTGTATTCGCGCCGAAAAGGGTACTCACCGTGCTTGGATCGAGTTGGGGGAGCTCATATATGCCATGATTTTGAGCAATGAAGATCGCTGCTATTCTTTTTGGGAAGTTGGCGAGTTCTTCACTTATCCTTGTGAAGTCATATATTACGTTCTCGCCAGTTCTCTTTATGAAGAAGTCAACCTCATCCAATGCCAAAAGCAAGTAGAGATCATTATCGTTCAAGTAGTCGTAGATTCCTCGAAGCATCTGGTTCGGGCCGTATCCCCTTATCGCGAGTTCATGTGGGTTTATCTTCGTAGCCAAGTTCAATACTAGAGACCATCTACTCTCAACCGTTCGGCAGTTCAAGTAGACATAAACTAGGTTGATGCTTCGACTCTTTGCAACCTTAACGAGGCTCTCGCCAAAATACTTCGCCAGAACAGTTTTACCCACACCGACTCCTCCAAGGACCAGCGCTCTGGGGCTGGCCCTACCGGGGCTGTCCAGCAAAAGGTGGAATGCTTGCGCCAGACGCTTAAGCTGGGCATCTCTGTGTGGCAACCTAGGCGGCATATAGTCGAGATCAAGTTTTGATTCGTCGGTGAATACAGAATCTCTAATCTTTGAAATGGCTACTTCTATGTACTCGGCCACTTCCCCTTCCACGCAAGCGAATCTAACAACGACGCCTCACTAACGAGATGAACTCGCGTCCGATAAAAGTAAGAGAGAAGAATGAAAGTAATGAAGATCGAGAAGATGAAGAACCTCTTCGACTGATACAATGAGGAATTCTGAATCACGGAGCTTTCCGCTTAGTCACGTGCTAATAGCCTGCCTTCTTGTCAATCACATTGACCAAGGGCTGCCCTGAAGTATACCGCTTCAGGTTTTCACAGAAGATGTCGCAAACCTTAGCCCAGTAACGAGGGGTTGAGCCAGCAACATGCGGCGTAATAATGACATTATCAAAATCCCAAAGTTCAGAGCTGGGTGGCAAAGGCTCTTCTTCGAATGTGTCAAGGCCGGCGCCTCCTATCTTTCCTTCCTTCAGAGCCTTAACAAGCGCTTGTTCCTGAACTATCTTGCCTCGACTCACATTGATGAGGATGGCATCTTTCTTCATTGTATCTAGCTCCGGTTCCCCGATCAATCCTGCAGTTTCTTGAGTGAGAGGCACTGACAGGACGACGAAATCAGATCGTTTGAGCAATTTCGGCAGAGCTGGCGGCCTGAGCAGTTCGTCTACGGCAGCTGGTGGGACGGTCGTATCCTTATCGGCAGCCATGACCTTCATGCCAAAGCATTTCGCTTTCCGAGAAATCTCCTTTCCAATCGCGCCTAAGCCTATTATACCGAGCACTTTTCCCTCGAGCTCTTCGCACACGAGACGGGACCACTTTCGCTCACGCTGAGATATCATGAACCTGTTGAGTTTTCTACTGAATGCTAAGATCAGAGCGAGAACGTGATCAGATACCTGAGGCGGATGAACCCCCCTTGCATTAGTAAGGATAACCTCCGAAGACACAAACTCCTGGAAGAGGAATCTGTCAACTCCTGCGGCTATGGCCTGGATCCACTTCAGTCGCTTTGCAGCCGCGAACATCTCTCTGCTGAATCTGCCCGCAAGGAGGACTTCCGTATCTCGGACTTCTGATAGCAGAACACTTGGATCAGAGCTTCGTCTGACATCAATCTCCGGCAGGCAGGAACGAATCCTTTCCACGTACTCTTGATCTAGATTGAATGAAATTAGAATCTTCAACATGGAGGTCTTCTTCTCCTTTGGTGGAGCCTTCGGTTCTGTCGCGATGAGGGCTATTTCCGTTTAGCTTCGGTCTTGGTTCTTGTCTTCTTCCTCTCAATTGTATGCGCTGCGACTGCAACCAGTAGGGAGATAGTGGTGGACGCAATCATCAGGGTTTCGGAGATTCCAACGCCAGCCTCGTATACCACGAGGTCTCCATTAAGCCGAGCGTATCCAGGCGCAGTTATCTCGCCTGAAAGATCCATCCACATCCCGAACGCCGTCACAGAAGCGTTGAGTTCCCGCCTGACTGCAAGGTCAACGGTGCGCTCCAACTTGAGACTGTAGCTCGTTTCTGCTTTGGTAATGTTGTACACCATCTGCCACTTCGAAAGAGGTGCTTCCAAGGATTTGAATCGCAGCATTGTCGTGTTTCCTGCGATGTCTTTCGCCCTGTAAACAGTTGCTGGAAGTGTACGGTTCTCGTAGAATCGCGCTCCTGTCATGTTCTCGAAATGAGGAATAATTCCTAGGAAGTAGGCCCTCCCAACCAGATTGTAACTCACATTTTCTGCCGAGAGATCGTCAAGAATGCTGAATCCCCTCCAGGTGAGGTTCGCTGAGACTACTTCCTTTCGTCCTAAGATGACTCCGAAGACATTGAACCGCACGGAAACTTCTACAGTACTGTTGGTGAATACGCACTGGACCGAAAGATTCTTGATCATGGCTTCGGGAGATCTCGCCTTGATTTGCTTCTCAAACGCCCTTGTTGCATTGGTTAACGAATCCCCCGTAACACTGATTCTTTTCTCAAAGAGGCTTGTGATGTTCTGGCTGATGGTTGATGAAATCTTCACGTCAATCATGTCCCGTTCGATTCTGGCTGAGAAGGTCGAAGCGAAAGCCGTCGTGAAGCTCTCACAGAGCGTGAATGTGACGAGCAATGCGACAAGCACAGACTTCTTCATTCACTGGTCCTCTGATCTCATACACTTTTTTGAGGCTTGCAACGTGATCGGATAGGTCTATATAATCCCTTTGAGCAGCCAAATTGCCGATGTTTTGACTATCTTACCTTGGTTCCAGCTGGCACCTCTCCATCCACTGTTAGCCAAATCGGCTTTCCTTGAAGGTCAGCCGCCAGCAGCATTCCTTTCGACTCGACTCCAGATATGACCTTCGGCTGAAGGTTCAGTAGAAGGACTACTGTTCTACCCTCAAAGTATTCTGGAGAATAGTACTCCGCTCCCCCCGCGATGGTTTGGATCTGTTGTTCGCCCACATCTATCTGGAGCTTGTAGATCTTTCTCCTTTCAAGAACCTTCTCCGCTTTGATGACTTTTCCAATTCTGAGATCCATCTTTTGGAACTCCTCTGGTGAGACTGTGCTCATTGAAACCGCCTTGTCCGCTAGATAGATCACTCAGCCTAAAAGCGTTTGGCGGCTGCTGACTCACGCCTGCCAGCACACCAAATCTTTGTATTGGATGCAACTCGGAAATAGGGTCACAGCTTGTGGGGGACCCTAGCATTCCTCGATTTTCGCATCAGCCGCTGTTGAGGGTGGCCTTGGACAGAGTTCGCGTGCCCCCGCCTCCCTCTTGATCAGAAAGATTTGAGCAACCATAGACACATTGAAGCTAATGTCCGGCATCTATTCCAATCACATGTATCAGCCGGTAAAAACCCTGTATGGCTCTAAATCACCAACCCAGTCCTTCTGATTGATCGGCCAACCATGCGCAGGAGTCCTAGGTTTGCATATGATCTCTCTGATTTGTAGCGACCCGGTCTTCAAGAGATTCACTGAATTTGTCGCTCGTACAACCAGGGCCGTATCCAGCCCTACCCATGATCCTGCTACTGCCACGACCTCTTCTCCTTCTCTCAACAAACCGCTGTCAGTAGCCATCAATGCAGTGGCGACGCACACAGCAGTTCCCGGGCTGATCATCTTCAGGCACAACCGAATCACCGTGGCCAGCGTTGGGATTCCTTTGTGTTCCAAATCTGCGCCGATATTGTACAAGGGGTCAGTGGCCCTTACGATCTTGGCACCGCTACTTTCCAACCGATCTTGGATCGTCTTGTCTGAGATGCCTATTTTCAGGTCTCCGATTATAGTCTTCTCTATGATTGTGCCAGCTGCTGATGTGACAACTATGAGATCTACGCCGGAGCCTCGAAGCAGGTCTGCGGCCTTGAGAGCGCTCAGGCCTGTCTCAGAGGCAACAGCCAGTTTACCTATTCTCAATTCGCGAGCCCTCTCGAACGCAAGCTTCAATGTCTTTTCAGTGTTAATTTCGCCGCACGTATTGAAGTAGAAAACATTCTTCAACTCACCCAGGTGGTCGCTCATTTGCGCTCCTCCATCGAGTCGACCATACCTACTTAGATGAGTATTAAGTTCAACGGCGGCCGCATCAGACTATGCGAATCGAGAGGTGCCCGAATACAACCTACTGCAACTGGTGGCCCGATCTGTGTTTGGCTTGTTGTGTATCATCGAGAACTCTCGCCCTAAAGGTAAGTTTAGTTCCTCATAGAACAGCTTGCACAGGTTTTGGCGGCCTTCTAGTGTTGGCGGGCTCTAGCTTTGCGACCCTTCTGAAACAACAAGCCAAGGACTACGGCGAAATTTCACAGTCCAAGAGCCTTGATAAGTGCCTCGGACGCCATCACACTAGCAGTTCTTTGGCTTTCCGCTGTCTGTGCGCCTATGTGACAGGTGCAAACAGTGACTCCATTCGGAAGCGAGACAAGTTCCTTCTCCCACTCCTCCTCGGGAGGCTCGTCATGGAAGACATCAAGCCCAGCACCAGAGAGATGTTTTCTTTTCAGAGCTTCGAGGAGAGCCTGCCCGTCAACAATGTCTCCTCTGGACGTGTTGATGAGAATGCCGCCCTTTTTCATTGATGCTATCCTCTTGGCATCGAGCAAATGATAGGTCGACTCAGAATAGGGGACATGGATAGTGACAATGTCCGAATGAGCAAGGAGATCGTCAAGGTCTTCCGCTAGCTGCAAACCGAGCTCGGCTGCATATCGACTGATGTCGGTAATATCGTAGGCGATGACGTCCGCACCGAATCCTGTCTTCAAGATTTTGGCCACCTCGCTTCCGATTCTACCTCCGGTTCCAATTACGCCCACCGTCTTTCCTTTCAACTCCCGGCCCATTAGGCGAGATTTGATCCATTTCCCTTCTTTCATGCTGCGGTCAGCGAAACTTATCTGACGAAGAACATCAAGCATCAAACCGACGGTCAGCTCGGCCACACTTACAGTGAGCGCCGCGGGCGTTGACATGACTTGTATGCCATTCTTTTTCGCGAAGTCTACATCAACATTGTCAAGGCCGACGCCTGCCCTGACGATAGCCTTCAGTCTTCGGCCAGCCTGAATGACATCCCGAGTCACTCTTGTTCTGCTCCGGACCAGTAAAGCGTCGTATTCGCCGACCACTTTCAGCAACTCTTCGCTGGAGATTGTCGGTCTTTCGTCAACCTCAAACCCTGCCCTGCGAAGCCTATCGATCCCTTCGGCCTCTGTCGGGTCACATACAAGAACCCTTACAGGCAACGACGATTCCTCGTATTTTCAACAAGCCTTCCGGAACGCTTCAAGCTTGCGTTCCAAGGCATGGGCGGCAAGTGTCAGAGGATCCCAGACCGGCGCAAGTGGAGGAGAGTAGCAAGTCTCCATCCTTCTGAATTCGTATACGGTGAGCTTCGCGTGCATTGCCAAAGATGCAAAGTTGGCTCTCCAAGAAGCCCCCTCTCCCACTATCTGAGCACCTACTAGACGCCCATCCTTTGGGTTGCATAGCAGCTTCACTGTAACCTCTTGGGCGTCGGGCATGTACGGCAATCGGGTCGAGCCGGTAACTCTTGCAGAGGTCGGCGAGAGTCCTAGACGTTCTGCGGTGTTACTGGTCAACCCTGCGCAACTGACCTCTAGACCAAACAGCTTTGTGGCTGCAACTCCAGTAGACGGGGGGTATATCTCAGAGCCTCCGGCTGCATTTGCCCCCGCGACCAGACCCTGCCTTACTGCAGTTGTCGCTAGTTGTATCTGCACTCTCATCCCAGTGACGGCACATCTTGTTTCTGTACAGTCTCCAGCAGCGTAAACGCCGTTGACATTTGTTGCCATTCGATCATTCACGACTATTCCTCCTGCCTCTCCGATCTCCACTCCGGCTTCGCGGGCCAGTCTCACGTCAGGCTTGACGCTTGCGGCAACTATGACCACTTCAGCCCTGATCGTCTGGCCGCCTGCAACAATTCCTTCCACACACTCCGCGCCAAGAATCTCACTCACCGTTGCGCCTTTGAGTATCCCTATTCCTTGACGTTCGGCACGCTCTCTGACGATGCAAGCCATATCGGAGTCAAGCATCGCCGGCAAGATCTCCGGAAGCATCTCAACGATTGTCGCTTCGAAACCTTTCTTCATCAGGGCATCTGCCATCTCAGTACCGATCAGCCCGGCGCCTATGATCGCAACAGGCTTCGTATGCGCTTCTGTGTATGTAATCAGAGATCGGATGTCGTCCAAGGTCCGGATGACAAAGACGCCTTTCTTATCAATTCCTCTTATGGGCGGCAAAGTTGGGATGGCACCGGTCGCTATGACAAGTGCGTCATAGGCTAATTCCCCCCTGCCTCCCGTTTGAAGGTCAACGATCTCAACAGATTTCTCTTCAGGTCGAAGTCTAGTGCATTCGGTCTTGAGCAGCAACCTTATCTTGTTGACAGACTCGTAGAAGCTTGCCGGGTGAGAGATAAGCGCCTCCAAGTGCGATACTGTTCCGGAGAGCGCATAGGGCAGGCCGCAACGGGAATACTCGGGTTCGGCTTCCTTCGTAACCAAGGAGACTTCGCATGACCGATCTGTCCTTCTTGCTTGGATCGCAGCAGTTGTCCCGGCAGCTCCGGCCCCCACGATTACTATTCGTCTCGTCAATTCTGATCATCTTACGTACCGATGAAGAACGTTCGGAATATAGATTTTGATGAGTAACTAACGGTTGGGCATGAACGAGAGACGGGATTGCTCGACCGGGATCCCGCCTGTTCTCATGCTTTCTGAAATCTTTGCTTCAGCTTCTCAAGCACTTGCGGAAGAGTGGTATATTCCATCTCTTCGGGGCCAAGTCTTGCGGGCATGAACTCTCCGTGCCTTCGAATGTAGTCAGTCACATCATTCGCGGTCGCTCTGGCTCGGTCGAAGGCCGGGTCGTCGAAGAGGTCCGCTGGCTCGCTTCCGTTAATGCCAACAAGACGTCCATCGCAAATGTTGTATCCCAGAGCAACAATCCTCGGAGGGCCATCGAACAATGTGCACTTGGCAGTTCTCAGGCCTACAGGCATCATGGGGCCGTAGTGCGATCCTCTCATGAACCCGGCCACTAAATGCGGGAATCCAAATGGCGCCAAGGCCTCGCCCGCCGCCGGGAGACCATGTTGCGTGCGCACCATCATGACTGGGTCGTCTTTCCCAACATACCTCCCGGCAATCAAGCTGAGCCTCGTTGTACTCGAAACTGCTGCGAGCAACTTATCGGATGTTCGGTAGACCCTCTCGATTATGTATCGCCCTGTCGTTCCAATAATAGCGATCAGGTCGTACATTTCAGCGGGACATGAGATGTCGACAGTCTTACTCTCTTGAACATCCATGACCCGGAAAGTGAAGCCGTCATGCATGGCAGGATCTATGACCAGACCGGCGGTATTGGACGGGTCTGCGAAGATTCTGAAGAGAAGGAAGTTGAAAGCTCCTGGCTCAGTCTTGTCCGCGGCGAAAACAATGATTGGTTCACTCATCCTTTCCTCAATCTCCATTTCTGCCACTCCTGGCCCCATTCCCTTCACGTTTCCGCTAAACGTATCTGAGAGAAGATCCTGTCCCGCGCCGTAGAGCTTCATGGGTTTGGACACCTTGTCAGTGACTTCCTTGAAGGTGTTCCAAGCAAGCCCGTGAATCTTGCTACTATTCTCTCCGTGACGATGAGTCATGAGCAACTCAAGGTCGTCACCGCAATTGAAGACATAGTAGTCGATGATCGTTCCCTCTTTCTTCGCGTTTTCCAAACATGATCTGGCGACTCTCATTTGCTCCGGATGAACCACGTGGTGGCCTGCCACAGAACCAACATCCGCCTTAATGATCGAGACAGTAGTCCTCTGCGCTTTACTCATACTCGACACCGTTAGCTCACTTGTGTTCGTTGATATTTACTACTTTCTCTGGCCTTCATTCCCAGCGATACGTAATCTGCTTCACCGGCCGTGCTGACCGAAGACCTGTTGGCAAGAGCATCGACGATAAATACTAACTCGATCATAGAAGCAGCCAGATTGACAATGAATCATAAAGAGAAACCGATAATGATTGTCAACTTCAAGACCTATCCTGAAGCGACCGGCCGCAAGGCCATGGATCTCTCTGGACACTTGGATGATGTTCAGAAAGAGACGAAAGTCAGGGTCATAGCTGCTGCGCAGGCAACCGACATTTCCTCAATAAGCCATCATGTTAAGATCCCAGTATTCGCTCAACACATAGACTATCCACCACAAGGAGCGCACACGGGCCATGTCTCTCCTGAAGCTGTAAAGGAAGCCGGAGGCAGTGGGACCCTGCTGAATCACTCCGAGAGGCAGCTGGGGCTCAAAGCAGTGCAGGAAACCATACAGAGGATCAGAGCCGCAGGTCTGACTTCAGTAATATGCGCGAATAACGCTGCAGTGGCCACTGCATGTGCGGCATTGGGACCTGACATGGTTGCTGTGGAGCCGCCGGAGCTGATAGGGACAGGGATTGCGGTTTCGAAGGCGAAGCCCGAGGTCGTGACCGATACTGTCTCTCGGATAAGAATGGTAAATTCAGACGTAGTGATCCTGTGCGGTGCAGGAATCGCTGACGGCAGAGATGCCTCATCAGCGTTGAAATTGGGAACCCAGGGGATTCTTGTTTCAAGTGGGGTAGTTAAGGCTAAAGATCCCAGACGAGCTGCCCTAGATTTGGCCCGCGCAATGACGAACTATGTCGAGGAGCACTCATCATGAGGAATCACGTTAAAGGTGCTTGCTCATCACGAGAAGAGGCGCGCGTTGTTGAATGATCTTGACTCAATGAAAAACAGTTAAATGAAGGACTAACGACACGCATAGAAAAATCAGTAAGGCGGATACGTTGAAGCAGAGACTCCTAGCGTCGTTAACGTTGACAGTGGGATTGAGCCTACTGTACATCGGAATGTTTGAAAGACAGCTGGGCGAACTGTGGAAGCTCGTGAAAGTCGTCAGCGAAACATGTATTGCAGGTTTGCCTTAGGGGAGACACTGTTGCAGGGCACTTCACAACAGAAACATTGGATCTGGTGGATCAGAAAGATCGTTCAAACAGCGAGTGCAGTTGCATTTGTTGGAGCAAGTCTCGGCATCACTCGAACGGCCTTTACTCTCCCAATACTGCTGACGCTCGGTCACAGCGAGAAGACGGTGATCTCGGCTTTCGATGCGATTCAGGAGCTGTTTGCAGAGCCAATCGTGCCGTGGGTACCGCTCGCGGTCTTCGTTCTTTTCGGCATTCTCATCGGAAGGGCAACTTGCGGATGGATCTGTCCTTTTGGATTACTGCAGGATCTGATTGGCGAAGTGAATCCCAATCGTCATGAAGTTTCACTTCGAACTCACAAAGGATCGCTCAAGGTCAAGTATGGAATATTGGGAATGACACTCTTTGTCAGCAGTTCTCTTGGGCTGTCGTTGATTTACGGGATAGGAAAAGAATACAAGGCGGCTCTTGGCGTTCTCGCACGTGGGCCGTTCTCAGTGTTTTCTCCGGAGGCCACCTTACTCGGCGTTTTCCCAATGACTGCACGAATGATCCTTCTTCACTTCCTGGGAATACCGCCCGTGGCAAACCCCTTGAGCTGGGATCTCGTTTGGGGCAGGTTGAACTCGGTGACTTGGTTACTTGCGCTAAGGCTGATGGTGCTGATCTTTGTCATGGCACTATCGTTCTTTGTCATGAGAGCTTGGTGTAGATACCTTTGTCCTGCAGGGGCGTTCTTGGCAGTCTTTAGTCGATTCAGTTTTCTTGGTCTGAGGAGAAATCTACTCAATTGCAACAAATGTGGAGAATGCGTGAAGGCCTGCCCAATGCTTGTTCGCATAACGGACCAGCCATGGGAAAAGATGACAGATCCTGAATGCATCATGTGTCTCGAGTGCACCGATGCCTGTGGGCTCAAAGCTATAAAACCCACTTTCCCGTAGCCACGTAGAATCCTGGCGATTACTGGTTCCCTTCGAGAACCTTTCTTGCGAATGTCAAGTACCCAGTATGACCTATCATCAGTGTCCTTGGCCTTGTCTTTCCCTTTTCGACTCGTATGCTTCTCACAAAGCATTCAACCGTATCAATATCAACAAACCTGTCTTTCATTGCTTCCACAGCTCTTTCAACCTGATTCAGAGTGGGACTGAACGAAGCCATAGGATGCCCGGCTTTCAGTGCTCTGTGGACTGGACTGATTACTTCCCATGGGTCCTCAAGATCGACGAAAGCCGCGTCAGCGTCCTTCTCCTCAAAACCAAGTCTAGCATCAATATTCTTGACAGTTACATACTGTTCTAGTCCAATCTTCGTCACGTTCCTCACTGCAATGTCCGCGAATTCACGCCTAATCTCGTAGCTATACACGTGTCCTTCGGGTCTAACCGCATTGGCCAAAGCAGCTGTCATGGCGCCACTTCCCGTTCCTGCCTCAACAACCACGCTTCCTGACCGAAGTCCGAGCCTGAACAAGGCAAGAGCAATGTCCTTATCATACAATATCTGAGTCGGCCTCAGAATGTTCATGATGTGATCTCCCACGGTAGGTGAGAGAACATGGAATTCAAAGCCCAAGGCGCTCCTTACGCAACTACCGAAGAGCTTATCGATTATCTCTCCTAGCTTCACTGCTCCCTTGTGTGTGTGAAACTCTTTTCCTTCTCTCGCACGGACGAGCCACTTCCTTCTTTCGTCAAGATATAGAAGCACGAAGTCTCCTTCTCTTACGATCGTCATTGTTCTTTCAACTGCATCATGTGTCTCAGGGCATCCACGAACCTCTCACCTGAGTGCCTTGGCACCACTCGGATCACACTCCGCGTGTGATTGTCCGTGGTAGTGATGTTGATGCTTCCAAAGGCCCAAGAGTATCCGGCTATCGCTATGCCGAGCACCGCCCCCAGTATGGCCCATGAACAAATCGACCTGTATGTCTTATCAAGAACCACAGGCCACAAGCCACCTCCCGCGAACCACCATACCCCAACAAGAAAAATGACACTTGACAGAGACAATAGTATGGGGGGAAAGATGCTGCTGACAACTAGCTCGACCGCCCTTAGCCGTGACATTGGGATTTCTGTCTTCGTCGGAGGAAAGAATCTAGTAACTGTTACCAGATCTCTGTCGGCAAGGATGTGGGAGTTCAAGCCTTTGCATCCAATTCGATGTTCAATCAGCTGTCTTTCCACGTCCTCTTACTCCCCTGGCCTAGCCAAGATCCACTGAATCGACTAAAGTCCCACTACTACAGTGCCTTCTAATAAAACACTGCGCGAAGAACAACGTTAGTGGCAATGGATACTTCTCTCACCTTCAGGAACCGTGGACTACTCGCATGATAATGGCTGCAACTGAGACTTCGATTGATTTGCTGAAGAATGAGCAGAAGCCGGATCCTTGAGGGGCTATGTAAAGTGAGACAAATACTCCACGACGATGTGCTGCACAGCCTGCAATGACCGGTCAACGAAGCCCCAGTAGCGACCAATGATGGACAACTCTCACATTCTTCAGGGGATATGCCGAAGAATTCCTCGAATATCTGTACCTTTGACTATCACATCGCATTGTCTTACGGTCTCCGAATCACTAGGGTTGAAGGCAATCCTTAGTCCCGCCTCGCGTGGCAGATCAAAGTCATTGTCTCCCACTGCGACACACTCTCGGAGAGAACACCCCCAAGATTCTGCCACTCTCTTCATTGCCAATGGCTTCTGGTCTAGGGACACGTTCACAGTGACGCCGCCTGTCATCTTTCCTCGGCAGACATGAAGCCTATTAGCCACGGCAAAGTCCATGCCTAGCTCCTTACGCACCCTGTCAGATAGCAGAGATATTCCTGCGCTGACTATCCCTGAGAGCTTTCCTCTCCTTCTCAGCTCCTCCACGGTCTCTTTAGCGCCGTCGATATATGGAATAGCGTCGACAATTGATTTTAGCCTAGCTAGCTTCACCCCGCGCCACATTTGAGAATCAAGTTCAGCCCATTTGAGATAGTCGATTCTTCCTATCCGATAATCTTCTGCAGATAGCTTTCCAGTGTGCCACGTTCCGAGATTCTCGTGGATGTACTGCCATGTGCTCTTCACTTCAGTCAACGTTCCATCAAGATCGAATATCACGAGCCGGAATGGTTTTCGCAAGCACGTCATCCTAAAGGCCCACTCAACTCAGTGCTGCCTTACACACTGTTGAACTATCGCTCAATAATCGGCGTCATCCTATGCTCTACGAAGCCTCTCTGCTATCCTATATATTACAGGCGGAGCTGTCCATATTGAGAACACTTTGACATAGCTTATTCCGCCAGCGCGTCTTAGTACGCTGCTCTCTCCGCTCTCAGAGTACCCTTCTACAAATCCGTCTATGAACTGGCTCAGGCCTTGAGTCATTAATGGAGAATAGTGCCCTGAGTAGAGCAGAAACTCCGACACATCCCATGCCCTGTCTCCTCTCCTAGCGGCTTGTTCAAGATCGAGTGAATAGACCTTCTTGTCGGAGGAGATCACAAAGTTCTCGGGTTTCGAATCACCTACAGTGACTCCGATAGAATGGATTCTTGCGATGGTTCTTCCAATTTGAAACGCCAACTCATAGTCTCCCGCTGAGAGCTGATCAGAGGAAGACGCAGACCTCACCAAGCTCGCGACGTTTCTCCCTGGGACGTATCTTTCCAAGAGAATCTGATGTGGGATGCTTACGTGAACTATGTCAGGCACAGGAATGCCTTCTGCAGAGAGAACCCTATTCATTCCATATTCATTTGCAAGTCGAGAGCTTCCTACGACAGAGAATTTCTTCGTGCCTAGAGTCACTAGATTGATAGTGAACCATTTCAAACCGAACCAGTCGGTGTATTTTTTTGCCACAAGTTGTTCTTGGCCAACAGACACTAAGTAGACATCGTTGAGTACTCCGGCGAGGGGAGTAATTGCGACCTTAGATCCAGGTCGAAGCTTCAGAGCAATGTCGACAATAGAAGATCTTTCGTTTAAATCGACCAATCCCGTTGACGTTTTCAGAAAGAGATAGTCCTTCGGATCCTCGGGCTTCTCAGTCAAGGTCCCGAGTTGAAGACCTCTCCGCAATGCCGACCCTAGTCCCTCTAATGTTCGTTCAAGGTTACGCCTATGGGTGCGTCCGTATGCCAAGTACGACTGCAAAGTCCTTCTGCTCATTTCGGCAACATTGACGACTTTTTGAAACGATCTCCTAGAAAGAATCTCATCTACGAACTTGTCTTCCAGTACAAATCTGTGATCCTCGAACCTGATCAACCCGACCTTCTGAAGGTCACCTAGTGCAACTCGGTAGCCTTCCAAGATGGATTGTAGGTTCGTTTCTTTCAAGTCATTTCTGAGCATGTTAGAATAGCTGTTGAGGAGAGTAGGATAGAGTCTGGCCCTCTTGCGTAGTCGAGAAAGAGCGAGGTAAGCAGGGTCTATGACCAACCCACGGGAGATTTCTCCGTACATTACGACTAGGTCTCTAAGTTCCTCTTCAGCAACCCTCCTCTTTGCCAGAATCTCCATCTCCCTTAGGAAGCTGCGATTCTCTAGCGCAAGATAGGGCCCCAGTATCCTAGTGCATAGAAACTCGCCTAAACTTCCATTCTTCGCATCAAGCTCGAAGAGTTCTCTTTCTACGGCCAGAACAGTCGCATGGACTTGATTCATCTTCTTGTAATAGAAGCCAGCGCCCTCACGATAGCCTTCAAGGACTAAGAGAATGTCAAAGTCGCTGTCGGCTCTCGCATAGCCTCCCGCCTGCGAGCCGTACAGACATATAGCGGTCACTTTGGAATCCGCTGCAATCTCCCTGCACAAATGCTGGATCGTGTCTGCGTGATGGATAGAGGCCACGTTTCACAGGTTCCCCAGAGGCCCAAGTTACTGCAGTACTACCCCTCACATCCGTTAAAGTGTTGCTCCTTGTCTGCCTTATGTTAGCGTCACATCAGGTGGTTTTATTAGAACGACAGGCTCATGCAAACTTTGTTGGATCCAATGAAACGAAAAGAAACCTTGAAAATAGCAGTGGCAATGATCAGCTGTATTCTTCTCGCAAGGAACGTTATTCTGCTGTGCGCGGCCTTGACTCAGACTGAACTTATGATGAAAGAGCCCAGTAACCCCGGGGCAAGCTGGCGCGAAACCCCGCCGATAAGGGTAGTCATGAAGTCTACGGCTGATTGGGCAAGGATAATGTTTGACGATGAAGTCGGAAATAACACAAATGGCATTCGCTTTAAGTACGTACTTGCATGCGGGTGGCTCAAAGGAAATGACAGCGATGATGAAATCAGCATCGGAAAGAGCGCTTGGTACGACATTCTGTACAATCTAACGGTCAAGAAGACAGGGGACATCGTGGCGTTTAACAAGCAAAGAAATGACTTTGACTACACAGAGATGTATGCGGACATAGTGTTCGAAACGAATATGGGCACCATTACCGGCTACGTTTGGCTGATGTTGGCTGGCCAAGGCATAACAACCTTCCAGCTTACGAATCTTGAAGGCCGATATGTGATCTGGGAGGAAACTCTCTCTGGGACTGGCCATACAAGGCACGTGAAGAGATATATCCTGATGGATTCATTCTTTAGGAGATGGGAGATCTCACCGACGTCAATCGTTGTCCTCACGCTGATCGTCATACTGGTTATGGTTCTTCTGGGTCCGGTAATCCCGTCCAGAAAGGGAAAACTCAGGAGTGAGAAAGCAGCGGTGAGTAGACGTTCTGCTACGTCTGATCATGCGCGCGAGTTAGATCGAGCAGCACGAAGTAATCTTTGACTCCGCAGGAGGACCGATGAGTATGAGTAAACCTCTTGCTGAGAAAACCTTCCTGAAATCCACAAGGCTAGCCCTAGGGGCGACTATCGCCCTCAATCTCGCAATGGTCTCAATACGCTTCTTGGACGGACTTCCTCTTGGCGTAGACTCAACCAGTCACCTGTTCCGAATCATGCTCATGTCCAAGTCCTACCGAGAAAGCGGGTATCTTCCTCAATGGAACCCAGACTGGTACGGAGGCACGACTCTTTTCCTTCTCTATCCGCCGTTGAGCTACTACCTGACCTTTGCTGTCTCGCTAGTAGGTCTGGATCCAGTCCTAGCTTACAAGCTAGTGGACTCAGCATGCTGTCTTCTGGGGCCGGTGGCAGTGTACTGTCTCGCACGCAGTGTCGGAGTCGACAAGACGGAAGGAATCTGGGCAGCGTTTCTCTTCTCCTTCTCTCCAACCATTGTAGAAAACTTCATGTTCTATGACAGGTTCCCTAGCATTGTTTCTCTTCCTATTGTTTGCCTCTTCGTGATGGCGTTGTCTCAAGCGTTGGCCGGTAGGCGGAGATTGCTCTTCCTGGCCTCTTCTGGAGTCTTATTCGGAGCAATAATTCTCATTCATCATCTCTCAGCACTTTGCGCTGCCCTACTCGGGCTTCTGCTAGTTCTTGCACAAGCTTCGAAACACAGAAATCCGCGTACTCTTGCATACCACGTGGCTACTCTGGCGATTGCCTTTATCATGGGGATCTTCTTGTCCTCTTTCTGGGTTTTTCCTTTCGTCACGGCCTCCAATCAGCTACTTAGTAACCCATTCTACAACCGAAATGTTGAGTTTCCGTTTATCAGACTAAGCTACTTCTCGATAAACGTCACGACGTATGCCTTCGGAGTCGCTCATCTTGGTCTCGCTATGTTTGCGCTCTGGACCCACTCTATTGATTCAGGACTCGGCAAGCGGTTCATTCCAATCACGACCGCCCTCATGCTAGTTGGCATGGCACTGTTCGAGTCAGGAGAGAGGATTGGTGTGGCGCTCGCGAGGGTTCTTGGTCAGAGTGTTGCTGTGTTTTCGCTTCTCAGTCTCCTTTACGTTGCTTGGCGAAACATCAGACTGACGCGCGACAATGGTTCGCAGATGGGTTTTGTGAGGCTGTCGTTTGCAGCTTTCTTCTGGCTCAGCCTCGGAAGTTTCGCTTTGCCTATTGTAGTTCTGCATCCCTTGTCACCGATTTGGCGGGCGCTGGATGTCCACCGGTTTTGGCTGTATCTGGCCATACCGATGAGCATTCTCGCCGCGATCGGGCTCAGGCAACTGCTTGTGAGGAGAACTCGTGTCATCACGAGGAAACATTGGTTTCTCCTAGCTGTTTTGATGGGAATTGTTCTATCTGGCGGCTGTGTGAAGGTCCTATATGCGACGACCCAAAACATAAGCGAGTTTCTGCCCTATCCTGCCGCTAATAGGAGCATTCCAACAGGATTGATCACCTATTTCAGATCTGACCCTACGTACGCTAGGGTTCTCGCAGTCAGATGCCCACTTTGGATATACGTACTTCCCTACTACACCAACAAGCCGTTGATAGACGGATGGTACCCTCAAGAAAAACTTCTAAAGCATCTGCTGGAAATAAACGACTATAGAATCGTAGATCTCGAATCCGCAGGACCGGTTAAACCCGAATCTCCAAACAGGACAAGGATCTGGAAGGATCTAATGCTCAAGTCAAGGCTTTTCGCAATCAAATGGGTTGTCGTGGGAAAAGTCGCCGAAGACACAAAGTCGAGTCTTTTCAACGGTACCAACTTTGAATTGGACGCACAATTTCCCTACGAGGAGGAAACAATCTCGGTCTATCGGTCATCGGAGCCAATTGAGATGGCGGAGCTGATCCCTCCGCACACAGGAAAGGTTGTCTTGAGCCGTGACGGCCCAGACGTACTTTCGCTGAAGCTTGATATTCGAGCCGATTCCACAGTACTTATCAAAGAGGCGTATTTCCATACTTGGCGTGCGACCTCAGAGGGTGCTCCTCTTAAGATTACTCAAGACTCAGAAGGCTTCATGACAATAAGGGTTTCATCGGGAGTCACAGAAGTCAAGCTGCATCATAACACTGTTGATCTCAGCACATACTACTTTTCGGCAGCTACTATGGGAGTCTTGTTACTGTTCGTCGGGTTAGATCTTGCCAAGAGGAGAATCCATGTCGGGAGGACTTGGCCCTGACTGCGGCAAGCAGCGCACCTTTCTCAACAAGTGGCGATACAATTCTCAGGATTGGATACTTGTCGACGGGTAGTTTTTGCCTCTACGAAGGTTTTCAGACGTGGGTACGTGGACAGATCGAATCGAATCCGGAAGTCGTCATATACTGCCTAGTAATATACGCAATCTCCTTCGTGACGCTAGCCATGGCGTTTTCTAGCTCAACATGTGCCGAAAAGCTGAGAGACCTCATTCCAGTGTCGCTCCTAGTTGTCATGCTCATCAGCGCCTATGTCTTGTTTCAGATCCACTATAGAGGCGCGTATAGGACTGACGCATTGGCGTTCACCCACTACGCAGCCGACCTTTTTGTTGAGAAAGGATTAAACCCGTACCCCCTCGACCTTCAAGATGCCCTGCGTAAGTTTGAAGTTGATCCAATCTACATTACACTGATGCCCTCAGGAGACATATCGACAAACCTAGCGTATCCGGCTCTCCACTTCCTGGCCTTTGTCCCATTCGTCGCAGTTGGACTTAGGGACATGAGATGGGTCATCTTCTTATTCGAAGTGGCTACGGCGGTTACTCTCTACCACAAGGCGCCCAAGGAATTGAAACCGATCGTGCTGTTGCCCATCTTTGTCAGTGCCGACCTTGCGATTGACTTCAACGCCGGGGCGGTCACAGATTTCTTGTGGGTGCTCCCAATGGTGTGGGCAGCGTTCTCGATGAAGGACCCCTTCCGAGGGGGCATCTTTTATGGAATCGCATGTGCTGTGAAGCAAGAACCTTGGATCGTCGCCCCGTTCACACTCATATGGATGTTTCACCTCAAGAAGGGAAGCCTGATAGTAAGAAGCTCAAACGTACTGAAGTTCGTAGGAGCGACAGCGATCAGCTTCGCTTTGCCCAATCTTCTTTTCATCATCAAGGATTCAGGAGCGTGGCTCTCAGGTGTATTTACACCGGCCTCTGGCGAGCTGGTAGTTCTGAGCCAAGGATTGTCAATGTTGACACAAGCAGGGATCATACCACTCCCAGCGCTATTCTACTTGGGAACTACGGCAGCGCTTTTCTTGGTGCTGATCGCCAACTACTTTGTCTACTTTGATAGGCTGAAGCACTTGATTTGGGTCTTTCCAGCTGTTACTATGTGGTTCTCCCATAGGGCCCTTCAGAACTACTTCATGTATTGGATACCGGTGATGGTGGCAGAGATACTTATTCTGCACTTTGAGATGAGAGGCCACGCATGATAGAGACAACGAGAGGAGCACTCGCTTTGGCGCTATGCTCCTTTGTGTGGCCGTGGCTAGCAGGATTCAGGCTGCGGGCACTTATTGACCATTCCATCAAGCATTAATATCGCATTGGCAATCAACTTGCCATAAGGCGAATGACCTTGGGAGACCGAAATCTCAGCGACGAACATGAAACAGTCGTCTTAGCACGGGGAATCTCAAGCACGCTCCGGGCAGTCGTCTCGGAACGATATCTCATGACTGCTCTTTCTTGGCTGTCTGGCGCAGCGGCCATTGCGGTGTTGCTGGCGAATACCTTGAAGACAACTCCACCCTACGTCTTGGGAGACGCACTTGTCTCCGTGGAAGTTTATGTGCTTCCCGGGATATACATGAAGCCTATGACACTTTTCACGTTTCTGTTCTTCCTATCCTACGCCTTTGGCCTTAACTCCGCATCTACAAGAAGACGGTTCATAGAAATGCCCTCTCGAGCCAAGGGCATCCTGTACATATCTGCCTGGCTGTTCGCGATGGGAAGTGGATTCGAAATAATCTACCATATTGTTCTTTGGTCTGCAGCTCTGGCAGTTCAGGGTCTACAAAACCCAGACGTCATTGTAAACCCTTGGCCCAACAATCCATACCCCATAAACATCGTGTTCTCTGGGAAACTGGTCGTTTTGATCTTTGCCCTCTCATGCTTCACGATTGACTACGTCAGAAGGATAGAAAGGGAGAAGGAACGAGAGGAACTAAAACAGCAAATGCAATAGGCCGATTCGAATGAGATGACCTTGGGCCTCCGCCCACAAGCACGCTACTCCCGGCGATGATCAACTCTCAGCGGCACGCTATGATGTCCTTTACAAGGAGCGGGAGAAAATGCCTGCGATCCATTCAGTTTGCCGCGATCTGAACAAGCTCTTCAAAAAGGCAAAGGAAACTCTACCGAGTGGTTTCGAATTTCTTCTGATGAGCTTGACCCCTGTCATAATCCTATGGGCAATCGCTCCGGCCAGCTTCGTCTCGGGCTGGAATGAAGGACGGAGCGGCTTGCTGTTCGCGGCCTTCTTTGTCATACTGGAATGGTACGACGCAAGGAGAGAGTTGCAGATGCGACTGAACAGGAAAACCATGGCGGTATGGCTTCTCTCGGCTTGCTCACTTGCGTTATACTATGCCACGGTCTTCTTGATGGGCCTCAACGACCTGATTGCGAAGACGGGCATCCTGCTTGGATTGCCTGAAATGCCCAAGATGTTCAGCTGGATATCCATGTGGGAGCACCTGATATTTGCCTTGTATCTCTTGGCGCTCTTCCTCTCTGCCTACGAAGCCTCAAGACTTGTCAGGATGATAACACCTATAGCATACCTGCTTGGGATGGCGATAATACTTTTGCTCGACGCTGCTTTCCCTTACGCTTCGTTGGGCCCTCTGCAAGCAGTTGTACACGTGATCGTACCAATCGTTGTGTCCCTTCTGAGTCTCTCAGGGATAAAGGCCATCTGGTACCCTGAATCATCGAGGCTGTTCATTTTCGTCACAAAAGAGGGCACGCAGTGGTTCAAGGGGGCACTGGATTTCTTTTGGCCATGTGTGGGCGTTCACAGTATGATAATCTTCTTCATGATTATCACCGTATTGATCGCGAAGATTGATGCACCGCGAAGGAGGAAGCTACTGTACTCAGCGGCCGGAGCTCTGGGAACATTTTCCGTAAATGTGTTCCGGATCTACCTTGTCTCCTACTACGTGGCGATTGAAGGAGTAAGCAAGGCAATAGCGTTCCACGAGTCTGCCGGAGAAATAATGTTCATGGTGTGGGCAGTCGTATTCCTACTGACTGTCGTCAAGGTAGAAGGCCTGATTTATACCAAAGCGCTCACCAAACGTTCTGCTGAGAAGATGACTGAAGCTGGAACGACAACTATTGCTCTCAGCTGTAAATGGTGATCCGCAAAATGAGGCATAGCGCGAAGCTGAGGTATGTGTTCTGTATTGTCGCTCTGTGCGCGGCCTACTCGGCGATTTCCCTGCCCGAGGTGTCTTCGCAGCTAGTGCCGACAGAGCCTACCGTCTTCTACCTTCATACAGGATACTTCGGAGGGATGCCTTGGGGAAGGATTCTCAACACAGATCCGCCTTACGGGCTCCAGAGGTGGTCGCTGCTAACAGAGACTCTGGGATTCGTACTTCATCCGCAGCTTGGTCGACTTGTGAGAATAGGTGGCACAGTCACCTTCAGGCTTTGGCTCAGAGCCTCTGATCCAGGCATTGTGGTGATCAACGCGACTCTAGTAGAGATCACAGATGATGGAAGAACTCTTCATGTCTGCGGTATTGAGGCGCCCGTGCTAGTGGAGTCTACTTTGAAGGAACAGCCTCACGTCTTTGCAGTCGGGCCAGTCATCCGGACCATTGCCGCTAAGTCAATGCTAGTCCTGCGGATCTTGGTCATAAGCGCAAAGGCCTCTGTTTTTCTCTACTGGGATGACAGTCGCGCACCAAGCCACTTGGCAATTCCCTTCGTCGAAAGATACTACCACGTGATGAATTTGGCCGCGAGAGATCCCCTCGATCGAGAAATGAGAGGCGCGAACGTCACCGTAACCCAGAGAGGAGAGAAAGTCTGGACTGGAAGCACTGGTGTTGCCGGCCTCGTTGCGGCCATTCTTCCTTCGACCGAAGGCACAGACCCGTATGATGTGCAAGTGTATTGGAAAGGAAGCGTTGTAAATGAAACGCGAAGTATCAGTCTTACAGCAGACATACAACTGACCCTTAGGTGCGAAGTATATGATCTCACGGTTGCAGTCCAAGACTTCTTCGGGATGCCCCTGCCGCAAGCGAAAGTTGATTTGGCGACAGAGGTAGGGACAATAGCGTCCAACAGAACCCGGTTCGACGGGCTACTCGTCTTTTCTCAGATCCCGAAGGGAAACTTTGTGCTTGTTCTCAGTTACGATTCATTGCAGCCTATGACAAGGGACATCATTTTGTCTGAACCAACCAAGTACACGGTGACATTACATGTTATTCCAGTATGGTTCTACTACGGGGCAGTTATTCTTGCCGGGATCCCGGTGATGCTTGTGCTGCTGCTGTCTAGACGCCGACAAAAGCCCCAACGGGTTTCGTTCAGGTTTCTGGACAATCTCCTCGGCGGAGACATACCGACTGATGCGGCTGTCATGATCATAGGCAGCCCAGGATCAGGCAAGACCGTGCTCATGCAAAAGTTGATGCACGATCAACTAAGCAAGGGAAAGACCTGTGTATTCGTTGCAAACAACGATTTCCCTAGGAAGATTACCAAGGATATGAAGGAGTTAGGTTTGGATGTCTCCAGATTTGAGGAAAAGCAACTCGCATTCATCGATTGCTACTCGGGTACAGCGGGAAGAGCCTCGTCCGAAAAATACAGCGTTCAGGTCCTAACTGATCTCACAGGTCTGGGAATGCAGATCTCAAGTGCTGCGGGTGCTCTCAGAGAAGGCACAATGTTCTTCTTTGATTCTCTTGCTCCGCTTCTTGCTTGGCTGAAGCCGGATCCGATAATGACGTTTGTGCACTCTATTGGAGCGAGAATTAAGGGGCAGGGAGGAAGCCTATACTTTTCCGTTGGAACAGGTCTAGACAATGACACTCTGTCTAGGCTGGAGGGATTATCCGACTGCATCATTGAACTACAGACCTTTGAGAGAAAAGGAATCTCTTGCAGACGATTGAGAGTAAAAAAGATTCGTGGTAGGAAGCATTCCGAGAAATGGGTAGAATTCTCGATTGAAGCTCCTCAGGGAATTGTCTTTCACAGATACAGCTAGATGCATCTCATGAGACTAGTGGAAGACACGGTCTTTCGGAAACACTTCGATTCCTTCTGCCGTAATCTGATATGGTCTCCATTGCATGTCGTGGGGGATCCCTCTCATCTTTTCTATCTGGATCGCTCTGACAACGTTACCTTCGTGGAGGCGTGAGTGGAGCAAAATCACTCCCTGAGATAGGAACTCCTCAATTTGGAACTGTCTGTATAACATTGTGGTCCTAAGCTCCGTTGTGACGAGAGAGGAACACCCAGTCGCCGCCAAGGCATCGAAGAGCATCAGCATTGCCTTTCTTCTGCTTGAAGGCTTCTCGTATCTCAACATGATTGAGGTAACTGGATCAACAACTATTCTTTGGATCTTCTCTTCCTCTACAACTCTGCTCACAGTCCGAATGAGATCTTTCAGAGTGAGCTCTGGGAAGACTACTGCCGCAGTGGGCAACATAGTCTGCTCGCTGTAATCAAGTGCCTTTGTCCTGACATGCCGCATCGGAGTTGCGTCTATGAAGAAGAGTTTTCCTTCTCGCTCCAGTTTGTCAAGGTCCCAGCGAAAACCCGAAAGGTTTTCCTTTATCTGATCAGGCGATTCATCCATCGTCACATACAGGCCTCTCTCCTCTGACATAGCCCCGAAGCGAAGAAACTGCATGGCTAGTGTGGTCTTTCCGGAGCCAGGGCTGCCAACGGCTAAGACGCATCTTCCCTTTGGGATGCCTCCTCCCAGAAGCTCGTCAAGACCGCCTATACCCGTAGGGACGCGATCCATCCAACCACCAGTACATCACAATAGGTCACGAGCGCTTTTAAGAATGATATCCTTACCTCTTTGAAATCCGTCTTGGCAGATCAACTCGTAGCAGCGGGCGCTCCCTTTCCGTCGGTTCTCTACAGGTTGCGCACAACTCGAGCCCACGAAGGATTGTGGGATGTAGCGACAGAAATGACCTCAACTCCTGGGAAGCCTTCTCGCCATTGATCTGCACATGCTTGGTCTCTTGAGAGCCTTTCGTATCCGGCTAACCTACTGATTACGCCTTCTCAAGAATTGGGGCACGAAAAAGGCTGGCTGTCATCTCGTTCTGCTTAGTCTAGCTTTTGTACTCTGATCTCTATGGTTGACACATTTCTAATGTCGTCGCCTTCGCCAACGGCTTCTGTTCCTATGGTTATGTCCTTCACATTCAGCTTTCCTGCGAAGAACCTTCGAGACACAACCTCCACTACATCAACCGCTCTGCTTATGGCTCGCCCTCTTGCTTTCACTGTGAGTTCCTTAGCACCAGTCTGGAAGTGCATCATCACAGCAGTTGCATAGCTCATTACAGGCTTCTTCCCAACGAAGATTGTGTCAGGAGGAATTGGCTCTCTCGGTCGGGCCCGTCTTTCCGTTTCTGAAGGCACCGTGTTTTCGCTCATTCATTGTTCACCTCCGCATTCCAAAGCAGGGAAATGCTTTGCCAAAGTTCTCTTTCTAATGTTGGGTTCTTGTCTTAAGCCTTACCATGATCGTAGGCGCTGTATGGCATCTGAGTACAGTCTCCACACATGTTTTTGCTGCCACACGAGATGCCTCGTTCGCGCACGCTAGGCGCCCAGAGGTATTTAAGCACTAGCGAACCTTCCATGCTGAGACTCTCGGCATTCACAAGGAGTTCCCATGATCAACAGAGAGACCTCTTGTCACATCGGAACGGAATATGAGAAACTGGATTTGGCTCAAATCTCGTTTTTAACATATTTCTTATACTAACTTTGAAAGGTTTCACGGCGTTCATAGCTAGATCACAATTCGACTTGTGCTCTGCACAAGAACGGGACCCAAGGAGCCAGACCTTATGATCAAGAATTGGGAGAGAAATGGCAGGGAGCCTCTGTTCACGCGAATTGAAAACAAGATTCGCCCTTCAGACAAACCTATGCGTGACAGGATAACTGCTGCTGTATTCAGGCTCAAGACGCAGCAAAACAAGTTAGAGCTTGCTAGTCTGAGAATGCAACAAAGAGACAAAGAACTATTCAAGAAATGCGTCGATGCACAAATTGCCAAAGACAACGCAAGGGCCTCAATGTACGCGGAAGAATGCGCAGAAATAAGGAAGATCGCGAAGGTCACTCTTCAATGTCAACTTGCGTTGGAGCGAGCGATGTTCCGCCTTGAGGCGGTTCAGGAATTCGGAGACATTGCATTCCACATGGCGCCTGTCGCAAATGTCATCCACTCTCTGAGAACACAAATCTCAGGAGTCATGCCCGAAGTATCCTACGAGTTGGGACTGGTCGGAGAGACTCTGAATGACATGGTCATCGAGGCTGGTGAGGCTACGGGCGCCTCGCATAAGCCCGAAGTCACGAGTCAGGAGGCACAGAGAATCCTGACTGAAGCCAGCACAATAGCTGAACAAAGGATGAAAGAAAAGTTCCCCGAATTGCCAGCTCCTGCATCCGTGCCAGTCGATCAGGAACGTTCCTCGCAACCTTTCCTTTGACAACCGGAAAGCACAGTTGAGGATTGCCCGAAGATGAACCTGCAAATGGATGTCGCTAGGGATCTTCTGGGCCGATCTGTCTCAGACAACTACGGAGCAACCGTCGGAAGAGTAGTGGGAATCTCGACAGATGTCAGAAACAGAGTAACTTCCGTCGAGGTCGAGCTCGGAAACGGACAGTTTCTGAATTGTCCACCCTCTCAGATAGTTGTCAATGAGAAGGGCATCATACTTCTCGATGAGTGGAAGCTCGAAGCGGATAGCTTAAGGACGGAGCTTGACCTAGCTCTGAGGAGGCTGAAGGCGCTATCAGATCTCCACAGGCAAGGTGACATTCAGCCAGAAATATACGAGGATTTTCGCAGAAATCATGATCTCAACCTTAGTGAACTCGAGACAAGAAGAGAGACTCTGACAAAGAAGCTCGCCTCGGTCAGCGCCCGGCTGGATCAGCAGATAAGAGAACTTGAAACATTTCTTGCAAACAACAAGATGCAACTGGCCGCAGGAGAAATTGACCCACAAGCATACAAAGTGGCTACAGATTCCATCGAGAAAGGTCTCAGCCGCGCATTCTCTGCAAAACGCGATATAGAAGGAATACTGAGAGACGCAGCCACACCTAGAAGTTCACGTTTCGACAACGAGCTTCGCCGGATGCCAACCAACGAACTGCTTCTTCAAGCGGACCACTCCAGAACGGGCAACCTCCTTCTTCCTAAGTTCGTGGATGCGTCGCCCACTGAGAGGTAGCCCTCCATTTCGTCCTTTGTCGAACGAATCCGAGGAAAGAAGAAGCCACTTAAAGAGAGGATCCTCTACGCGCTGCATCGACTTAATGCTCAATATCAAAAGTTGCAGGACACAGTTCTCAGACTTCAGCAGAAAGATCACGACATGTTTCAGAAGTGCGTCGCAGCCCAGCTTTCAAAGGACTTACCTCGGGCTCAGCTGTACGCCTCCGAGTGTGCAGAGATCCGTAAGATGGCAAAGATAGTCCTTGAAAGCGAAATCGCATTGGAGAGAGCGATCATTCGGCTTCAGACTGTTGAGCAACTAGGTGAGGTCCTAGTTCAGATGCTACCTATAGTGAGCGTAGTGAACGAAACGAGAGGAAAGATAGAAGGCGTCATCCCGGAAGTCGCAAGTGAACTTGACGCGGTTCACTCACTTCTTGACGACACTGTCAAGGAGACAGGGATTATCCAGCAAGGAAACAGCGGGATAGTCCTCCAAAATGAAGAGGCGAAGAGGATCTTCGAGGAATCTAGCGTTTTTGCTGAGGAGCAAATAAGGAAGCAGTTCCCGGAACTCCCTTCGGCCACGAGTGAGCAGAAGACAGTACGTGAATTAGAGGGCATGGGCATTGATGAGGAAGAGCTGATACGAAGCACCTCATCCGAAAAGCAGGAGTCAACACTAGAAGCCCAAGGCGTAGCAGAAGGCCTGAGCCCCGAAGGACTGCCTTCTCGAGTGTATGAGTACATCAAGAACCATGTTGGGCAGGGAGGAAGGCTGAATCTCACAGACTGCGCAACGGCATTGGGAGCACGAAGGGACGATGTGATGAGAGCTGTGGAGGCGCTCAGTAGAGAGCGGAGGATAGTGCTCCGATAACGTGGCTAGTCCAGTCAAGCTGGCAATGATTGAGCCTATGGTGAGATATATGGCATATGAAGACCTAGAGAGACTCGCTGCAAGGAATGTCTCTGAGGCAATAACCCTCGATAAGCAAGGATCAAGAGGAATGGCTGTCGCCAAGTATCAGAGAGCGGTCGAGATCCTTCTTAAGCTATGTGAGCTGTATCCAGGAACCCCCCAGAACAGAGTTTACGCGGAGAAAGCGCAGCTTTATGGAGCAAGGATTCTTGACCTGCAACGTGGCAACGGTTCCTCTCTCTCGGTTCAAAGCCCACAGGCCGAACAAAAAGTGGATCGAGCACCTGTAATCGAGAAGCCTGATGTGACATGGGAGGACATCGCAGATCTGTACAGCGCTAAGAGGGCAATTGAAGAATCGATAATCTATCCGTC
The DNA here is from genome assembly GCA_964631575.1 of uncultured Candidatus Bathyarchaeia archaeon. Lineage (GTDB taxonomy): Archaea > Thermoproteota > Bathyarchaeia > 40CM-2-53-6 > JALHTG01 > JALHTG01. The sequence continues at coordinate 28,964 of CAZVYD010000005.1, forward strand.
AAAGAGACCAGATCTCTTTCCTCTAGGATGGGCCAGGGGGATCCTCTTCTACGGTCCGCCTGGCTGTGGCAAGACAATGCTTGCTGCTGCAATAGCGACAGAGATTGACGCTACATTCTACTGCATTGACTCACCGTCAATAGTGTCAAAGTGGCTAGGCGAATCGGAGAAGAACGTTGCGAAGCTCTTTCAAGACGCAAGAGCTGCCGCCAAGGAAGGGCGGCCTGTGATCATGTTCATCGATGAATTGGATTCCATGATGGGAATCAGGAGCCACGAAGTGGGAGGAGAAGTAAGAGCAAGGAATCAGTTTCTGAAGGAGATGGATGGGATTACTGAAAAGAAGAAGCAATCATCTGTCTACGTTATCGGAGCCACCAATAAGCCTTGGGCACTCGACGAAGCCTTCATAAGAAGATTTCAGAAGAGAATCTATGTCCCGCTCCCGGATACTGACGCAAGACTCGAAATGTTCCGTATCTACTCTAGGAACCTGAGAATCGCAAAAGACATAGACTTCTACGAACTGGCACGCCTAACAGAAGGACGGACAGGAAGTGATATCCGTGACATATTCCAGACCGTCCAGATGAAAGTTGTCAGAGAATTCTTTGAAACTCATGCAGACGCCGATCTAACAGCAAAGCCCAGAGAGATCTGCATGGCTGATCTTTTGGAGGCCGTGTCATCGCGTGGAAGAACCGTTTCCGAACAAAGCCTTGCCAGGTTCCAGAGATGGTCACAAGACTTCATAGCAAGCTAGAGGAGACCTACATGTCTAGTTTAGATTCAAATGATTTGAGAATACTCGCAGAGCTTAGCGCAAATGCAAGGGCTTCATTCGTTGAAATAGGAAAGAAGCTCAATCTACATCCAAACGTCGTAGCGTACAGGGTCAACAAGCTCAGACAACTAGGCATCATCAAGGGGTATATCGTCGACCTGGATTTCGAGAAGCTGGGCCTACCGGAGCAGGTCTACGTCGCGGGCAGTATCGGAAACCGCTCAGATCGGGACAGAGTGCTGAAGCAAATTGCCACGATTCCTCAGGCGGTCAGAGTTACCAGCTTTCTTGGAGCCCCAGAAACCTTGGTGTTCTTCATCTGCAAGAACAAGTCGGATGTGGAAATGGTTATTTCGAAGATGAAGGAACTCGACATTGAGATTGAGTACACAGCGTCAGTTATCAAGAGTTACGAGCACGGACAGATGCCGGAATTTCTCAGGATCCTGGCCCACGAGGTCGACGAAAGGAGAAGCACGATGGCGTGGAGGGACACCTAGACATGAATGCAAGCCGATATCTGTTTGCATCCTTCACGAGATCAGAAGCTTTGGCAACCGCTGAGATTGTTGTATCGACTGCCGCAGCAGTGATCCTTGGGTCAAGCTTCTCAATGAGTTGGTTCTCGTTGGCTTTGTCTACAAGCGGTCTCTTTCTTGGAGTTTTCCTTGTCGTAATGTTCATGGTATCCCTCGAAATATCCTCCAAAAGGAGAGAAGTGGCCATTCTGAGGGCTTTAGGCGCTAAGCGATCAAGTCTACTGCAGGCCTTCTTTCTACGCGTAGCCTATCTAGCCATAGGAGGGTGCGCACTAGGTGTCACGATTGGGTATTGCACAGCGATGCTGACAGCCGAGTGTTCTCTCTTGTCGAGCGAAATAGTGGGGTTTGCCGTGATGGTCTCATTCATTTCATCCTTCAGCGGAGGCGCAGTCGCAGCAAAAAAAGTCTCATACCTCAAAATCGGGGAGGTTTTGCGACAGTGAGCAGTGATGACAAACCAATCCTAAGATTTGACAGACTAACAAAGATATTCGAAACAGACTCCGGGAGAATTTGCCTGTTCAATAGTCTTTGCGCCGAGGTTGTCGAAGGAGAATTTGCAGCCGTCACGGGGCCGACTGGAGTCGGCAAAACGACTCTCGTCAACATAATAGCTGGTCTGGAGAAGCCTACACAGGGGAGTGTCACAGTACTAGGAAAAGATGTCACGAAGATGGATGATGACAGTCTGACAGAACTCAGAGGACGGAACATGGGCGTAGTCTTTCAGGGATCACAGCTATTGGCTAACCTGAACGTCTTTCAGAACATAGAGCTTCCACTAGTTATTCAAAGGACAGATGAATCCGAGCGGAAACGCAGAACCCAAGAAATCATCGACTTTTTTGCGCTTACGCAGAAGTCTTCTGCCTACCCGGCTACGTTAAGTGTAGGAGAACGCCGTAAGGTCGCGATTGCCCGTGCCTTGGTAACGGAGCCGACGCTTCTCTTGATGGATGAACCAACTGGCGGCCTCGACACGCCAGCTGTCAACATATTGACCCCTCTACTCAGAGGCATTCACTATCTCCACAAAGGCACGATCTTGATGGCCACTAACAGTTTGACCTTGGCGCGAATAGCAAGCCGTGAGATACCGATCATGAGACCTAGAATCCTGATGACTTGCCAGTTATAGGAGGTTTAGATATGTTCCGTGAGCGAACGTCTTTGAAGGACAGGCTGAAAGAAGCCTTGTCGCCAACCCCGATGAGGCAACGGCTTACAGAAACATTGCACAAGCTACGTGTACAATTGCACAGAATAGAAAGAGCATCGACTGAGCTTCAGGCCCGGGACAAATCCCTCTACGACAAGTGCGTAGCCGCCGTTAAGGACAAAGATTTCTCGCGAGCCAAGATCTATGCTGAGGAATGCGCTCAGATTCGCAAAATCGCCAAGGTCTCCCTGAACAGTCAATTCGCGTTGGAAAGAGTTGTCCTAAGGTTGGAAGCAGTCAGAGAGTTCGGCGATATCGCCCACAACATGGCTCCTGTGAAACGTGTCGTGGCGACAGTTAGGTCGGGGCTAAGCCAAATTCTGCCCGATGTTTCGCTGAAGCTCGCTGAGATAGACGAATCGTTGTCCTCGATGGTTCTTGACATTGGAGAAGCAACTGGCGGGGTTTCAGCGGGAGATCAGCCTACAGGAGAGGCTAAGAAGATATTGGAAGAGGCGGCAGCCTTCGCCGAGCAGCAAGTCAAGGAGAGGTTCCCAGAGCTGCCAAGCACGACTACTGAGGAGACAACCTTCCGTCCGCTTTGAGAGTTCAACAAATGGACAGGAGGTGGAAAACGTTTGTCATATGTCTCTGAAGAAGAACTGAAGAACTTTCTTGGCAGAGATCTCAAAGACACCTATGGCAGAAAGATAGGAAAGATCATAGGCCTCTGCATTGACGACTTCGGCGAACTCAAGGCCCTTCAAGTTGAGCACGGAAGCGGAAACTTGGGGCAGTACTCTTGTGAACACATAGTAATCGACAGAGACGCGGTCGTACTCATTCCAGATTGGAAAGTGTCATCGGAGATGATCCAAAAGGAACTTGATCGCGTGGCCAGGAGGATCCAGGCGTTGGGAGAGCTACTGAACGATCAGCAAATACCTGCAAACATCTATGAAGAGCTCCGCAGAAAGCAGGGAGCAACATTGGCCGAGCTGAAACGTAGAAGAGAGGAGCTGGGAGAAGGCCTGAGAAAGAGGATGGGACAGATTGATCGCCAAGTTGACGAGTTGATAAGGTTCCTAGTCAATGTGAAGATGGAGTACAAGGCAGGCATAATCGATGACAAAGCTCTCAACATTGCCTGTGAGGCAATAGAACCAAACCTGAATCCCCTGATCGAAGAAAAGAAGGACATAGCAAGAGCAATGGAAAGGATAGAGAAGCCTACACCTGAGACTGCTGAGAAGACGGCCCCTATTGCACCCCGGAGAACCGATGAGCCAATAGTTCTTCAACTAGAAGGCTAAGGCGACCCCTTCGCCACTGAAGCCCCCTTTGCGAAGAAGCTTTCGCGCTCGCGAAGGCCAACCCTTCCGCAGGTATTGCTGAGAGCGAGCGATGATGCATCAGTTCAAAGAAACGTATGACTTGAACGGGCTTCGCCTTGGCTTTTGACGAGGCCTCAAATCCTGTTACAAATAGTCCTCAAGGCGGGACTTCTTAGATGCCACTGTACCAGAAGTGCTTGACTTGTTAGCCATAAGCTCGATTTTGCCATACACTCCATCATATCCTGGCGTCACAGTGAGCAAATCGTTCCGTAGTCTTATGATCGCACTTGCGATTGTAGGATCGCTTACATCCGCTAGGTCCTTCTGCCCAGCCTCAAGCATCACGTTGAACTCGGTCCCGAACCTCCCTAGCAGCTTATTGTATTCCTGCCAAACCGAACTTGATGATGGCCCCTCCTTTCCTGTCGCGGCGGCAATCACTTCATGAAGAGGAAGGAGATGCACGAATCTTGTGCATCCCTCAGTAGGCATAAACCCAACTTCTCTGTCTGCAAGTTCTTCAACTCTCAGGTCCACTCCCTTCGTCAACTTCAGCCCGCATTTCGGGCATAAGTTACGGACTTTCTTGGCCTCCTGAGCGGGCATAGAGATGCCGCATTTCCGGTGCCCGCTCCAATGATACTTCCCATAAGCAGGGTCAGTCTCGATCGTAAGTTCTATCGTCGAAGATTCTCGTGACGATATTGCAGATACTAGTCCTGAATATGACGTCTCACCTAGATTTGCTACGGTGGCTTCTCTACCGATCCGCCACGGCCAGGCGCTGTGTGAATCGCTATTCGAGATTATGGCGAAACGGTCGAGAGCACTGAGGCGCCAGTTCATTGGCGGATCTGACGACAATCCTGTCTCTATGGCATGAATTCTGTCAGATTGATCTTCATAACAGTCTTCAAGAGAATCGAAGCCTCCTATCGCACCAAATAGGCTAAACCAAGGTGTCCAGACATGTGCTGGGAAAATGAAGGCCTTGCTCGAGACTGATGTTGCCTCTTCGACAAGCTCTGAAGCACTCATCGAGAGTACTGGCCGCCCATCTACGTTGAGATCACCAAAGTGCCTGAGCCTATCGTTGATCTGGTCGCCGACCTCAAAGGTTGGAGCCATTATGACGTGATGAATCCTTCTCGACTTATTGCCAGAGGCGAACACTGTGCAGACCTCGCCGCTTATCACGAAGCGGACTTTAGAGTTTGAGTTCTTTGGCCGGAATATCCCCGAGTCTTCTACTTCTTCCAATTCATGTTTCAATTCTGCGTTCCAGTCTGGGTGGGTGAAATCTCCGGTTCCTATCAGGTCTAGGCCTTTGAGTTGTGCGTAGGACGAGACTTCCCGGATGTTCATGTTCATGCTCGTGGCTCGGCTAAACCTAGAATGGATATGGAGGTCCGCGAAGACTTTCAACTCTGGCAACGCCCATGCGTGCAAGGGTATTCATGAGTATTCTCCTTTGCATATGTCTTGCGCATACTCAGGATGGTGTCTTTGTAAGTCACTAGTGAAGCGGGTTCCAGCGGCTCAGAGAAGGGCCGCGGTCAGGCGAAGACATTTTAGGCTTCTTGACCAATCTACAATGATGCGTGGTGAGTAAGTTGCAGATGAAGCCCATGATAGCTGGTCTAGTTCTGATTCTCTTGGGCTTCGTCGCATCGCTGTACGGAGGGCGAACATATCTCAGAGAGGTCCCTAGAACTGTGAGCGACACGTTCCAAGTTGGCAGGGATGTGAAGAATGAATCTTTCTGGTCGCATGATTTTCGGTTTGAAGCATTAACACTTGTTGTGGGCAACGGCGCGGTTTCTGGCGAAGTGACGGGTCAACCAAGCAGCATTGACTTTCTAGTATTGGATAGCGTGAATTTCGAAAGTTGGAAGCAACGACGGTCAGGCGTGCAGTACATAGTCAAGCTGCTTCAAGCGCAGGAGAAGTTCAACTTCAACTTCACAACTCCGAGAAACGACACCTACTACTTTGTTTTCGACAACTACTACTCTTCTGTCAAGAAGAACGTCATGTTGAGTGTACGTTATCAGTATGTGAAGATCTTTAGAGAACCTTTCACAGATTACTCTGTGACCTATGCAGGCCTGGCTTCGGCAGCGTTAGGAATAACGCTTCTAGGCTATGGATTCGTGAAGAAACCAGAGATACGCTGGGCCTAGGAGGCGCCTTGACAGAGCGGCTCAGATGCCTGGCCTAACGAAACGCTTAGCGAGGTCGGACCTGAGCTTTCTTCCTGAGACTGCTATATGTAAAAAGGGGAACGCTTTCAAATAGGTAATTGAAAACATCCACGTGCAGATACAGATCACGGGAAGGATTGAGGAGCAAAAATGGATCTTAGAGAGACTCTTGAAAAGCTCAGAATGCTCGGTGAGCTCAAAAGAGTGACTGAACCGGTCAGAATCGTCCACGGAGTCGCCAATTTGATGAAGAGATTTGACGGTGGATCCGCTTTAGTGTTCGAGAACGTTGATGGCTTCAGTAACAAAGTTGTAGCCGGTACGTGCGCTACTAAGAAGCGCTTGGCATCATTGCTTGATGTCGCCGAGGGAGATCTCTACGACAAGATCACCAAGTCAATAGGATTCCCGCAGTCTCCAAAGGTCAAAAGCGATGGCCCAGTCGCCGAAACTCAAGCCGAGCCGAAACTCAGCAAATTGCCGGTTTTGACTCACTACGAGAGGGATCCCGGCCCCTATCTGACCTCAGCCATTGTTTCGGCAATGTCACCCGACATGAAAATGGAAAACGTGTCGATGCATAGGATGATGGTTCTTGACGACCGACACCTAGCGATACGGATAGTTCCGAGGCATCTGTATCGGCTGTGTGAGCTTGCAAGACGGAATGGTAAGAAGGCGTTGGATGTGGCTATTTCTCTTGGACTACATCCCTCGCTGCTCGCGGCTGCCTCCTCACCTGTTCCTTTTGGCGTGAGTGAATTCGGAGTCGCAAACGCTTTGACAGAAGGCCATGTGACACTCATTGAGTGCAGAAACGTGACGGCCAATGCACCCGCTGACGCCGAGGTTGTTCTTGAAGGAAGAATACTCCTGGATAGGGAAGTCGACGAGGGTCCCTTCGTTGACTTGACCGGGACCTACGATATTGTGCGAAAGCAACCGGTTGTTGAGATCGTAAGCATGATGCATAGACGAGACTTTGTCTTTCAGGGTCTGCTGCCGGCGGGGGCCGAACACAAGTTGCTGATGGGGCTTCCCTATGAGGCTCGGATATGGAACGCGGTGAGGACAACGATCCCTGGGTTGAAGTCCGTGTCTCTGACGCCGGGAGGATGTGGCTGGCTCCATGCCGTTTTATCACTAGACAAACAGACGGAGGGAGACGGAAAGAGCGCGATCCTAGCCGCTTTCGGCGCTCATCCATCGCTGAAGCATGTCATCGTCGTGGACGCTGATATTGATGTGAACAATCCGACTGAAGTTGAGTGGGCGGTTGCAACGAGATTTAGGTCGGACAAGGGCCTTGTGACCGTAGACAATGTTCGCTCATCGTCACTGGATCCCTCATCGGATCAAGAAACGCTAGTTGGTGCAAAGATGGGATTGGACGCGACAGTATCCTTCTTGAAGAGTAGAGAGAAGTTCGAAAGGGCACGGATTCCCGAGTAACTGGAGACGCTTGTATGTTCCTGACAAGAAAGCAGGAACGAATCCTCGATGGTGAGGAGGGCGAGGCCAAGGCTTTGGCAATGAAGTTGCTCGTAGCGATCGGTGATGCTTACAAGGCTCGACGGATGATAAAGGTTCAGAGCGCTCAGATCTCTGGAGTTTCATACAAGACAATTGGAGAGCCGGGCCTTGATTTTCTGAGAGAGTTCAGTTCAAGCGGAGTGTTAGCGACCGTTAAGACCATGTTGAACCCAGCGGGAATGGATCTTGTCCGATGGCGCGAGCTGGGGGTTCCCGAGGAATTTGCTCAGAAACAGCTTGAAGTGATGCGGTGTTTCGATAGGCTGAAGATCAGGCCCACATGTACTTGCATACCTTACCAGACCGCTGGAAAGGGGTTCAGGGGAGAACATGTTGCATGGGCAGAATCCTCAGCGGTTGTGTTCGCTAACTCAGTTTTAGGCGCTTATACGAACAGAGAAGGGGGGCCCACAGCTTTGGCAAGCTCCGTATTGGGCTTGTCCCCGCTATATGGAATGCACCTAGACGAGCAGAGGACACCTACCGTTCATGTTAGGGTAAAGTGCAAGTTGAACAGCGATCTCGACTACAGCCTTCTCGGGTATTGGATCGGCAAAAGCCTTGGCTCGCATCTTCCGAGAATCGACAGTGTCCGAGAGGCTTCGTCACATGATAGGTTGAAGGCGCTCGGCGCCAGTATGGCAGCCTCCGGATCCGTTTCCATGTTTTCGATGCGAAAGAAGGCCGATGGCAAGAGAGAATGTGAAACGGTTGATGTAGGCAGAGAGGAGCTTCTGCAAGTCAATCGTAAACTCTCGTCTGAAAGTGAGTTTGGGCATGTCTGCCTAGGATGCCCCCACTTAAGCCTAGCAGAGCTCAAGCTAGTAGCCAATTTTGTTTCAGCCAGAAAGACAGCTAGGAGGTTATGGTGTTTCACATCTCGCCACCTCCGCGATATTGCTGAACGACTAGGTTATGTTGGTTCTATTGAGCAAGCTGGAGGAAGAGTAGTATGTGACACCTGCATGGTCGTTTCGCCGATCGAAGAGATGGGAGTAGGAGGCGTGGTCACGAATTCGTGTAAGGCAGCTCACTACTTGAGGTCGCTGAACCGGATACAAAGTCGCCTGATGAGTCTGGAGGAGTGTGTCAGATATGCACTCTCCTAGGCTGGAAATGAACGGTAGAAAGGTTGTCGGTGGACAGGGTGCAGGGGAGGCAATAGTGAGCAGGCAGGCAATTTCATTCTTTGGCGGAGTCGACCCGAGAAGCGGCGTTGTGATCGAACAGGGGCATGACATTGAGGGCCGCAGCATAAAGGGGAAAGTGCTTGTTTTCCCCAGAGGAAAGGGCAGCACGGTAGGATCCTATGTGATATACGGACTGGGCAAATATGGAGCTGCGCCTGTGGCTATTGTGAACGTTGAGACTGAGCCCATAATAATCGGAGGATGCGTATTGGCCAAGATTCCCTTGGTGGACAAGCTTGATAGAAACCCTTTGGATGCCATTCGGACAGGCGACTGGGTTGAAGTCGAGGGGGATGTTGGCAGAGTGTGGGTGACAAAGCGGATGTCTTATGCTCGTCAGATTTCGTAAATGCTGGCTCGAAGCAGGTCAGTGTTATCTGTATTCTCAGGGTAGCCTTAAATACTCAGGACAGAGAGTATCGATTCGGAGAAAACATAGGGGAGCCCAAGAACAGAAGCATGGCTGAAGTTTGTGCAGTTTGCGGTCTACCGAAAGACCTCTGTGTGTGCAGCACAATAAGCATGGAGCAGCAGCGTGTCAAAGTTCGTCTTGAAACACGGAAGTGGGGCAAACATCTGACAGTAGTCGAGGGGGTCGACGCTCGCAGTGTCAACTTGGGTGAGCTAGCCTCAAAGATGAAAGCAGTTTGTGCGTGCGGGGGGACGGTGAAAGACAGCGTAGTGATGCTTCAGGGGGACCACAGGGACAAAGTTAGGAAGATGCTCGTGGATTACGGTTTTCCTGCATCGAGCATAGAAGTCCACTGATAGGCGAGCCAGGCTCAGAGGCCTAGAACGCTTGCGTGACATTCTGAAGATAGTTGGGAGAATGAGAAGACGCAAGCGCGAGATAACGGTTTGTCCCAAGTGCGGAAGCACTGATATTCAAAGATCTGGCGCACTTGTGGGATTCTTGTTTCCTTCGAGATTCTTGTGCCGGAGTTGCGGATACTATGGGCACTTCATCGTCGAGTTAGAGAAGGATTCGAGTAAGCCATCCTCAGAGCGTGGATGACTCACGAGCAATCTCTACGGCCCGCTTAGCTAGCACCTCGGTCGCGTCAATAATCGGAATCGAGAGGCTGCCTGCTCTGATGATGAGAGGGATTTCCGTACAACCTGCAATTATAGCCTCTACTCCGGCCGCAACCAGGTTCTCACCTATCTGAATCGCAACTGCAGATGATTTGGATATGTCACCGGCCTTCACAGCATAGATTGCGCGCATTAACGCGTCTTGATCGGTATCCGATGGGGATACTGTTCTGACTCCCACTTGAAGAAGGCGTTGCTGATAAAGTCCAGATTTCACAGTTCCAGTTGCAGCGAGTATGCCGATGGTCCTCAACGAAGGATACGATCTTGCCACATATCCAGCAGTTTCCTCGATCATGTCAACGACAGGAATCTTCACAGCGCTCCTTATTTCTCCGATCCAGTAGTGAGCGGTATTGCAAGGGATGACGATAAAGTCTGCCCCAGCAGCCTCAAGATTTCTTGCGGTTTCAGTCAGGAGAGGCCCTGGTGAAGGACCGCCTTCCAGAATCGCATCTTGACGGTCCGGGATCAGAGGGTTGTTGTCTATTATGATCCGAAGGTGATCCTGATCCCTTGAAGCAGGAGTTGAGCGAACTATCTTGGTGAAGAGATCTATGGTGGCTTCTGGCCCCATTCCGCCAAGAATACCCACAGTCTTGCGCGTATGTGAACCCATCATATCCCTTAGTCAGGACGCCTGTCTTGTGTTATATTGATTGCTTATGTTTGGAAAAAGGGCAGAGGGTATAGTCGATCAGACGTTCAGGCCAAGGGCATCTTTCAAACCCTTGTAGCGGTTTCTCACAGTGACCTCGGTGACGTTCGCCACTTCGGCGATTTCTTTCTGGGTCTTCTTTTCTCCTTCTAAGACACATGCGACGTACAAAGCTGCGGCAGCAAGTCCCATTGGGTCTTTGCCGGCGACTATTCCCTTCTTCTTTGCTTCCTCAAGGATCTTGATCCCTCGTCTCTCGGTTTGGATTGCAATCCCTACTTTGTTGGCGATTTTGGAGATGCATCGAACGGGATCCTCAACAGGCATCTTGATGTCAAGTTCGCGCAGCAGAAGTCTGTAACATCTGGCGACATCTTTCTTTCGTATTCGTGATGCCGAGGAAACTTCCTTCAGGGTTCGGGGAGTCTCGGAAGACCGGCACGCAGCGTATAGCGCCGCTGCTGCGATCGCGGCTATGGATCTTCCCCTCACAAGTCCACTGTCTAGGGCCTTTCTGTAGACTACAGCCGCTCGTTCCTTGATAGGTGCAGGAATGTGAAGCTTGTCGGTGAGCCTGTCAAGTTCTGCCATCGCTTGGGCCAAATTCCTGTCCGCTGAGGAGTGAACCCGAGTTCTTATCTGCCACTTGCGGAGCTTCAGCATCTGGAGCCTCGTAGAAAGCGGAAGCTGCCTGCCGTACGCATCACGATTGACTCGGTCGATAACCGTGGACAAGCCTTTGTCGTGAATTGAATATGAGATTGGGATTCCCACTCTGCCCCGCTCATCTTTCTCCTCCTTGGTGAACGCTCTCCATTCAGGTCCACGATTCATCGCGTGGTCGGTCAGGACGAGCCCGCACTCCTGGCAGATCACTTCGCCCTGATCGTAGTCTTCGACTAGGTGGTCGCTTCCACATTCGGGGCAATGGCTGACAGAACTTGCGCGATCTCGTGTGCCGTCCATTTTACCATTCTCCTAGTCGATGCCATGGGCTGGAGCCATCATATTCATGCGCGTCATTTCCGTCGGAACGGAAGTGAGAATCGGCGTCTCTGGCCCGAAGCGTAGAAAAGCCTTTCTAAGATATATTTAAGCCTTTTGGTGGCGTCGCACCCCACAAATTCCACCTATTTCCCCCCAATAGAATGAGCGGCCTATCGTCTCTTCTCAGGGCCTCCATTCGTAATGCTCAACGCACAGTTTTGACATCAAATGGAACAACAAATGGTCGACGACTCTCGTTTGCATGTCTCAATCGGACCAGGTCATCGGGCACCTGACCGAAGGAAGCGACGACTCGTTGAACAACGCAGAGGTAACGAAGGTTCTCAATGCTAGAAAACAAGACATCTATCGCTGCCAAGCGTAGGTTCCTCTGATGTGTCAGAAACCCTTAAAGGACTTTTGCCCGCGTCTTCTACGCAGCCCGGAACGAAGCCCGGTCGAGGCTAGTTAGAATAGTCAGCCGCCGAATCTAGCGGTCAAAGTGGGTCAGACCACGAACATGGATAACGGGCTCTGGATCGCAAAAGAGAAGACACCCGTCGACGGGAGTTCGAATCTCCCCCGGGCTACCA